>NZ_JCAIOM010000007.1:0-271596 GCF_059587025.1 Chryseobacterium sp. DZ-32
ATAAATTTTACATTACAGTGATATTTATTCCTAAAGGACTGGAAGGCAGGGAGAAAAATTTTAAACATTTGTTTGGAGAATCGGGGTGAGAGCGTGGGAGAGTTTGAGGGTTTGAGGGGGAGAGAGGTATGATTCGGGGTGCGGGATGCGGGGTTTGGAACATCAAATAAGGTATCTATAATAAGGTGCAGGTTTGAATTGAATTCAGATGGAGGGAGTATCTTTATTAAATGGGATTCATTAGACTAAGCTCAGGATTTTAGCCCGTTCCCTATTGACATATATAATAAGTTAAGGGAAGGTTTTCAATAAAGCCTGTAAAAAATGTGACTGGAAAAACATTTGAGCTAAAACTCAATACAAAGATTATATAAAAGAACGGGCTTCAGCCCGTTCATATTGTTGATTTATATAGGCCAAAACCTACAATTGTTTAGTATAGAATGTTTCTAAGGTTTGATTTCCTTATATATTACGCTCAAAAACTCAGCGTAGGATTTCTCCAGACCAATAATATCCCCGGATTTCAGATTCAAACCACCCACTCCTGAGTTGTCTGATTTTACTTTCAGGGAGGAAACCTGAAAATAAAGATTGTCATCATTGGCTTTTGGCTGAACTTTCACTGTAGAGCCTAAAAGCTTTTTGGTTGAAATCGTATAGATTTCTCCCGGAACCACTTTTAATTTTAAAAATGATCTGGGAGAAATAATATAGTCTTTACGGTTAACATTTATTTTCTGATCTTTTTCAGAAGATGCAAATATATACATCTCCCCATTTTTAGCCGCCAATTTTTCTTTAGGTGTGTAATATAAAGCAATTTTATAATTGGCAGCATTGAATGTCTGCGGAGTACCATCAACATTTTCGAAAGGTTTTAATTCAAATGTATTGGCACCAATCTCTTTTGCTTTTTTATATACCATGGAAAATACGAGTGCGTCATCTTTTGAAACCCCCTGTACTTCTACTTCTCCTAAATAAACAGCCTCTGCAGCGGCAGCATCTTTTCTGTAGAAGAATTTATCTGCATTGTCATTTGTTTTTTCAACTCTGGTCATATAAACATTCTGTGCGCTCCACAGCTGGATACATAATACGGAAAAGAGGATTGTAATATTCTTCATATATATATTATTCGTGTGAAAGGATTTCAACACATTCTTCAAGACTGTTTTCCCAATGTTTGGGTTCTATTTTATAAACTTCTTCTATTTTATCCAGAGACATGGTACTTCTGACTGGTCTTTTGGCAGGAGTTGGGTACTCTTCGGTTGTCAATGGATTTAATTTTACTGATGATTTTGAAAATTCAGCAATTTTTTTGGCAAATTCAAACCAGGTTGTCTCCGGATAGTTTGAGAAGTGAAAAATGCCGTAGGTTTTCTGTGGTGCTTCGATAATTCTCATAATAGCTTCTGCCAGATCGTTGGCATTGGTTGGTTGTCCAAACTGGTCAGCAACGATTCCCAATTCTTCTTTCTGAGAGAAAAGATTCAACATTGTTTTCACAAAGTTCTTATTAAACTCGGAATACAGCCAAGATGTTCTTATAATGATTGTTTTTGGGTTGATTTCCAGAGCAAGCTCCTCTCCTTCTTTTTTTGATGTTCCGTATACACCTATGGGATTGGTAAAATCATCTTCAGCGTATGGAAGATTTGTGGTTCCATCAAAAACATAGTCTGTAGAAACATGAATCAGAACAGATTTATAATCTGCACATGCCTGAGCAAGGTGGGCTACTCCGCCGGCATTTACTGCAAAGGCTTTTTCTTGTTCCTTTTCTGCCAGATCAACTGCAGTGTATGCGGAGGCATTGATGCAATAATCAGGTTTGTTATCATAAAAGAAATCGTTCACCTGCTCTTCATTGGTAACATCTAAAGTAGATGAGTCCGTAAACAGGAACTCATATAGATGTTCAAAATCCGGGGCAATCTTTTTTATGCAGTTTCCCAATTGTCCGTTACTACCTATTACTGCTATTTTTTTCATTTGTTTATTATTAATTTTAAATTGGAACCTTCAATAAGAAATGGAGTTAAGAGTTCTTGGCATTCTGAGATCTTAAGAACTTCACCCTTGACTGGAAGTCTTTCTGGATAAGATCTACATAAAACTGATCAAAAATTTCTTTGATATCTTCTGGATGAACTTCAGATTTTCTTGTTTTAACATTAAAATAAATAACAGTCACCCAAAGTACAGCATGAATTGTTTTTTCATCCAGACTCTTCATCAGAATTTCCACTTTTGCCGTTCTATCCTGTACATCGATGGTCTTGCTGCTGATCACTACCTGTGTATTATATCTTACTTCTTTGAGATAGGCTATTTCGTTCTGAATAGCAATCCAGGTACAGCCGGTTTTCTTGGTATATTCTTCATAAGTGAATCCATAAAATGTTTCCACGTGATCTTCTCTGGCATTGAACATATACTCAAGATATTTTACATTATTCAAATGTCCGATCGGATCACAATCACTAAACCTAACTTTGACCGTAGTTGATACTTCTTTTTCCATTCCGCAAAAATAAAAAAACCACCTCTAAAAGAGGCGGTTGGTTTTATAAATCTTTGTTAATTTGCTGAAATTATTGAATTCCTAATTCTTTCTTCACAGCTGGAGTTGCGTCTGGTCCTCCTTTATAAAGGAATGCTGTTGAGTTTGCATCCATAATATAATCGTATCCGCCAGCTTTAGCTACTTTTTCTACTGCATCGTTTAGTTTTTTCTCAATAGGACCAAAAGCTACATCTTGCTTAGCTTGTAGATCTTTTTGAGCTTTTTCCTGCATTTGCTGGATTTCTTCAGCTAATTTTTTCATTTCTGCTTCTCTAGCATTGTTTTCGTCAGCTGTTTTCTTAGGAGCTTCAGTTTGGTATTGCTGATATTTAGTTTGAGCTGCGTCAGCTTTCTTCTTGATCTCAGCTTGTTTAGTATCTAAGAATGTTTTAAGATCAGCATCTGCTTTCTTTTTCTCCGGCATCGCGTTAAGAACTCCCATTACATCTAAAGTAGCAATTTTTTGAGCTTTTGCCATACCTACAGATACAACCATCATTACTGCTGCAAATAATACACTTAATTTTTTCATAACTGGTAAATAAATAATTTAATTTGTTTTTAGATTTTAAAATATAGCAAAAGTTAATTCTTTTATTATTTTTTGCCTTTACTATTTGTTTTTTCCTTCTTGTCTGTTCCTTTTAATAAGATAGACAATACTTTTTCGGTGTAATCATATTTTGACTGAAGGAAAATAACACTAATGTTATTGCTTTTATCAAGAACTATGCCCAAGCCATTTTTTTCGGACATTGTTTTGATGGCTCCCCAGATCTGATCCTGAAAAGGCTGAACCAGATTTGTTCTCAGTTTTGTAATTTCACCATTCGCTCCAAAACGTAAGCTTGTTGTCGTTTTAATATTTTTATCTAGGTCTGTAACTTCTTTTTCTCTAAGTTTAAGCTGATCACCTATCAATAAAACTTTTTCACTTTCAAAAGCAGCTTTTTTTCTTTCATATTCAGACTGAAGATTTTGAAGTTCAGACTCCCAGGTATCGATCTGAGAATTTAATCTTGCTTCGGCTTCTTTATACTGAGGTAATTTATTTAAAATTTCATTAGTATCCACTACTCCGATTTTCTGGGCATTGTTCAACCCGAAAAGCAAGAGTAATGCGAATGTGAAAATTATTTTAAAGTGCTTCATATTTAATAATTATAATGTTTGGTTCATCAAGAAGTGGTTTCTCCATCCGGACTTGTCACCTGATAATGTCTTATCAAGACCTAGTGCGAAGTCGAATCCGATCAATCCAAATGCTCCCATATAAACTCTTACACCAACTCCGACTGATCTTTTCAACTGAAATGGGCTGTAAGAACTCCATGAGTTCCATACGTTACCACCCTCTGCGAATGTCAGGGCATAGATTTTTGCAGTCTGGCTCATTGAGATCGGGTATCTTAATTCTAAAGTAAATCTGTTATAAATTGTACCTCCTCCTCTTTGAGTAATATCATCGGCCTGACCTCCTTCTGTACTGGCATTTTCATACCCTCTTAAAGGGATCAATTCTCTACCGTCATATCGACCTCCGAAAAGACCTGTACCTCCCATATAGAATCTTTCAAACGGCGGCGCTCCCAGCTGGCTGTTATATCCATCCATGAATCCCATTTCAGCAGAAGACCTTAGCACAAGTTTTCCAATGATCTCATTGTAAACATCTGCTTTGAATTTAATCTTATAGAATTCCATCCACTTATATTTGTCAATAGGTGACATTGTGGAGTAATCTTTCTTCTTAAACAATGAGTATGGAGGAGTCAGTTTTGCTGAAAGCTCAATATTGGATCCCATTGTTGGGAAAATCGGGTCAATACCTGCTGAGTTTCTGCTCAGTCCTAAATTGACACTGAAGTTATTGGCAGTACCGTTATTTTCTGTGGTATCCCCAAACTGGAATGGATAGTTCTTGAAGTCATACTTCTGGAACTGTAAACCTGTATAAAGAGAGAAGTAGTCATCCGGCCAGTTCAATAGTCTGTTCAGACCTACTGAAGCAGAGAAGATGTTCAATTTCTGGGCTTCTCCATATTGATCTGTGTATCTTACTCTTGAGTTATTTAAACTTACAGAAAGTGCTGTTGGTCTAGTACCAAATAGCCAAGGCTCTGAGAATGATACTCCATAGTTCTGGAAATACTGTCCTGCCTGTACCTGAATAGAGAACGTTTGTCCGTCTCCCTGAGGTACCGGTTTGAAATCTTTAAACTTAAGGAAATTCTTTAATGAGAAGTTATTAAATGTTAATCCTAAAGTACCGATAAAACTGTTACCTCCGTAACCTGCCTGTAACTGAACCTGTGAAGATCCTTTTTCTACAAGCTTCCAGTTGATATCTACAGTATTATCCACCTGGTTTGGCTGGATATCCTGTCCGACCTGCTGAGGATCAAAGAATGACATTCCCGCTAAATCGAAATAGGTTCTTTTAATTTCTGTTTTTTTGAATAGCTCTCCCGGTTTTGTTCTTAGTGCTCTAAGAATTACGTGGTCATGGGTTGTTGTATTTCCCTGCCATGTTACTTTATTCCAGGTAGCCTGTTCTCCTTCATTAATTCTTACTTCAAGATTTACGGCATCTCCTGAAACTGATTTTTCAACCGGCGTTACATTAGAGAAAAGGTAACCGTTATTCATGTAAACAGATTTAATATCTGAATCATCTTCTTTACCTCCGTCTTCCCCAACTTTTTTGTTGAAACCTACTGCATCGTAAATATCCCCTTTCTTATATCCTAATAATCTCTGTAAATATTCTGTTGCGTATACGGTATTACCCGTGAATGTAATATCCCCGATGTAATATTTTTTACCCTCGCTAAGTTTTACATTGATTTCGTAGTTATTTCTTTTGTTTCTCCATACTGAATCTGAAACGATTTTAGCGTCTCTGTATCCCAAGGAGTTGTAATAACTGATAAGGCTTTGCTTATCTTCCTGGTATTTATCTTCAATGAATTTTGAGGATTTCAAAATACCACCGATTCCGAAACGTTTTTGTTTGGTTTCTTTGAAAGCTTTATTTCTAAGTTTGCTATCGGTTACATTATCGTTTCCTTCAAATTCGATATGGTCAATTTTAATTCTTTTACCCTTATCTACATTGATTGTCCAGTCTACCAACGCGGGATCTCCTGCATTTACTTTATCCTGGATAGTAATTTTGGCATCTGCAAAACCTTTTTTGATGTAGTCTTTAGGGACATTGGTTTTAAGGCTTGAAACCAAGTTCTGAGTGATCTTAGTTCCTGGTTTAAGGTTGTTATCCTTTGCCAGTTTTTCACTTTTAGATTTACCGATTCCTTTTCCTGTAAATTTCACTTCTCCAAGTTCTTTCAGATCCTGCAGATAAAATTTCAGAACGATCGTCTGTCCTTCAATGCTTTGAACATAAACTTCCACTTCAGAAAAAGATTGGGTATCCCAAAGTTTTTTTACAGCGTTGCTGATTTTCTGTCCCGGAATGTCTACACTTTCTCCTTTTGTAAGGCCCGTAAATCTTAAGATCTGAGCTGGTGTATATTTTTTTACCCCATCTACAACGATGTCTTTAAGTGTATAAGTTCCTGCCTCATTTTCTGCATGTACAGCATTATTTACTTTTGTGCTGTCTTGTGGAGTTACTTGTCCATAAAAATGTGCAGAAGCAGCAAACATAATGATGGGTAATAGTCTAAACTTCATTTTATCGAGTCTTTCTTTTCTTAAAAATTTATTGGCCTTTTACCTGTTCACCGGTTAAACCATATCTTCTTTCCTTGTTTTGATAATCCACAATACACTGGAAGAAAATATCTTTGGTGAAATCCGGCCACAGAACATTTAAAAACTGTAATTCAGCATAAGCAATCTGCCAAAGCAGGAAATTGCTTATTCTTATTTCGCCGCTGGTTCTGATCAGTAAATCTACAGGAGGAAAATCTTTTGTATAAAGATAATTTTCAAATAAACTTTCGTTTATATTTTCTATCTCTACTTTTCCTTCTTTTACATCAGAACTTATGTTTTTTACGGCTTCCAGTATTTCATTTTGTGAGCCATAGCTAATAGCCAATACAAGGTTTCCTTTTGTGTTTTCTTTTGTGAGTTCTACCACACGTTCCAACTGCTCTCTTACTAATGCAGGCAACTTATCAAGATTCCCTATAACATGCATTCTCAATCCTTTGCTGAAAATCTCTTCTGCTTCCAGCAGTAAGGTTTCTACCAACAGATTCATAAGGGTATTCACTTCTTCGCTTGGACGATTCCAATTCTCTGAAGAGAATGTATACAATGTTAAGTAAGGAATATTAATCTCATTACAAGCATTAATAGCATTTCTTACTGCATTAATGGCATTTTTGTGACCGAAAGTTCTTTCTTCGCCACGAGATTTTGCCCATCTTCCATTACCATCCATAATGATGGCTACGTGTTTTGGTAAATTCTCAGAATTTATTTTTTCTTTAATCAACGACATATTATTCACAATAACATGGAGGTCTTCCGAACGAATATGTCAGTCCTAAACTGAAAGTATTTATCCAGTCTCTGGATCTGTCATCTCCAATATTTCTCTTTTTAATAAACTCTGCTTCTCTTTCTTTAGAAACCGCATAATAATTTCCTGACTGTAATAATGAACCGCCTGTGGCAGGATCCAAAATATCAGCATTATAAGAAGTTTTTACATCTTTGGAAAGGATCTTGCTGTGATCCAACTGATCCGTCAATGTATATCTGAATGTAGCTTCTGCAAATATAGCCCAGGAATGGTTGAATTTATACTTTAAACCAACACCAAAAGGGATATGCATTGTTACTTTTTTGCCCAAGGAATAATCTGTGGTGGTTGTAAAATCCAATTCATTGACCGGAGCCTGTGCCACACCATCAGCATCTCTTCTGAAGTCATTCACAAGAGTAGCTTTAGGAGCATCAAACATCAAAGCACCGACACCTCCGAAGATATAAGGGCTCAGCATGCTTATCTGCTCATTATTTACCGGGAAAAAGTTATATTCAAACATTAAACTCGCCTCATACACATTATTTTTTCCGTATGAGTTTCTATTTCTTCTATAATCTTCTTTTGCCGCTTTATCACTGAACTGGATCTGGTTGTATCCTAAATCCAATCTGATAGTCTGATGCGGGTTAAAATTAAATCTATATAATAAACCACCATAAAATGGGACTCCCCAATCTGACGTTCTGCTTAAATCCAACGGCTTCTGTAAAATATAATTTGTCCTTCCTACATCTCCCACTAGGTTACTCATACCTAGACGAACTCCCAATTCGTTTCTTTGTGCTTTAACACTTACCACTCCAAGGAAGGCAAGGAAGCTAAACAATAATTTTTTATTCATAAAAGAATATGGATTTATGGTTATTTTAAAATTTAATTTTTGCAAATATAAAACATTTTTATATTAATGATAATCTTAATGTTTAGTTAAAAATAAACAAAAAAACATAATTTGTTATAAAGTAAACGGCAAAGTGGCAAAAATATTCTTTTTTTCATAGAATGAAAATACTTTACATATGAAAAAACCCCCATTAAATGAGGGTTTAATGCTTTATTTTTTATTAAATAATACCTGTACTTTATTTCTGATCCTTATCAGTAACGGCTCTTTATAATTTTTATCTTCATCGAAATAACCATAACCATAGCCATAGCCGTAACCATAGCCATAGCCGTAGCCTTGTTTGGTATTATAGTCATTATAGACAAGTCCCAGATTATTGACTTCATCGTTATGATACTTTTCAGTAATCATTTTCAGCATATATTTTTCTGTGTATTCATGGCGTACAACATATATATTAGCATCAGAATACTTCATCAGTTCATACGAGTCTGCCACCAGACCTACAGGTGGTGAATCTATAATAATGAAATCGTATTTTTCTTTGAGTTCTTCTATAAATCTGATATTTCTCTGACTCATTAAAAGCTCAGATGGGTTTGGCGGAATAGGACCTGAAGTAGCAACATCCAGATTAGGGATCTTGGTCTTGTTAATTATCTTGTCAATATCTACTTCTCCTGTAAGATAATTGGAGATCCCATATTTATTATCAATCTTAAAGTCTCCAAAGATTTTCGGTTTTCTAAGGTCCATTCCTAACAAGATTGTTTTTTTATCACTTAATCCTATTACGGATGCTAAATTGATGGAAATATAAGTTTTTCCTTCTCCTCCAATGGATGAAGTAATCAAAATAACTTTTCCCTTTTCACCTTCATTGTCCATCAGAAATCTCATATTGGCTCTTATTCCCCTGAAGGCTTCTGATACAGATGATTTTGGCTGCTCCAGAACGGTAAGCATATTTTCATTGCTGTTATTTCCAATGACTCCAAGAAGCGGAATTTTCGTTGCACTTAAAAGTTCTTTAATATTTCTGATTTTACTATCTAATACTTCACCTACAAAGATAAAAAGTAACGGAAGCAGCAGCAATCCTGAGATAATGGCAGTTTTCGCTAACTTGACATTAGGTGCAATAGGTCTTTGTCCCAGATTTTTGGCTGGGTCAATCACTGTAATATCAGATTGATTGGTCGCCATTCTCATTTTAGTATCACTCTGTCTTCCCAGAAGACTATTATAAGTCGCCTCAATCATATTATATCCTCTTTCTGCATCCAGATATCTTCTTTCTTTTTCAGGGTAAGAAGCTAAGTCCGAGTTGGCTCCTGAAATATCACGATCAATTTTGTTGATCTCCTCATAATATCTGTTATAGTATCCTCTTAAACTGTTCGATGATCCCATTCTTGCCTCATCAATAAGCCTGTTGATTTCTCTCATAGGCTCTGATGAAGGTTTGTAAATAGAAGCCATTTCTGCTCTTTTGGTATACAGAGCTTTAAGTTCAGTAACTGTTGCTGAGAATACTCCATCTTCAAAACCTGCAGCATTGGTTCCAATCATTTTATCAAAATTCTGAGACTGCAGCGTGTTTTTTATATTGTTAAGAGAATTGATTTTGCTTATGATATCTGCTTTTTTAGCCTCGAGTTCTTTTATTTTTTCAAGAGATTTTTCGTCTCTGTCTTTAATATTATAAAGTTTTTCCGAAGTTTTTAAATAATTGAGCACACTCGCACTTGAATCAAGTTTTTTACGGATGTTATCCAGATTATCCTTTAGAAAGATATCGGTATTCTTATTGACTACATTTTTATCAGCCAGTCTCTTTTTTTGTAACTCTGCAACAGATTTATTAAGGAAATTTACTGTGCTGTTGAGATTATATCCTTTTTTAGTAATAATCATAATGGACCTGATTTCTTTATCAAAGTCAACACCTGTAGTAGAAACAATTTCGTTTACACTTTCATTGACCGATTTCAGGTTTACAATAATATTATCCAACTTAATTTTAGAAGGAACAGGATTTTTAAGTAATCTGAACCTCAGGTTCGGAGCATTGTACCATTCGTTGATTTTAATGATTTTATCAGCGGGTCTGCTATAATGATTGATAGTCTGAAAACCTTCCACTTCATAATTATACAGGTTAGTGGATTCTCCTTCTTCTGGTAAAACTACCTGATATGCTCCATCGCCTTTGGGGATCAGGGTAATAGGATAATCAATCTGCTGAAGATGTTTTTTATCAATCTGAAGAAAAACCGGTGAATCATCTTTATCCAGGTAGGTGGATTTTATCAGTCCTTTGGTAGAATAATTAACAAAAAGATCCAGTTCTTTTACCAAAAATTCATTGTGTGATCTTGATAAAAGCATTTTTTTCAGATAAAGCCCATCCTGATTTCCGGTATCACCCCAGATGAAGTTGATGGATTGGTTAGACTGTGTTGGTAAGAACTCAGAACCTTTACTGGAGGTACTTAATGATAAGTCTGATGCATAAATATTTTGTGCATAGTATTTACTGTATACCCATGCAACGGCATAGCCGATAAAAAACATCAATACAAACCAGTACCAGTTTTTAAGGACTCTTCTTAAAAAGTGTTCTAAATCAAATAACGCAAACGACCCATACTTTTCTTTCTGAGAATTATTCTTCTCTGCAGCGGTTACTCTTTCTGGAATCATGACTAAAGATTTTTAAGAAGTAAATAAATAGACAATGCCGTAGTAATTACCGAAACTCCTGTTGTTAAAGTCTGAATAGGATCTTTTCCGAATCCGTTCAAGCTTTTTGCTCTTGTGCTCAGATAGATTTCATCTCCATTCTGCACATAATAGAAAGGAGAGTTCATAAGATCTTCTCTGGTAAGATCTATTTTGGCAATTTTGATTCCTTCCGGAAGTTTTCTGTGGATAACGATCTCTTTCTTATCAATCGTCCTGTTTAGCCCGCCATTAATGGCTAAAGCTTCAGTAATGGTAAGTGTATTTTTATGAACTACTTTCTCTCCTGAAAGACCTGTAGTTTCAACATCACCAAGAATATAATAAGTGATACCGTCTGTATTGAGTCTTACTTCAGATTTACCTTCCTGGAAATTTTCATTTACCTTTTCCTGAATTTCTTTTCTGATATCCTCTAATGTTCTTCCCTCAGCTTTTACATAGCCAATTCCAAAAACATTGATATCACCATTGGAATCTACCTTGAGTCCGTTAAAATAGAAATTCGTATTTCCTCCTCTGCTCATCCCGGAAGTAGTACCAACTCCTCCCCCTACAGAACCACCGCCAGACATGGCCGGACTTGTTACAGCTCCGGTTCCGGTCCCTCCTGAGGAATTGTAAGAAGAATAAAACTGTGCAGCATCTCCTTTGGGAGTTGTTACAATGTTAAGATTGAGGATATCATTTTTGGTAATCCTGTATACAGGGATATTGTAGGGAACAAGACCTTCTTCATTAATTACGAGACTCTCACTTGGTTGTAAGTATCTTACATCCTTTGTTGTAATACATGAGGTAACTAAAAGAGGGAATATTAAAAATAAATATTTAAAGTTTTTCATCATATATATATAATATTGTTTACAAAAGTAATATTTAATTGTTAATTTTTGTTATTTCTTACTCGATATAGTAAATCTGGCAAATATGCACCAAAAAAACCCAGTGAAACAATCACCAATAATAAAAGATTGACATTAATATGTCTTAAATAATAAGCCACTCCAACAATCATCAGATAGTAAAGAATAATATAAAAAGTTGATCTCCTATGGGTAAGATTCAATTTCAGCAGTTTGTGATGAATATGGTTTTTATCAGCATCAAATGGTGACTTTTTGTTGTAAAGCCTGATCATAATGACATTCAGAGTATCTACAATCGGAAGAATCAGAATAGCTACCGCTACTACAGGAGCAGACTGAAGGTGATATCTGGGAACATCGATCAGTTTTTTATCTATAAAAATATCGATAAAACAGATGGATGTAAAAGCCAATAAAAAGCCAAGGAGCATAGAACCGGTATCTCCCATAAATATTTTGCGGGTACGGTAGTTTGACAGATTATAATACAAAAATGCCAGCACAGTTCCAATAATAACAACAGACAGTATTACCAGCGGATAATTATATTCCCCCAGACGGTAATAGCTTATTCCAAATAAAGCACTACAGATAACGGAATAACCTCCTGCCAGCCCATCGATCCCGTCAATCAGATTGAACGCATTAATCAGAATAATAAATGTTACGATACTGAATATCACACTTACGAAATACTCCAGTTCGTATACGCCGAAGATTCCGAATAAACTTCTTATTCTGATATCCGAACCAATAACAATCAGGGAAGACACAACAATTTGTGCAACAAGTTTTTTGTAAGCTCTCATTACAACAATATCGTCCATTACCCCCACATAGAGCAGGATAATTAATGAAGCAAATAAAAATTTGTAGAGATCAAACAATTCATAGGCAAAAATAGAGGCACAGATTCCTATTGAATAAAAGATGGCGATTCCACCAAGATTGGGAATTTCTCTAAGATGCGAGCTTCTTATTCCAGGCTCATCCATCAGATTCTTTCTTCTTGAAATCTTGACAATGGTAGGAATAGAGAAAAATGTAATTAAAAAGGAGAATACGAAGCCTAATCCTATTTTTATATAGAAAATAGGTATCCCCGATCCGCTTAAGAACAATTCAAAGTTTTTCATTCTTTTCTAATTCAGCACTTGTATCTCCAAAATAAAAAATCATAACAGGAACTTTATTATCATTTTCTATTGACCGAAACAATAGTACTTACATTTGTGTTTACTAAATCAACTTTCTTATCAATTTTTTTTGTCCTCCAAAAAACAACAGATAAAAAATCTTTTTCTTCAAAGGCAAAGATAAAAGATAATTCTTACCAAAACGACTATACTTCAATATATCTTGAATTTTTATTTGTCTTTCCTTCATAAAAAGGTCTAACTGATCAGACATACTGTAAAATATTTCGTCTTTTTTCACATACGCCAGGTAGGCCAAAAACGAGTAAACTCCCTCAAAAATCTGGAAATTTTTCAATTCCTTGCTTTTATTGGAATAGGAAGATTTACCGAATACCTGCTCTACATCAGAAACTGCCTTTAACATATCAAGCCCTTTTTCTGTGTGGGTTTTTGTAATAGAATCAGTACGTTCAAGATACTGATAATGAAAATTCTGAGTCTGCGCAATGGTTTCACATTCCAGCAAAAGCTGAGGAATCAGCTGAATATCTTCAAAGTGAACTCCTTTTTTAAATCTTTTCTGATTAAAAAGTTCTTTTTTGAACAGCTTATTGCATGCAAAATAGCTGATATCAGAAAATACAGAAAAGTTATGTTCAAGGGCTATTTTCTCCGGCATATCGGGAAGCTGTGTCAATTTTTGTACAATTTTTCCGTTCTCATCCACTTTCTGAATATTACAGATGACCATTTTTGCATGATGCTTTTCCGCTAAAAGAAACATTTCTTCAAACATGTTTTCAGTAACATAATCATCACTGTCTACAAAACCTATATAATCTCCGGCAGCCCTGTCGATTCCAAAATTACGGGCATCACTCAGTCCACCGTTTTCTTTGGTAAAGGCTTTTATTTTATCAGGATATCTTTGTGCAAATTCTTTAATTATTTTTTCAGAGTTATCTTTGCTTCCGTCGTTTACTACAATAATCTCGATATTAGAAAGGCTCTGCTTTACCAGAGAATCGAGGCATTTTGCCAAATAGTTTTCGACATTATAAACGGGAACAATAATGGATACTCTTGAGGGAACATTTGTCATACATTAAATTTTCGTCAGTCTTGCATTCAGCCAGCCCTTTTTAGCTTCATCAAAATCTTTTCTGGAGCAGGGAATACAGTTTTCTATATTTTCATCATCACCAAAATACCACAAATTACTGAAAGTATCACGTCTGAATGCATATTGTCTGTCATCTATCAAAACGTAGAACAGCTCATAATGCCTTTCTTTCGGATGGGAATGCTGGATATTGATTCCTTCGATCAGGTACCACAGCATCTGTGCTAAGAGCTGATGGTTCAACTGGTTTTCAGAATAAATATTATAATTAAAAATTCCGACAGATTTCAGGTTTTCACTCAATCCGATTTCCTTCATATAGGCACAGATCTCTCTTCTGTTCAAACCATTTACCTGTGGATTCATTGAAAAGGGCTCACTAAAGCTTTCAATAGCATCACAGTTTACGGTCACCAGATCTGCTTTTCTGAAGAACGGTTCTGTTTTTTCTGTAGAATTCATCATTTCAGCCAGCCGGATAATATCAAATTCTACTTCTTTGATCAGCCTTACAGAATCCAATTCATTCAAATGCTTCTGGTAGCCCAGATGATGGTAGTTTTTAATGGAGAAATTTTTGGCTCCGAAAATTTTGCTCAAAAAAGTATTTTCATTGATGGTTTCACCTTGCTGAAGGGAAATAATATTACTGATCTGGGTATAGTTGATGCTTTTCTTATGGAAATTCAATGCTGAAAATAATGAGAAAGCAAAGTCATTGGAGCCCCCGATAATTACCGGAATAGCTCTTTTATAATGACATGCCGACAGGACTTCCTGTAAAATATAGTGAGTATCCTGAACAGATTTCCCAGATACCAGATCACCAAGGTCTACAACAGGAATTTCGAAATCCATCTGTGAAAGCTTGTAAAATTCTTTTCTTACCGCCGTAAAGTCCTGCACTTCCGCATCGCCGCCCGCCCCTCTGTAGTCTGATACAAACAAAAGAACAATACTGTCTTCTCTGATATCTTTTGTAATCCGATTTCCTATCTGCCAGCTTTCAGTTTTAAAATTTCTTGGTGAAATGATAAAGTCTTCGAAATCCATATTTTAATTTAAAGTGTAATAATTGATTAATTGCTTGATGTAACAAACATACAAAAAACATAGAAACTGAGAAGACATGTTTCTCTTTGTTCATAAAAAAAGCCGTCAACAGGTGTTGACGGCTTGTATTGTAACCTTAAGGATTATTTATTTTTTCGCTGCAGGTTTCTTAGCTGCAGTTTTTTTCGCTGTTGTGGTAGTCTTCTTAGCTGTAGCTGCTTTTTTAGCTGCAGGTTTTTTCTTTTCTGCAAAAGCTTTTGGATCCTGATCTGTAATCCACTTTTTAACCTCATCAAGAGAAAGTTCTTTCAGTTCCTCAGCTTCATATTTTGTATCGTCAGCTTTTTTCGGAATTTTGAACATGGCTTTTCCAAACTTGATGAATGGCCCCCATCTTCCGTTTTCAATGGAAATTTTTTCTTTTTCCCACTGCTGGATATATCGGTTGGCTTCTTTTTCCAATTTAGCATCAATCAGCTCATTGATATCGCTTTGCGAAAGGTTTTCGAAATCATATCTCTTGGGAACATTTACAAAGATATCTTTGTACTTGATAAATGGTCCGAATCTTCCTGATCCTTTGGTTACCGGTTCTCCTTTATACGTAGCAATTGGAGCATCAGCAATTTTCTTTTCATTGATAATTTCCTCTGCACGTTTCTGATCTACAGAAAGCGGATCTTCACCTTTCGGAATACTGATATACGTTTCTCCCCATTTCACATAAGGCCCGAATCTTCCTACTCCTACAGAAACCGGCTGTCCGTCAACTTCGCTTAAGTCAAACGGCAGTTTAAACAGTTCCAGCGCTTCTTCAAAAGTAATGGTTGCAATATTCTGCCCTGTCATTAATGAAGCAAAGATTGGTTTTTCCTCATCATCCGTTTCTCCGATCTGAATCATCGCTCCGAATCTTCCGATTCTTGCATGTACATTTTTACCGGTCTTAGGATCTACTCCTAAAAGTCTGTCTCCTGTTGCACGATCTGCATTTTCTTCTACATCTTCAATTCTCGGGTGGAATTTTGAGTAGAAATTCGTCATCATTTCTTTCCACTTCTGATCACCACTTGCAATTTCGTCAAAGCTTTCTTCAACTCGTGCCGTGAAACCGTAATCAAGGATTTCCCTGAAGTTATCTGTAAGGAAGTCATTAACAACTTCACCAATATCTGTAGGAACGAATTTATTTTTATCACCGCCAAACTTCTCCTCAAGAACTACTTTTTTGATCTTATCTTTTGTCAGAGACATTTTGATCACTTCACGGGTGTGTGGTTCTATTTCTCTTTTATCCACATACTCTCTGTTCTGAATAGTCTGAATGGTAGGCGCATAAGTAGAAGGTCTACCAATCCCTAATTCTTCAAGTTTTCTCACCAACCCGGCTTCAGTATATCTTGCACTTGGTCTTGTGAACTTCTCAGTAGCAGTAATGGTTTTATAGCTCAAAACTTCTCCCACGCTTACTTTTGGCAGCAGCTTATCGTTGTTTTCATCATCATCGTCCTCTGTTTTTACAATTCCGTAGGCTTTCAGGAAACCGTCGAAGATGATAACTTCTCCTTGTGCCTCAAAATGATGCGGTAATGATGTATTTCCTATTTCGATCACTGTCTTTTCAATTTTGGCATTAGCCATCTGAGAAGCAAGTGTTCTTCTGTATATTAATTGATAGAGTTTGTTCAGCTGTGCATCTCCTATGCTTTTCACTCCAAAATCCGTAGGTCGGATCGCTTCGTGGGCTTCCTGTGCTGAAGCTGATTTTGTGGTATAGTTTCTTGGAGAAGAATATTCCGCACCGTATTCTGAGATTATCTGCTTCTTAGCTCCTTCAATAGCTTCCTGGGATAGATTTACGGAGTCTGTTCTCATATAGGTAATAAACCCTTCTTCATATAATCTCTGTGCCAGACGCATGGTATTGGTCACATTATATCCAAGTCTTGACGAAGCTTCCTGCTGTAAAGTGGAAGTTGTAAACGGAGCTGAAGCGGAACGTGTACCTGGTCTTGTTTCAACATTGAGAACTTTAAATTCTGCAGTTTTAGCCTGTTCCAGGAATTTTTCAGCCTCTTCTTCCTTTTCAAAATCTTTTTTAAGCTTAGCAGCAATTTCCTGCTCTGTTTTATTTAAAAAGATTCCGTCCAGCTTAAAGCTTGCTTTTGGCGTAAATTCACGGATCTCTTTTTCTCTTTCAACAATTAACCTCACTGCTACAGATTGTACTCTACCTGCAGACAGTCCCGGTTTTACTTTTTTCCATAATACGGGAGACATTTCAAAACCTACGATTCTGTCCAGCACTCTTCTTGCCTGCTGGGCATTTACTAAGTTCTGATCAATATCTCTTGGGTTGTCGATTGCTTTTAGAATGGCGTTTTTGGTAATCTCGTGGAAAACAATTCTTTTTCTGTTTTCAGGCTTCAGCTTCAATTCATCCGCAAGATGCCATGCAATAGCTTCTCCTTCGCGGTCCTCATCGGAAGCGAGCCATACCATATCGGCTTTCTTTACGGCAGCCTTTAATTCGGTTACCAGTTTCTTTTTGTCTGCTGAAACTTCGTAATCAGGACTGAATGTAGCAAGGTCTATCCCCATTCCTTTTTTAGGAAGATCCCGGATATGTCCGAAACTGGATTTCACTTCAAAATCCTTTCCTAGATATTTTTGAATAGTTTTTGCTTTTGCCGGGGACTCTACGATTACTAAATTTTTCGACATTCTAACTAAAAATTTTTGCAAAAGTAAAGCTTTTTTATTATATACTTTTTGTTAAAAGGGTTTAATTTAATAATCAGGGCGCTTTATACTCTCTTTCAATACTCATTTTTTGAATAAACAAATCCTTTGTAGTATAGGTTTTAGACTGTTATACAACAATCAGCATTCATTGATATAGAATTTTTCATCAGCCATAATAGATGTAAGAAATATGCCGGCTCATACAAAAGCAGAACAAGAAGTCTTATTCTGCTTTTTAGTATCTTATTTTATTTATTGTTTTACAATTTTTACATTCGCTTCAGAATTATTTATTCTTATTAAATACACTCCTGCGTTTAAAGATGAAAGATCTGTCTGATTATTGATAAAATGCCCAGACCTTACAAGTTGTCCCAGCATATTAAAAATCTCAAATTTGTACTCTTTATTTTCTGCAGCCCTGATGTAAAGAATATTAGAAAAAGGACTCGGATAGAGTGAGATCTTGTTATTAATCACCGTAGATTTTGCATTTTCTTTAATCAATTTATAGCTATTGGGTATAACTGAAATTCCTGATGCAGGACCCTCTTCATTACCATTAGCATCATATTTTATTTTCACACATCGGCATCCTGTTCCGAAGTAGGGGTCATTATTGTCATGAAAGACAATCATTCTGTTAGTGGTAGAAGCTGCATCAAACAACAGATTAATAGATCTTCCGATATAATTTGAATTTAAAGCAGCCGTCCATACAGCAGGATACTGAAAGTTTAGCATATTAAATGTTCCCTGAGCACTTTGATTAGCCATCACACTTCTGAATCCTCTTGATCCGGAATCAGGATAATTTCCTATGGAATATGCCGGATTATTAAAGATATATCCTACTGTAGCATTGGCAGAATTTCTTACTCTTATACCTGAATAATCTGTGGCAATACTGTATGAGGTTGCTATATTCTTATCTTTTTTGTACCATGGTGTCTGTCCGAAATCTGCTCCGGAAACCAACGCGACATTTGTAAGGTCCGGAATTCTCCAACCTTCAGGACAAGGATCAAAAGGTGATTTTTTACCCCCTCTTCCCCATCTGTCAGGAGCTAAATTGGGTTCCTGTGCCAGCCAGTCTGTACCGTTGGTATAATTGGGTGTTGTACTGTTGTAAGGAGCAAAAGTACTTGGAATCATATATACCAGAGGATTCTTCACAGAATAGGATATGATCTTGGAGATTTTTTCTGACGGTTTATCGGTTACCTGTACATTTGACAGTGAGGCATAAGTACTGTAAGGTACAATATAGTTTCCTGAAAGATTATTATAGTCAGACTGATCAAGCGTACTGTACGAAACTGCTCCCTTGGGAGCAGGAGTTCCCAGAAATACATTATAAAAACTCCTGTTATCTGCATACTGGAATGGGGGGATAGGGTCTTTCCTTCCCCACTGATAGTGCATTCCTGTAGAGGCACGGATTTTTAACAGTTCATCAGCAGTTGGAGCCTGAGGATTGGCAACATTGGGAAAAGCATCTGTTGCCCCCAGATTACGATCCATAAAAACGGTTTGTAATGGAACATCAGCTTTGTTGACATAATTCACATAATTTGTAACTGCTGCAGGAATTTCTGTAGTGTAAGAATAAGATCCCACAGGAGAATCCGTAACCCAGATATGCCAGCTCCAATATACCGGTGAAGATGCACTGCCGTTATGCAATGTAACTACAGCATTTCCACTTTCATTGGGAGCAATTTCTACAGATATTTTAGAATTGCTGATATCCTGTAGTGATAAAGGCGAAGGATTCACTATTAAGACCCTGCTGATTAAAGCTGTATTGGTCGTCCAGAGAACATTAGTTTTTAAATTATTAAAATTGGAAGGGTTTAATATCTCAATATTATCCAGCAATTGGCTTTGCACAGAGAATGCTTTACTGACCGGAATTTCAATAGTAGTACCTGTTTCGCTTTTAACAACCTGGTAGGTATTCGGATTGTTCAAACCTTCGTTATATTCTGTAACTGCGGGCAGATATTCTGTTGGAAAATCATAATCGTTAATGGTGTAGAGCGGATCTTTTATACATCTGCAGCCGTTTGCATCTGAAGTATACATTCCGGCCATAGGAAAATAATAATACCGTCCTTTAATATTGGGATAATTAGGGTCCGGAATATCAGGCTGTGTTTTATCCGGAATCATAGAAAGCCCCCTTACAGTAACAGCAGGAGAAGTATCAAACAACCGGGCTAAAGTAGCAGTCCACAATGCAATATGATGCTGATCACTATACTGCCCTGAATGAGCTCCTCTGATAAGCTGCCCGTTTCCGGGAAAGATCCCCATATTAAATCCGCCGACTGCCGAAAGATCAAAGCCAAGATTAGGGTAAATTCTGAATCCTGTCATAAAGGAAGGAACTCCTGTATCAGTAGGCTTTATGATATAATATTTATTGGTCTCAAAAACATTTTTTGCCATACTGGTTCTTACCCCAAAAGGCGAAAAGTCTATTCTGATATCATCCACATAAGAGGGAGAAGCCAGATTTGCCACCAGCATTGAAGGGATACGCCATCCATTGGGACAAGGATCATAAGGAGATTTATCTCTATAAGGTTTTGTTTTATCATTGGTATTGTAAACGGTTTCAATTTTCCCCTGTGCATTATCAGACCAAAGATTGAGTTCCGAAAGTCTGTTACTGGGCAATGTTGTAGATTTTCCAAACCAGTTGACCGGAAGATTGAGGTTATTGTTATAATAAGCCTGTCCTGAGTTATCATCTTTATTGACATAAATAAGGCTCATAGGATTTTTTACAGAAAGCCTTATATTATTGGTAACCTCCGCAGCGGAAAGCAGAACAAATTTTCTGAGATCATCAATACTCACAGCATTGGTCATATTTTTGGCTCCTCTATGTCTTACTCTGCCTATCGATCCAGAAGCTTCATAAAAATCATTTCCTCTTGTAACCAGGGGTGGAATTGGATCTTTTCGACCCCATTGATAAAGAAGTCCGTTACTCCGATTCCAGTCTGATGCCGTGATAGAATTTGTGATTGCTCCCAGATTTCTGTCCATCCATTTCCAGTCGGAATCCGGAATAATTTCCGTTGTTCCGTCCGATCTCATTCTTTTTATGTTGCTGAAACTTTTATAGGAAACTCCATTGGTGGGATCATCCGTTACCCAGATATGCCAGCTCCAATAAATCTCACCGTCTACCCTGAAAACAACCACAGCATTTCCTTTTTTTGTCTTATTGACAGGCACTTTAATCTTAGCATCCTGCCCTGTTCCTATTATTTCAAGAGCGTAATTCACTCCGGATTTTATAAGTCCGTGAACATCTTCCCATAAAACATCCGCAGTTACCGTTCCTGCCGGGATACCGCTCCCGTTAAGATATCCGCCACCCTCCCACATCGCATAAGCTTTTTTTACGGGAACCAGCAATCCTCCGCTGTTCTGAGTGGGATCAAAAATGTAACTGTTAGGTGCTTTTTTCCAGTCTGGAAGCAATAATCTCATCGGCTCATGAACCGGTTTCAATGAGTCTGTATTCTCACTAAGCCATATTGCTTTTACATGTCCAATCGAGGGAAGATTCCCTCCTATATTACCTTTGGAAGTGATTCCAAATAATATCAGGCATATGACTGCCGCTAATTTTCCAGCTAATCTTTTCATACCTTAGGTTTTAGTGTCTTTAGCAGAATACAATTATTAAGCCCATTTCTATTAAAAGTGATTTATTATACAAATAAAAACACACATATTTGAATTATGTTATTAATAATATAAAATAAAACGCGATAAACAGTATAAAAACCAACAAGGTATTTACATAAAAAAAGACAGCCCTAAGCTGTCTTTATATTTTAAGATTCAAAATTCTAAGGAAGAATATGGTTTTGATACCGGTCAATCGAAAATCGCCCGGCCGTGATATTATTAAATATAGAAAAGACAACAAAATTGAAGACGACCAGTGCGATTATAAATGCATAGATCATATTCTTAACTCTTCCTGAAACCACATACATGGCATTCGGAATAATAATGTATGAGAATCCGATAAACGCTCCTGCCAGCCTGGAAGAGAAGATAGGGTTATTTCTGAAAATAAAATAAAGGCATATCCCGATTACAGCATAGTTTCTATGGTATTCATAGTAAGGATAAAGTTCTTTCATTTTATTATCAAAAACGAAAAGGAAGAAAGTAAGGATTGCCATCATCACCTCTGGAATTCCGATACCACCATTAAGTCGTTGTACCGTTTCATCCATATATCCATTAAACCCTTCAACAAGTGTACTATTAGAGGCCATCCCATCTAAGAAACCACCGAAACTTCTATATATTTCAAATGGGGACAGAAAAACAGAACCGATAATCATAATCAGCATTACCGTTTTGTTTAACGGAACGCGGGCCAGCCAATACATCGGCAGGAATAAGTAACAAACACTGTGTATACCCGACCCTATGAATATAAAAAACAGGTAATGCCAGAGTTTCCGCTCTTTAATATACCGTATTGCAAAATACACGATAAAAGTCCCGAGGTTTTGTCTGATCTGCCCACTTTCCCCGATAAAGAAATTGGGAATAAACATGAAAAGGGTAAAAGTAAAGGGATAAAAAGTATTATCCTCAGTATATTCTACTTTAAAGATCATCGCAAAAATAGCAATAACCAATGTTACCATATAAAAAGGTGCATCAAAAAAATTGAGAAGGATCTTATTAATCAAAGTATACAGCCATTCCACGTCCAGCGTTTCCGGTCCTTCCATATGGAGCATCTTCATAAAGATACTGTAATAGCTTTTGGTATCGGAGTAAATATAGATTCCTTTATAACTTCCGTAATCCGGGCCTACACTGTCTCTGAAACCAACAATAATAATAAAGTAAACAGCAAGGAACCAGAACCACTTTTTATCAACCTTCTTTCCATACACCTCCTGAACACTGAAGAACAGCATATAGACGATGGCAATTATATAATATGGATGTAGTAAACTCATGCTAACTTTCTGATGTTTTTTTAAACTGATGATATGCTGTGATGAGTCCGGTCAGAATTAAAGGCAGGAAAAGCCTCACTTCCCAGAAAAGCCCTACTAAAGTAATCATAAGAAGATAAGGAATGGAAAAGAAAAAATATTTTCCAAAAACACTCTTGTTTTCCTCTGTACAAAGGCCATATATAAAATAAATCACAATTAATGCAAAGACCAGTCCTGCAAGATTGAAAGGGCTGGAAAAGTTTCTGTTGATATAAAAGCCTTCCACAAAAGTCGTTTCATCCTGAACAAGTATAGCTCTTAATCCCAGATAGGGAATAAGGAAAGCAGCAACCAGCGGTATAATTTTCCAGATTACCTCATAATTTCCTTTCTTCAGCTCATCAATATTGAAAAATACGGCTGCAAAAAAAGCTATATTCAGACATGCTGTTTCTCTTACTAAAGTAGAGATCCCGATAAGTCCAATGAGGGTAAAGAAGAAAACATTTTTTCTGGTTTCCAGATATTTCAGAGTCAGAAATACACCTGACAGATAACAAAAGAGCGCGATGGTATCACAATTTGTCGGCGCATACTGTGTGATCACAATGAAAAATACACATAAGAGATGAATAATCCTTCTTGCATTAACATTCAAAAGAAGCCCTGTAGATTTCATCCGGAAAACAGCATTCAAAATCAAAGAACACAAAACAAAGAACACGCTGTTCATAAGAAAAAGCCCATGATAAAAAGGAGTTCCGTTTTTGGACAAAAAATCTTTGAAGAAAGAAAGCGGACCATTGATCAGATTATACATCAAATCCGTCACCTGAACACTCAGATAATTGGGAATCACTCTGTAAGCATATACGGAGGAAAATAAAAAATCAGGGGTTCTCTCTGATGTTTTCAGTCTTGTGTAGGATGATTCAAATCCATAATAAGACATGGCAAACAACAGAAGCGGAAGTACTATTACAAATAGAAATCCGTTTATTTTTTCATCATTTCTTTTCAACATATCTAAAACAGATTCTTATTTTTTTAATAATAATGGTGGTTTAAAATACATTTTTTCAAAAGGGAACTTTTGCAAAAGTAGAATATTTTTTCATTCTTCCTAGAATATTTTATTGATTTTCAGTTAAAACTTATCGCTAACTATTTTGAACTAATACTTAAAAAATTAAATTTGCAGACTTGATTTAAATGCAATGCATCGCCTTTTTATATTTTTATATTATCTGATTTCCAAAAATAAAATTCTATCTGTACTGACAGCTCTTGGAATTGCCGCTTTATGCATTTTCTTTGCGTCGAAGATCAATTTTGAGGAAGACATCAATCAGATTATACCCAAAAATGAAAAGTCGGATCTTACTGCAAAAGTTCTTAAACAGCTTAATTTTTCGGATAAGATTATTGTTATTATCGAGAACAGATCCGGCGAAGACAGCTTCCAGCTTTCTGAAACGGCAGATACTTTCCTGAAAAAAATTGAGCCCTTACAGAAATATATTGGTTCTGTTCAGGGTAAAGTGAACGATAATGAAATTTCTGAAACCTTTGATTTCGTTCATCAGAATCTCCATTTATTCCTTAATGAGAATGACTATAAGGAAATTGATCAGAAACTGCAGAAAGACACTATTGCAAAACAGGTAGAAAATAATTACATCTCGCTGGTTTCTCCAACAAGCCTTGTGACCAAAGAATTTATTAAAAAAGACCCTCTGGGACTTACTTTTCTGGGAATCAAAAAATTAAATGCTTTAAACATCAGCAAAGACTTCAAACTCGAAGACAGCTATATTGTTACCAAAGACGGGAAAAATCTTTTGCTTTTCATTGATCCTAAAAACAAAAGCAATGATACGAAAGCCAATGAGGCATTTGTGGATCAGCTCAACACCATCAAAGATGGTATTAACAAACAATTCAAAGGAAAAACAGAGATCAGCTATTTCGGTTCTCCGGTAATTGCTGTAGCCAACGCAAAGCAGATCAAAAAAGATATTCAGAACACGGTGGCCATTTCCATGACGGTTCTTTTAATCCTTCTGATCTATTATTTCAGAAATATTTTCACTCCCGTCATTGTATTTCTACCCACCGTATTTTCAGTACTGCTCGCTCTCTTAATCCTTTATTTTATTAAAGATAAGATTTCAGCTATTTCACTCAGTGTAGGAGCGATTCTTATTGGTATTACGATTGATTATGCCCTGCACATCCTTACCCATTATAAGCATAACAACAATATTGAGGAGCTTTACAAGGAAATCACGCAGCCTGTTATATTAAGCAGTGCAACAACAGCCGTTTCCTTTTTGTGTCTCGTTTTTGTTCGTTCTGAAGCATTAAAGGACTTAGGTCTTTTTGCTGCCATTACTGTGATTCTTTCTTCAATCACAGCATTGATTATTGTTCCTCAACTTTATAAACCAAAAGAAAAGGGAGAACACCTGAACACAAATTTCATTGACAAGATCGGCTCTTATCCGTACGAAAAAAATAAGCCTTTGATTATTGGGTGTTCCATTATTATTCTTGCCTGCCTGTTTGGATTCAGACATGTAGGTTTCAATGAAGATATCGGGGATCTGAATTATATTCCGAAAGAATTAAAAATCAGTGAGGCAAAACTGCAGAAACTTTCTGATATTACCTCAAAATCAATCTATACTATTTCTTATGGAAATTCTGAAGAAGAAGCACTGTCCAGAAATTCCGAATTGAGCAGTTTCCTGGACAAAGAGAAAAAAGAAGGGAAGATCTTAAGCTATAATTCTATCGGAAGCGTTGTTCTTTCAGAAAAGGATCAGCAGAAAAAAATTGACCAGTGGAACCGTTTCTGGAATGACCAGAAGAAAAGCCTAGCCATTTCCGAACTGATCAGTAACGGGAATAAATTCGGCTTCAACAGTTCCGCGTTTGACAGTTTTGATGAAGCTTTGCGTAAAAATTATTCTGCATTGAGCCTGAAGGATTATCAACAAGTGAAAGCGCTTCAGATTTCAGAATTCATGAGCAGCGAAAATGGTTTCTACACCGTTTCCAATGTAGTAAAAGTAGACGAAAACAAAAGAGACACTTTCATCAAAGATATTGAGAAACAGCATGATGCCATTGCTATAGACCGGCAGCAGATGAATGAAAATTTCCTTGGTTTGCTGAAAAGGGACTTCAATACACTTATCAGTTATTCTCTTCTTGCCATTATTTTAACGATCATCGTTTTCTTCAGGAATTTTGAATTAACAGTTCTCACCATGTTCCCGATTGTTTTAACGGGAGTTGTTACAGCCGGAATCCTTTATTTTCTGGGATTGGAATTAAATATTTTCAGTACTGTAGTGTGTACATTGGTATTTGGAGTGGGAGATGACTTCAGCATCTTCCTGACACAAGCTATGCAAAAAGAGCATACTACCGGAAAGAATGAATTACCTACGTACAGAATTTCTATTATTCTTGCTGTTTTCACAACAATTCTTTCCATCGGATCTTTGATATTCGCCAAACATCCGGCATTGCATTCTCTGGCATTAGTAGCCCTGATCGGAATGTTCTCCGTTATTATTATCACCTCTACCCTATATCCTTTCTGGTTCAGATTATTCATTACCAACAGGGCGAAAAAAGGACTTTCTCCAATCACATTCAGATTGTTTGTATGGTCAGTATTCTCATTCCTTTATTACGGATTAGGTGGACTGCTGTTTTCTGCCTTCGGAAGTTTTTTTGTTAAAAATTCCAAAGGGCAGACCCTGAATATCATCAAACTTATTTTAGCCAGATTTTTAACTTCCGTTCTTTATTCTAATCCTTTTGTAAAGAAGAAGGTCATTAAAAATACATCTGAAGACTTCAGCAAACCTGCAGTTATCATTGCCAATCATACTTCTTTCCTCGATACGCTGGCTATTGCAATGGCTACCCATAAAATCATTTATCTGGTGAATGACTGGGTATATCAGTCTCCTGTTTTCGGAAAACTGGTAAGAGCACTGGGCTTTTATCCCGTTTCACAGGGAATCGAGAATGGAATGGACAAACTGAAAGAAAAAGTTGACCAGGGATATTCACTCGTTGTGTTCCCTGAGGCAGAACGTTCTTACACCAACGATGTGAAAAGATTCCATAAAGGAGCTTTTTATCTCGCTGAACAGTTCGGGCTGGATATTCTTCCACTCTATATCCATGGAAATTCTGAGGTGCTGCCGAAAGGAGATTTCATTATCTATGACGGAAGTATTACCGTAAAAGTAGGCAACAGAATCAGCAAAGATGACATGAGTTTTGGACAGAACTATTCTGAGAGAACAAAGAAGATCAATGCTTATTTCAGAGAAGAGTTTGCCAGACTGCGCGAAGAGATTGAGAATGAGAATTATTTTAAAAAGAAATTATTCCTGAGCTACCTGTATAAAGACAGTGAAGTGGTAAAAGAAGTAAAAGAAGACTTTAATACCAATAAATCAGTATATTTCGAACTGAATAAACATATTCCTCATGATGCCAACATTCTTCATATCGCTACGGATTTTGGACAGAAAGATGCTTTATTAACTCTATATCAGGCAAGCCGAAGAATTTTTTCTCTGATTCAGAATGATGAAAAAAGAGCAGTGGCAGCCCATAACTATCTGGTAAAAAGAAGAAAAATACAGTATATTAAAGACCTTTCTGAAGTAAACAAAAAAATTGATGTTCTTTTGATTTCGGATGAACACTTTTCCATGAATGAAATTCAGGATCTCTCTGAAACAATCATTTTTGTAAATACAAAAAACACTTCGTTTGAAAGTGATAATTATGCACTAAAATTTAGTTCTGAATCATTAAAAGTATTTAAAACTAAATAATAAATATGAAAAACATACTTTTGTAAACGCTAAAGAAAACTAATGAAGAAAAATATACTTGTCATATATTATTCACAAACCGGACAACTCGAAGATATCGTGAAAAATATAGCCCAGCCTTTTGAAGCGAAAAAGGAGGCTTATGATGTTACGTATTACAACATTCAGCTGAAGGAAGATTTTCCTTTTCCCTGGCCAGGCGATGTTTTTTTCAACACTTTTCCTGAATCTTATCTTCAGATTCCAAAAGAAATCCTTCCTCCTTCGGAAGAAATTCTGAACAAAAAGTATGATCTTATCCTGTTTGGGTATCAGGTATGGTATCTCACACCATCCATTCCTATTATTTCTTTCTTAAAGAGTGATTATGCAGAGCGAATCCTTAAAGACACTCCTGTAGTAACCATCTCAGGAACCAGAAATATGTGGATGCTTTCCCAGGAAAAATTAAAGGTTTACCTAAGAGATCTGAAAGCTAAACTCGTAGGAAATATTGCTTTGGTAGACAGGCACGACAATTACACCAGTGTATTAACGATTCTCCGATGGCTTACCACAGGTCAGAAAGAAAAATCGGGAATGCTTCCCGCTGCAGGAGTTTCAGATGAAGAAATTGCAGGTTCTGTAAAGTATGGCGAGATTATTGAAAGACATTTTAATAATAATGACCTTAATAGTTTACAACCGGATCTTGTGAAAAACGGAGCGATTGAAATCCGTGCTTTTTTAGTACGGGTAGAAAAGGTTGGAAATAAAATTTTCACAGTATGGTCTAACCTGATTATCAAGAAAAAAGAGAAACGTCCATTGCTGATAAAATTCTTTAAGGTATATTTGATGGCAGCGATATGGATTATCTCACCTGTCGTTTTGGTATTACACCTGCTTACAACCCCTATATTTTGGTTTAAAAGACAAAAACAAAAAAGATATTTACAAGGAATTAATTTAAAATAGAATGTACGACGTATTTATAACAAAAGCATCAACATACTTACCCAATGAGCCGGTAGCGAATGATGAAATGGAGACTTATCTTGGGCTTATCAATGATGCGCCATCTAAAGCAAAATCACTTATCCTAAGAAATAATAAGATCACAACAAGATACTACGCTTTAGATAAAGAAGGAAACCCTACCCACTCTAATGCACAGCTTACTGCAAAAGCTATCGAAGGACTTTTTGACGAAAACTTCAAAAAGGAAGATATGAAATTATTATCTGTAGGAACCACTTCACCGGATCAGATCCAGCCTTCTCACGCATCCATGGTACATGGCGAACTGAACATCGGAAAATCTATTGAAATTAATACTTCAACAGGTCTTTGCAACTCAGGAATGAATGCCCTGAATTATGGATTCCTTTCTGTAAAAGCCGGTGTACAGGACAACGCAGTATGCGCAGGTTCTGAAAGAATGTCTGCATGGATGACTGCTGACAAGTTCAATCATGAGGCTGAAAATTTAAAACTACTGGAAGAAAGACCTATCATTGCTTTCAAAAGAGAATTCCTGAGATGGATGCTTTCTGATGGAGCAGGCGCTTTCCTTTTAGAAAATAAACCGAGAGAAAACAGCACTTCCCTAAAAATAGAATTCATTGATTTCTATTCTTATGCCCACGAAATTGAAGCTTGTATGTATGCAGGATGTGATAAGCTGGAAGACGGAAGCCTGAAATCATGGGCAGACTACCCTTCTGACGAATGGTTGAAACAATCTATTTTTGCGATTAAACAGGATACTAAAATCCTTGATAAATACATCCTTGTAAAAGGAGCAGAAAGTTTAAGATCATCTTTTGACAAACATAACCTGGATCCGGAAAAAATTGACCACGTACTGGCTCATATTTCTTCCGGATACTTTAAAGACGGACTTAAAGAAGAATTTGCCAAAAAAGGAATGGATTTCCCCGCAGAAAAATGGTTCTATAATCTTTCTGAAGTTGGAAACATCGGAGCAGGATCTATATTTATCGCCCTTGAAGAACTGATGAATTCCGGAACATTGAAAAAAGGAGAAAAAGTACTTCTTTGTGTTCCTGAAAGTGGAAGATTTGCTTATTCTTGTGCTTTATTAACGGTTTGCTAATGGAAAACAGACTGCCAACATCCGATAAAGATTTTGTAGAAAGTCTTATTCCCCAAAGGTTTCCTTTTGTGATGGTGCATGAATTGTCAGAATATTCGGAAAGCCATCTTTTATCCGGTTTTGAGATAAAGGAAGACAACCTTTTTATCCAGGACGGATTATTCCAGGCTTCAGGACTGATTGAGCATCAGGCGCAGAGCGTTGCCCTTCATACCGGATATAAATATTATCTGCTGGGAAAAGATGCTCCAACCGGATATATCGGAGCCATCAAATCTTTTGAAGCTGAAATACTGCCTAAAGTGGGAGATCAGCTGAAATCTGAAGTAACCATCCTTAATGAAGTAATGGGAGTAACCCTGGTAGATATCATTACGAAACTGAACGGTGAAGTGATTGCAAAATCTCAAATGAAAACCGCTGTAAAATAAACTGGAAATGGAAATAAAGGAAGAAAATATCATCAATATACACAACTTTTTACCGCATCGTGAACCGATGCTCATGGCAGACTATATCCTGGAACTGACCAAAGAAAAAGTAGTGACTTCCTTTGAAATCAAAGAAGATAATATATTTGTTCACAACAATGAGTTTGCGGAAGCCGGCTTGATCGAAAATCTGGCTCAGACCTGCTCTTCTATCCTTGGGCAAAGCTTCTTTGAAAATCCTGAAGCAGATACAAAAGTGATCGGGTTCATTACCAATATCAAGAAGATTGAGGTTTTCGGTCTTCCGAAGGTGAATGACAAAATTATCTCCAGGGCATCACTTATATCACAGTTTGAGAATATCTGCCACATATTTTGTGAAACATTTCATAATGATGAATTGTTAATCAGAGCGGAAATCAACCTGTTTATTCAGGAAGTAAAGTCGTAAAGTCAATTCAACATAGACATAGAAAAGCTGTACGTTTTTGTACAGCTTTTCTCTTTTAAATCAATTTTATATTCTCTAATAGATTGGTGAACATTTGTGCATTCATTTGTTTTATTCGTGTTTAAAATATAGGTTTTGGCTACAGTCAATTAATTTTTCTCTTTTTTTAAGCGAGCTAAAGCCCACTCCTATTGAATTGATTATAAAAACCCTAGATAAAAACTCCGTTTTTGTTTATTTACACATTCACTACTTCTTTATAAATCAACTAATAATCAGCTTGATACAACCATTAAGATCTCATCATCAGATGAATTATTTCACGTGAAACATTCACAAAATCCGTGAAACTCTGATCCTTAGAGAGAAACAGTTTTTAACCACAAAAATTTAGTCTATAATTTTTTTAATACGGCCTCAGTTTTGAAGTAGTAACTCCTCAGATTTAATATGATTTACATATAATGTATTTTCACTATTTTAGCCACCTGATTAAAAGAATCAAAAACAGGTGAGCATATTTCATCTGGAATCTAAAAATATAAACATTATTTAGATGAAAAAACAAGACCTGCCTCAAGACGAAAGTAACCTGAAATCCGCCAATATGACTGAAGTATTGTATGTGACGGATGAGAACGACAACTACACGACAGCAAACAGCACCGGCTGGGATGCCAAAAAAGCTGCTCTGGATGAATCGATGGAACTTATTTATGAAAGAATTGAGGAAGCAAAACAAAATGTGGCCAATAATACAGCAAGTCCCATTGTTTATTTTATGGAACTGAACAAAATGGATATTGGCGTTCTTGCTTCATATGTAGGAATGTGGCAATGGAGGGTAAAAAGGCATTTTAAACCCAAAGTATTTAAAACACTAAGCGAAAATGCACTGAAAAAATATGCCGATGCGTTCGGAATTTCAGTGGATGAATTAAAAAACTTCAACGGGAAATAAATGAAACAAGGCTAAATATAATGCCTGGTATCATTTGACCAATGAAAAGATACAATCAGCAAATGAAATTAAACTTTGAACACCATCAGACTGCGCATTGCGAAAACGGTGTTGCTTCTAATCTACTGCTTAACAAAGGACTGAAACTAAGCGAACCTATGATCTTCGGGATCGGTTCAGGACTGTTTTTTGTCTATCTCCCTTTTCTAAAGGTGAATTTTGCTCCGGGCTTCAGCTATCGTCCGATGCCGGGTGCTATTTTCAGTAAAGCAGCCAAAAGATTAGGAATTAAAATCAAAAGAGAAAAATTCTCAAATCCTCAGGATGCCCAAAAAGCTCTTGAAAGAAATCTGGAACAAAATATCCCTACAGGACTTCAGGTGGGCGTTTTCAACCTTACTTATTTTCCTGAAGAATACAAATTTCATTTCAATGCCCACAACCTTGTGGTGTACGGAAAAGAAGACGGAAAATTTCTGATCAGTGACCCTGTAATGGACTACACGACTTCTCTTTCAGAAGCAGAATTGGAAAAAGTAAGATATGCCAAAGGAGCACTTCCTCCGAAAGGACATATGTACTACCCTGTTTATGTTCCGGAAAATGTGAACCTTGAAGAAGCTATCAAAAAAGGGATAAGAGATACCTGCAAAAATATGCTGGCGCCCGTACCGCTTATTGGGGTAAAAGCCATGAGATGGGTAGCGAAAAGCATCCCGAAATGGGCAGAAAAGAAAGGAACGAAGGTTACCAACCATTATCTGGGACAATTGATCAGAATGCAGGAAGAAATCGGAACCGGAGGCGGAGGATTCAGGTTTATCTATGGAGCTTTCCTCCAGGAAGCAGCTGCCATTCTCAAAAATGACGAGCTAAAGGAATTATCGAAAGAAATAACCTCTATTGGTGACCTTTGGAGAGATTTTGCCGTTGATATTGCCAGAGTGTATAAAAACAGAAACTCGAAAAGCAATATTTACAATGAACTTTCAAAAACAATGCTGCATATTGCAGACCTGGAAGAAGCTTTCTATAAAAAACTGAGAAAAGCGATCTGATATGGCGGAAAATATGATTGAGATTAAAAACTTATACAAAAAATACAAAAATTCTGATGAGTTTTCTGTAAATGATATTTCTTTGAGCATCAGTAAAAATGAAATTTATGGAATTCTCGGGCCCAACGGAGCCGGGAAAACAACGCTGATTTCCATGCTTTCAGGATTAATCAAACCTACTTCAGGACATTTCACCATTAACGGTTTATCTCCCCAGAAGGATGGGTTCAAAATAAGACAGATTATCGGAATTGTTCCCCAGGAATATGCTTTATATCCTACACTTACCGCCAAAGAAAACCTTATGTTTTTCGGAAGTCTTTATGGTTTAAAGCACAACCAGCTTAAAAAAACCATTGATGAATCCCTTGAAATCATGGGACTTTCAAAATTTGCCAACAAGCAGGTAGGCCAATTTTCAGGAGGAATGAAACGCCGCTGCAACCTCATCGCAGGAACGCTTCACAATCCTAAAGTTTTATTCCTGGACGAACCTACCGTAGGTGTGGATGTTCAGTCCAAAAAAGCAATTATTGATTATCTTCTGGATTTAAATAAACAGGGAACCTGTATCATTTATACTTCCCATCACCTTTCTGAGGCTGAAGAATTCTGCACAAAAATAGCCATTATCGATCATGGAAAAATTCATGCTGTAGGAACTCCTGAAGAACTCGTGAACAGAGTAGCAAGCGCTGAAAACCTAGAAGACGTTTTCATTTCATTAACCGGAAAAGAATTAAGAGATGTTGTTGTATAAACTGTGGAGAAGTTTTATTAAGGAAATTCTTCTGCTGAAAAGAGATATCGGAGGAATTGTTATCATCTTTGTGATGCCTTTGCTTTTGATTGTCACCATTACCCTTATTCAGGATTCTACCTTTAAAAACCTTGAAGGATCAAAGATTCCTATTATCTTTATTGATCAGGACAAATCTGAAGTTTCAAAAAATATAAAAGCAGAACTGGAAAACAGCAAAACATTCCAGCTGCTGACCAACTTCAATGAAAAATCTGCTCAGGAGGCTGTTTTTTCCGGAGATTATCAGATGGCGATTGTCATTCCTGAAAATTTAACGAAAGATTTAAATTCCAATATTGATTCGAAAGTTCAGACCATTGTAAGTTCATTCGGGCTGGAAGGAGATTCTGCAAAAGTAAAAACAGCAGTTCCCAAAGCCAAAGAAATTCATTTGTACTTTGACCCTGCTACCAATGTGGGCTTCAAAAATTCGGTGATGAATTCTGTCAACAAAATGGTTTTTGAAATTGAAAATAAAAAGATTTACAAAGCCTTCCAGGATCAGCTGGGAACAACGGAAAATCTTGACGAAAATAAAAACCTGATCAGCTTTAAAGAAATCACTCCCAAAAAAGGAGCAATGGATGTCATGCCAAATTCCGTTCAACACAACGTTCCTGCATGGACACTTTTTGCGATCTTCTTTATTGTTGTCCCTTTATCCATCAATCTGGTAAAAGAAAAAAGCCAGGGAACAAGTGTAAGAGCAAGAATAAGCCCTACTCCTTATTTTGTCCATATTTTAGGAAAAACATTTACCTATCTTATCATCTGCCTTATTCAGTTTTTACTGATGGTTGCCGTAGGAATTTACCTTTTCCCTTATATGGATCTTCCGGCTTTTGATGTATCCGGAAAAATGTTCCAGCTTCTGACAGTAACACTGTTTGCAGGACTGGCAGCTATTGGATTTGGAGTTTTATTGGGAACTATAGCCGATACACAGGAACAATCTGCTCCATTTGGGGCGACTTCTGTAGTGGTTCTGGCAGCCATTGGCGGAATCTGGGTGCCTGTATTTCTGATGCCGGAATTCATGCAGACCGTAGCGAAATTCTCTCCTATGAACTGGGGACTGAATGCTTATTATGATATTATTTTAAGGAACAGCGGAATTGGTGGGATTGCCAAAGAACTGGTTTTCCTCTTCTTATTCTATATTGCCACCGTAGCTATTTCTATTTTTTACGAAAAAAAACAAAATGCAGTCTAAAGAAAATATATTAACCTGTACCGAAGAAGTAAGAGTACGCTTCAATGAAACAGATCCGCTGGGCATTGTCTGGCATGGGCATTATATCGTGTATTTTGAAGACGGAAGAGAAGCTTTCGGTCGTCTGCATGGTCTTACCTATCTTGATATTCAGAATGCAGGATTTGTAACACCGATCGTAAAAAGTACCTGTGAGCATTTTCTTCCTTTAAAGTATGGAGAAACATTCAGAATTGTGACCACTTTTATTAATTCTGTATCTGCCAAACTTATTTACAGATATGAGCTTTTCAATCAGGAAGATCAACTGGTATGCAGCGGAGAAACCATTCAGGTATTCCTCGACAGCAATGGAAGCTTATGCCTGTATAATCCGGAATTTTTTCAAAACTGGAAAGATAAAATGGGATTATCATGAAGAAGGAAATTTATATCACAGATTACAATTGTGTAACTCCGCTGGGCTTCAATGTTGAGTCCAACTGGAACGCTCTTTTGGAAGGAAAATCGGGAGTCGCTTCACATACAATCATAAACAATCAGGAGGCTTTTTATGCTTCTATGATTGATTCTGAAAAACTGAATGAAGAATTCAACAGATTCTTCGCTCAGCATACAACTGATTTCACAAGACTGGAGAAGATGCTTCTTTTAAGCTTACAACCTCTTGTTGAAAAACATACCGTTTCGGAAAATACGGCTTTCATCCTTTCCACAACAAAAGGAAATATCAGTCTGTTAAAAAACCAGCCGGAATTACCGGAAGGTGTTTATTTATCAAAATTAGCAGAAAAAATTGCTTATTTCTTTGGATTTAAAACCAAACCGATCATCGTTTCTAACGCCTGTGTTTCAGGAGTAATGGCAATGTCTGTGGCTAAAAATATGATTCAGGCAGGAAAATATAAAGATGCCTTTGTGATTGCAGGTGATGAGCTTTCTGAATTTGTTATCTCAGGATTCAATTCATTTCAGGCAATAGGATCAGGGCCTTGCCAACCTTATGATAAAAACAGAGACGGAATTAATATTGGTGAAGCAGCCGCCGCAGTTTATATCACTTCAGGTCTTTGCGAGGAACAAAGTGACGAAGCAATCTCACAAAACGAAAAATTCAGGTTTAAAGTCCTTGGAGATTCAGCAGTGAATGATGCCAATCACATTTCCGGACCTTCAAGAACAGGTGACGGTTTATATGCCAGTATCAAAAATGCTATGACTGAAGCGAATATTTCTGCTGAACAGATCGATTTTATTTCTGCCCACGGAACAGCCACTTTATATAACGATGAAATGGAGGCTATTGCCTTCAACAGAATGGATCTCCAACATATTCCGCTCAACAGTATGAAAGGATATTACGGGCACTGCCTGGGAGCGTCAGGGCTTTTGGAAAGTATTATCTCTATGGAAAGTGCTCTTCACAGCATTTTGATTCCTTCAAAGAATTTTAAAGAAACAGGAGTAACTCACCCTTTAAATATCATCAGAGAAAACCAAACTGCAGACATTAAATATATTCTGAAGACCGCTTCTGGTTTTGGAGGATGTAATGCAGCTGTTGTACTGGAAAAATGTTAAACTGAAAGTGATGAAGAAAATAAATACCTGTACCATAGAACATTCAAAAATAACCGTTGACGGAAATCTTATTTTTGAAAGCCCAAGCGAAACCTTTCAGGAATTTGCCAAAGAAGCCTATAAAAGTTTAGACCTCAGCTATCCAAAGTTTCATAAAATGGATCATTTGAGTAAATTGGCCTTTCTTTCCGCTGAAACCATTTTGAAAGATGAAGACCACAGCAGAACAGCCATTGTTTTTGCCAACAGATCGTCCAGTCTGGATACGGATTTCAAATATCAGGAAAGCATCAACGATCAGGATAATTTCTATCCGAGTCCTGCCGTTTTTGTGTATACTTTACCCAACATCTGTGTAGGTGAAATCAGCATTAAACACAAAATGCAGACAGAAAATGCTTTTTTCGTACTGGATGATTTTGATGAAGAATTTTTGAATGATTATTCTGAACAGATTCTTCTATCCGGAAAAGCCGACAAAGTATTGTGCGGCTGGGTGGAATTGTATCAGGAAAATTACAAAGCTTTTGTATATTTGCTCACATTATAATTTAACAATGTACCAATCTGATAATGTACCAATGCTAAAGGCAATAACAACCATTGGTCAACTGGTACATTGATATATTGTTACATTAAAATACTATTTATGGAAAACTTAAAAACAGAATTGAAACACAAAATTATCGAAGTTCTTAACCTTGAAGATGTATCTGTAGAAGAGATCAAAGATACTGACCCACTGTTCGGAGGTGGATTAGGATTAGATTCTATCGACGCTTTGGAACTGATCGTTCTTCTTGATAAAGACTATGGAATAAAATTAGCAGATCCTAAAAAAGGAAAGGAAATTTTCCAATCTATCGATACGATGGCAAAATTCATCGAGGACAACAGAACAAAATAAATTAATATAACAATCTAACAGTGTAACAATGTAGCAATTATTGGTAAATTATTCGATTGATACATTGTTACATTATTGAATACCATGAGTCAAAAAATTGCCATAACGGGAATGGGCATCATTTCCTCCATCGGAAACAATGTGGAGGAAAATTTTATTTCATTGCAAACCGGAAAACATGGAATTTCAGATATTGAAATGTTTGAAACCCGCCACGCCGGAGCCATTAAAACGGGTGAAATAAAATTATCCAATGAAGAGCTTGTACAGAAACTTCATCTTGATGAAGACAACAATGTCACAAGAACTTCCCTATTGGGAATGATTGCTGCTAAAGAAGCTGTAGAAAGTGCAGGAATTTCAGATATCAATGGTTACAGAACCGGACTGATCTCTTCTACCAGTGTAGGAGGAATGGATATTACTGAAAAATACTTCTACTCTTACGAAGACTTCCCTGAAAAGCAAAGGTATATTGACGCACACGATGCCGGAAATTCCTCATTGGCGATTGCCGGTTATCTGGGATTAAAAGGAATGGTTTCTACCATTAGTACAGCCTGCTCATCAGCAGCCAATGCGATTATAATGGGCGCAAAGCTCATCAAAAACGGAGTTTTGGACCGTGTTATTGTAGGGGGAACAGATTCTCTTTCAAAATTTACTTTGAACGGATTCAATACGCTGATGATTCTTACGGATTCCTACAACACTCCTTTTGACAACAACAGAAAAGGGCTGAATCTTGGGGAAGCTGCGGCTTTCTTAGTCCTTGAATCTGAAGAAATGGTCAAAAAAGAAAACAAAAAGGTTCTCGCTTATCTTTCCGGATATGGAAATGCTAATGATGCCCACCATCAGACCGCATCTTCGGAAAACGGACAGGGCGCATTTTTAGCAATGCAGCAAGCCCTGAAAATTTCCGGCGTGGAAAAAGAGCATATAGATTATATCAACGTTCACGGAACAGCTACTCCCAACAATGATTTATCTGAGGGAATTGCCATGATAAGAATCTTCGGAGAAAACCAGGTGCCTGAATTCAGCTCCACAAAAGCATTTACAGGACATACTTTGGCTGCAGCAGCAGGAATTGAAGCCGTATTTTCAATTCTAGCCATGCAAAACAGTGTGATTTTCCCGAACCTGAATTTTAAAACAAAAATGGAAGAGTTTGACCTTACTCCTGTTACCGAATTGAAAGAGAAAAACATCAATCATGTGCTTTCAAACTCATTTGGATTTGGAGGAAACTGTTCCACCTTAATTTTCTCAAAATCATGAGTGCAGTATACATCAACAGTGCATCCTGTATCTCTGTTCAGGACACTTTAAACGAAAATATTCTTCAGAACCTTACTCCTGGAAGTTCTTCAAACATCATTAAAGCGATAGAACCTAATTACAAAGAGTTCATTCCGCCCGCAATGATCAGAAGAATGTCTAAAACCGTAAAAATGAGTTCTGTAGCCTCTCATTACGCATTGAAGGAAGCTGGAATTGAAAAACCGGATGCTATCATCGTAGGAACCGGAATGGGCTGCTCACAGGATTCTGAAAAGTTTCTGAAAAACGTGATTGACAATCATGAAGAGTTCCTTACGCCTACCTTTTTCATCCAGTCTACCCATAATACAGTAGCAGGACAGATCGCTCTGGGATTACAATGTCATGCTTACAACTTCACGTATGTAAATACTTCTTCTTCACTGGAGTTTTCGTTACTGGATGCCCAGCTTCAGATCAATGACGGAGAAGCAGAAAATGTTCTGGTGGGTTCTACAGACGAACAGACGGACAGAACCATGGAACTTTACTGCTTAAATAATACGATCAAAAAAGAAACAGATCTTCCTGCAGATTATTTACATACCACTACCAATGGAGTGATCTGGGGTGAAGGTGCCAGCTTTTTTGTAATTGGAAAAGATAAGACCGAAAACTCTTACGCTAAGCTTAAGAATATCCAGATCAGCAACAAGGTTGAATTGAATGAAGTAAAGGATTTTATCCAGAATTTCCTGGTTCAAAACAATCTTTCCACTCATGATATTGATGCGGTTATTTTAGGATTCAGTGGAGATGCACAATCAGATATGTATTATACAAAAGCAATGGAACTGTTTCCTGATTCAGCACAGCTGTATTATAAACATTTGAGTGGAGAATTCAATACAGCAAGTGGTTTTTCAACCTTTATGGCCTGTCATATCCTGAAGGAACAGCAGATCCCGGAAATTATGATGATCAATACAGAAAAAAAGGAAAGTATAAAGAATATACTTCTTTACAACCATCTGGCAGGTCATGATCACAGCCTGGTGTTATTGGAAAAGGCATAATTGTTGAAATTGAAAATTATACGGTCTATCTGTCATTCAGAGCGAAACGCAGTGAAGCGTGGAATCTAAATTAGAAATTAGTCTGGACTCCTACGGAGTGACAATGGTATACAATAAATATTACGACTATAAAACTTGTAATAAAACAATCAGCAATGAAACATTATCCCTTCATCCTGTTCTACCTTTTCTGTAACGTTTTTATTTATGCGTTCCACGGAAGTATTTGGGTATATCTGTTTTGTTTTTTTGCTTTTTCTGCAGTAGTTGTCTGGGGTTCTTTTGACATTGAACTGGGATATTTTGTGAACAGTATTACTCATAAGCGTACCAGAATAAAAGAAGTGGCCCTTACATTTGATGACGGACCTACTGAATTTACCCCAAAGTTTTTAGACCTGCTTAAAGAACATCAGATAAAAGCAACTTTCTTCTGTATCGGAAAACAGATTGAAAAATACCCTGAGACATTTCAGAGAATCATTGCAGAGGGACATACGATTGGAAATCATACCTTATCACATTCCAATTCTACAGGATTTTTATCGACTTCAAAAATGATTACAGAGATTGAAAAATGTGATGAAGTCATAAAAAATGTGGGAAATATCAGCACCAGCCTCTACAGACCACCGTTCGGGGTAACGAATCCCAATATTGCGAAAGCAATTAAAAAAACGAATAAAGTAAGCATCGGTTGGAATGTCCGGTCATTGGACACCATCATTGATGACGAAAAGAAAATCTACAACAGAGTGACAAAAGGCCTGAAAAACGGGAGTATTATTCTGCTTCATGACACTTCGGAAAAGACCTTTCGGGTGCTGACCAATTTATTAGTATTTTTGAAGGATAAAAAATATTCAACCTTTACTGTTGATACAGTGATAAATTCAAATAGAAATGATTAAAAATATTGCTTTCGGAGCATGCTTACTGGTTTCCGGTTTCTTTTTTGCACAAAATACAGCAATGTCAGGAGCTGAAGCCAAAGCATTTGTATCAAAGGTTTCTTCAGACACGAAAGAAATTAAAACGTTGCAGAGTGATTTTACCCAGACCAAAAAAATGGATTTCCTGGATAAAAGCATCGTTACTTATGGAAAAATGTCTTTGCAGACGCCCAATATGTTAAGCTGGAAATATACCAAGCCTTATCAATACAGTATTGTTTTTAAAAGCAATAAAATCTTCATCAATGATCAGGGAAAAAAATCTTCTGTGGATGCGAAAAGCAAAACATTTGAAAAAATCAATAAACTTATTGTAGGAAGTTCGAACGGAACCATGTTCAATGATCCTGAGTTCACCGTTACCTACTTTAAGAACGGAAATTACAATGTGGCGAAGTTTATCCCAAAGACTTCTCAGTTGCTGAAATATATTAAACAGATCGAATTGTTTTTCCCTAAAAACCAGTCGACAGTTTCACAGGTCAATATGACGGAGGCTTCCGGAGATACTACGAATATTGTTTTCAAAAATACCAAGATCAATGCTTCAATTCCTGCGTCAGAGTTTACTTTATAGCCTGATTCTGATCCTGGCTGTTTCCTGTAAAACCTATAAGTTAACAGAAGCAAAACCTGCCTCATCTTCTGAAAAGATGGTGGAAAACTTATATTTCTCTTCCGGTGAAGATTATGTTTACAAATGCCAGATGGATATTTATAAAAACCATGTAAGCGGCATTCTGATCATCAAAAGACTGAATGAAACAACACATCGTGTTGCCTTAACTTCTGATTTCGGGAATAAACTGATAGATTTTGAAGTCTCTGATAATGATTTCAAGCTGAATTATGTACTTCCTGACCTGGATAAAAAAATAGTCATCAATTTCCTGAAAAACGACTTTCAACAGCTTCTGAAAAGAAAATATCCGGTCAATGAAAGTTTTGAAAATGAAAATGCTAAAATCTATCTTTCAAAAATCGAAAATAAAAGCTATTATCTGTTTTTCAACAAAGAAAGTAACTTGCTGAGGCAGATTATCTATACGAAAAACAACAAGGAGAAAATCGATTTTACTTTTGATGCAAAAAAACCTATCTTCGCGGACAGCTTAAACCTGCAGCACAAGGACTTTAAGATCAATATAAAGCTATTTCAAATAACCGAGACAGAATAAATTTCACATGAAAAAAATATATTTCTTGCTTTTTGCACTTTTCTCCGCCTTATCTTTTGCCCAGGTCACTTTCAATCCGGGAATCAGAGTAGGTGCCAATATTTCACATATATCTGACGGACCTGCTTATGAGTCCTTTTATTATAATGACAATCAGGGATATCACTATGGTACCAATGCTTATGATATCAAATCAAAAGTGGATTTCTACATAGGTTTCCAGGCCAATATCCGGTTTGCAAAATTCTATGCTCTTCAGCCGGAAATTTATTATACCCGCCAGGGCGCAAGATTTGAAAGCCAGAATCCTGCTGTTTCTTCAAAAACAGCAACACTTTCTTATGTAGGAGGAGCAGTAGTGAATAAATTCTATTTTGAAAAGTTTAATATTCATTTTGGTCCGACCTTGGAACTTCTGACAGATCATAAAAATATCGATTCGCCTATTGAGGCAGATTTGGGACTGTTATTTGGAGCCGGTTATGATATTACAAAAAATATAGGCGTTGAGGCCCGAATTAAAAAAGGTTTTGTGCATATTAACAATGACAATACCAACGTAACATTCCAGGTGGGAATGTATTATACATTTAATCTTAAAAAATAAGATCATGCAAACGATTCTTACAGACTTTTATACTTTAACATCATACGATAAGACAGAAGACGGAAAATTTACCGCTCATATTCACCTGAATAAAGACCACGATATTTTCAAAGGCCATTTCCCTGGAAATCCGGTAACTCCCGGTGTTTGTATGATGCAAATTATTAAGGAACTGACTGAGGAATTTACAGGTTCAAAGTTATTTCTGAAAACAGCTTCCAATGTAAAGTTCATGGCGATTATCAATCCTTTTGAAACCCCTGATCTGGTACTTCAGCTGGATATTGCTGAAAATGAAGAAGATGTTAAAGTAAAAAACACAACTTCTTTTGGCGAGACTATTGCATTGAAATTGTCTGTAAGCTATAAAAAAATATCATCATGAAACTAATCTTATCATTCATAGCAGCATTTGTTTTTTTCTTTCAATCTGACCTTGAAACGCTGAGAAACAGCTATGCTAAGGCGAACGAATCCACTACCAATACTGCGAGCTTTATTGAAACTGCGGAAAAACAATCCGGCTCTGATGCTGTAACTGTAGGATACAGGGCCGCAGCAAAGATTATGGAGGCGAAAATTGCCAAAAGCAACAGAAAAGCTCTGGTAAAGACAGGCGCTACAAGTCTTGAAAGCATTATTAAAAGTAATCCTAACAATGCAGAACTTCGTCTGATCAGAATGAGTGTTCAGGAAAATATTCCGAAGATCGTAGGATACCGCGGGAGCCTGAAGGATGATAAAGCTTTCCTGCTGAATAATTACAGCAAACAGAATACAGCTCTGAAGGGCTATATCAAAAGGTTTGCAATGCAATCTAAAACCATGACAGAGGCGGAAAGAGCCACTTTAAAATAAAAAAATGTTGCTTGCTGAAGTACAAAATGCTATTTCTGAAAAGAAGATATGCGTTTTAATCCCTACCTACAATAATGAAAAAACTCTGAAGAGGGTTATTGACGGCGTTCTGGACTACACCGAAAGTATTATTGTGGTTGATGATGGTTCTACAGATTCCACGCCTCAGATTCTTGCTCAATATCCTCAGATCACTATAATTTCCTTACCGGAGAATAAAGGGAAAGGAAACGGCCTAAAAACAGGTTTCAGAGCAGCAAAGAAATCAGGATATGATTACGCCATCACAATAGATTCGGATGGTCAGCATTATCCGGATGATATTCCGGTATTTGTAGAAGCTCTTCTTCAGGAAAAAGAGGAAGTTCTTCTGATCGGAAACAGAAATATGTCTCAGGATGGGATTCCTAAGAAAAGCAGTTTCGGAAACCGTTTTTCCAATTTTTGGTTCTGGTTTGAAACCGGTATCAGGCTTGAAGATACACAGTCCGGCTACAGACTTTATCCTTTGCATAAAATTCCAAAGAAATATTTTACCCCAAAGTTTGAATTTGAAATAGAAATTATTGTAAGAACTGCATGGCGACATGTTCCGGTAAAAAATGTTCCGATCAAGGTTTTATATGATCCGGCAGAGCGGGTTTCCCATTTCAGACCTTTCAAAGATTTCACAAGAATCAGTATTCTGAATACAATTCTGGTAACGATTACTCTACTTTATATTATTCCGAGAAATTTCGTGAATAATTTCAAAAAAAAAAGCTTTAAAAGATTCATCCAGGAAGATGTCTTAGAAAGTGACGGAAGTAACCGAACAAAAGCATTTTCCATAGCTTTGGGAGTGTTTATAGGGCTTTCTCCTTTCTGGGGATTTCAGACACTTCTGGTGATCAGTTTATCTGTACTTTTTAAGCTTAATAAAGTCCTTGCATTTGTAGCCTCCAATGTGAGTCTTCCTCCTTTTATCCCTTTCATTATTGCCGCTTCTCTGTTTCTGGGAGCTCCCTTTGTAAGTAGAAACAGCGATATTCTAAGTCAGGATTTAAATTTCGAACTGATCAAGAACAATCTTCTGCAATATGTGATTGGCAGCTTTATCTTAAGCACAACACTTTCGGCCATTGCAGGAATAACCTCTTTTCTGTTTCTGAATAAGGTAAGCCCGGAAAACAATTAAAAAAGCCCGGAACAAAGTTCCAGGCTCATTATAGCAATAATCTTATTGTATTTATTTCAGAATAAAATCTGTAATGTCTTTCAAAAACTGTTCATCCACTTTTCCTTTTATTTCATAATCTTTTGGAGATGGTTTTCCGGAACCTTCAATAAATAAGTGACTTAATGCAGGATAAAACTTAAATACAACAGTCTTATCATTTTTCAATGTTTCTTTCCAAAGGTTGAAATCTTTCTCGGTTACCTGATAATCTCTTCCTCCCTGTGCGAAAAACATCGGAGCTTTGATTTTTTTAACTTCGTTAAGCTGATTATAATCCTTCAAATACTTCCAATATGCGGCAGACTGCCCCAAAGGAAGCTCTGATGAAGGAGAATGTAAGTTAAATTGGGATGAGTTTAAAAAAGCAGCCTGCTTTTTAATTTCCTGAACAGCTTCGACTGTAACTTTAGCCGGATCCATCGTATGAAGATATTCATATTGCTCAACAAGAAGATCCTGCAGCGGTCTTGCATTCCCGGCCATAAAAACATATTTTGAAACCTGTGCCTTTTCTGCAATTTTTGGCATCATATACGCTCCCTGGCTATGACCCAGAATAACGATCTCATATCCTTTATAATCAGAACTGTTTTTAAAATAAAGAGCTGCGTTTACGGCATCATTGATGGTCTCTTCTTCTACAGTAGACTTTTCAGTGAATGCTTCAGGAGAAGAATATGTTCTTTTATCATATCGATAGGAAGCAATTCCGTTGTTTAAAAGATATTCTGCAATGTCTTTAAACGGCTTGTTTTCTCCAATGGTTTCATCTCTGTCATGAGGTCCGGAGCCGTGAACGAAAATAACCAACCTCTTTTTATTGTTGGAAGGTGGAATTAATAATGTTCCGTTCAGCTCAATAGCATCACTTTTTATTTTCAGTGTGGTTTTCTCATCTCTTTTTTCAAATGTTTTGTGAGGAACCAGGAAGAAACCCAGCAATTTATTATTCTCACTGAAAGTAAGCTGAATATCCAGTTTTTCCTTTTCAAATTCAGAATAGTAATAATAGGTGTTTCCTTCGTTATTTACTTCAAGGATCTTTTTCAATCCTCCAATCTGGCCCAGGAGCTGTTGCGGAATCGCTTTGAGCTGTTCCACCGGAATTTGTTCCGCTACGGAAGGATCAAAATAAGAATGTGCTTTTTCTATATTTTGATCAACCAACAAAGCTTTAATGAAAATATTTCCGATCTCTTTTCTATCCTGAGAAAAAGCTGGCAGAAAATACACGATAAAGAATAAGGTTAAAAGTTTTTTCATAATTAATTATTTAAAAACCACATCGGAAAATGAAAGTGGCGTCATCATGATGGTAACAAATATCGCAATTATTACCAAAGCCAGTTGTGTGATACGATATGTTTTTTCCCTTTCCTCTTCCTTCATTTCAAAGGTAAATTTTATTTTATCCGGTCTTCTGATAATCAACCAGATAAACACAAGAACAGCCAGATTCATCAATACGGGAAACACAAGAAATAGTTTACTCCCATAGCTGTCTTTCATACTTCCGTAACCGTGGATGATGATCGTGTCTGATATTGAGCTGTACACGGTGCACAAATACACAGAATAACAGATGATAATAACAAAAGGAATACAGAACAGCAGTCTTATATATTTGGGGATCATTTCAGTTTCTTTAAAGTTTTCTTCAGGTATTTTTCTACATTCTTTCTATCCGGAACCGTCGTAATTTCTTTAGTCAGCGCTTTTTCAAACTCAATTTTAGCATTTGAATATTCTTTTTTGCTAAAATAGTATTTTCCGGATTGATAATAGATCAGCCAGAAATCAGGATTCATAGCCTGGTAGGAATGAATAATATCATCTGTCAGCAGTGTATTTTTATTGCCAGCAGCCTCACTGATTTCTTTCCCGTACATTTTAGACAACTCATAGTTTTGAAATTCTTCAGAATCCGCAAATGGATCTCTTGGAATATTTAGCCCTGATTTTGAAAGGTCATCAGGCTGCAATCCTTTGTCTGAAAAGATTTTGTTCAGATCATAGCAAACAAATTCTCCCAGCTGATAAGGATTGGAAGAAACCCAGACCAGTTTTTTCTGAGGCGAAAATATAACAGCATGGTGTGCCAGTAGCTGATTGAGTGCTTTTTCATTACCGTAACCGATGCTTTCATCTTTTAAACCGGATCTGTTCCTTAAAATGGAAGCCATCTTTTCCGGTGTTATTTTCTTTTCTTCCTGCAAAAGCTCCTGAAGCCTTTCATAACGGTATTCAGAATGACTTTCCTCAATATGTTTCTGATTTCTTTTGTCATCTTTATAAGCTTCCGACTGAAAATGATTGGTACAAAGAACTATACTGGTATTCTGTACGTTATATACACCGAAATTCTTAGGTGAAACTTCAATGATTACCGCATTTTTGTCTGCAGCGCTTCCCACAAGGATAGATTCCGAAACAAATACTTTTCTTTTTTTAGCAATCGCAATGGCTTCTTCTATATTTTTAGCATATTGCAGAATTTCTCTTGTTACAAGGGAAATCGGGGTTTTTGCTGTTAAAGGAATTTTTGATTTCCCCGCATTAATGGTTACTGTAATTCCTTCCTTATTCATTCCTGAAACCACACCAATCATTCCCGGCCAGCTTACCGACATGTAAGGAATTCCTTCATCTGGCTGAACAAATTCTACCAGCTTGTTCCTTGAAAAATCATCGCCTACATAAAAATCAAAATTTCTTCCGATCAGCAAATCCCCATCTTCGGTGTTTTCGTTCCATACAGCAAGAGAAGTACAGCCCACCATGGCCAGATCCTGCATCGCATGTCCTATATCATGAGCTCCGTGCAGATAAAGGCTTCTTAAATATTTGGGAGCAATAAAATCATACTGATCCGAGGAATATTTTGACAAACCATATAATTCTGCCTGATAATCTTCTCTTACATTGAGGTACATTTTTCTGTTATACCATTTTAAAAAGCCTCTTAATATCCTTTGTCTGAATTTTGAAGGGACAAAACTTTCCACTTTTGAAAAGAAAATGCTTTCCTGCTTCTGCATTAAGCTTTGTGTCAATGCTCCATTATTATATCCTAATTGTAAAGGATTTCCCTTAATATAAAGTTCCCAGAGCTGTTGTTTATTTTTGGTAAGATAATTCTGATTATAGCTGAAAGTGCTGTCGTTGATTCTGGTAATTTTGGGAACGTCCAGAGCATATTGATTTACCTCGGGAATATGCCGGATAGATTTTGATATTCCGCAGGATATGAGGAAAAAACAAAGAGTGAGATAAAGAAAGGTTCTTTGAACGGATGTATAAATGGTTTTAGTTTTTTTCACTTTAGTTTTTATTAATCATTTGTGTCAACCGCATGTCTATCGTTTCTTTTCCAATAATCTCGGCACAGGTATTAAAGGCTCCGATCGTAACACCTAAGATGCCATGCATATTCACGGATTGTCCCGTCAAAAAAAGATTGTCAATTTTCGTACGTGGGGAAACCATTGTTTTAAGAGGGTTCTCTGAACTTTTCATATATCCGTACATATTTCCTTCAAAATTACCAATATAGTCCCTGTAAGACAAGGGAGAAGAAGTATAGAGTGTTTTAACAGCGTGTCTTATATTGGGAATCTTCTTTTCCAGGGCATCAAGCATTTTCTCAGTCTTTTCAAGCTTAAACCTTTCATAAGTTTCTCCTCTTTCATGCTCATCCGCAACTGTATTGAATGTATTTTCCCATTCTTTAACCTCATCAAAATCCATATAAGAAATCGCGGTAAGACTTTCTGCAAATTCAGGATGATGTTTTGAAGGGGTAGATGAAAGCATATAAGTTTCCGGCCACGACTCTTTTTGGTATTGGGATGCATTCCAGACCTGATCTTCCGATGAATAGTGGTATCTGTTGTAATTGAAATTCGGAAGACTGTGAGGTTTTAAAACCAGATAAATACTAAAACACGAAGAAACAGGCTTCCAGCTTAAAACCCTGTTCAGAAAGGATTTTTTCAGTCTTTCCTCGCCTATCAGTTTGATGGTGGAGCGTATTTCTATATTTGATATAAATTGTTTTGCCTCGTATTCTTTTCCTGCTTTCGTCTTTACAGAAGTCAGTGTATTATTTTCATTAAAAACAAATTCTGAAACTTCCGAGTGCTTGTGTACTTCGGCTCCATATTCCCGGAGTTTTCTGATTAAAAGTTTAGAAATCTGACTTCCTCCTTTCACACATTTGTAAGCACTTTGAATGTAAGAATTTACCGTCAGAGCATGTACATAAAAGGGAACATTCTCCGAGTCTCCGGCATATAAAAAGTTGGAACCCAGTAAAACTGACTGCAATTTTTTATTCTGGGTAACAGACTCAATGAATCTTTTAGTATTGAGGTGCAGGATTTCTTCGTTGTAACTGTCCTTTCCTACTACATGATATCTTGGAAACTGGCTGCATACATATTGAATTTCTTCACAGTAGTTTTCAAGGTTTTCTTTTTCTTCGGGGAAATATTTTGAAAGCTGTTCAACAAAATTCTGATAGCCCTGTGCATGAGGATATTCTATTTCATCATCACCGAAACTGATTCTGTCATAGCCATCTTCATCCATCAACTGAAGTTCAAGGTCATCCATGATTTCCAGATAGGAAAAAAACTGATTCAGGTTTTGCCCTTTGGATAAACCTCCCAGATAGTGGACTCCTGTATCGAAAATAAGCTTATTCCTTGAAAAAGTCTGAAGATTTCCGCCATATTGGTTATTTTTCTCGAGAACACATACTTTCAGACCTTCTTTCGCCAAAATAAGAGCCGAAACAAGACCTCCCAATCCACTGCCGATTACAAGTATGTCGTATGCTTTCTTCAAAAGAGAATGTGCTTTTAATAATTAAGAAACAGGGAATTTAAGATATTTAAAGTTTACTTTGGTAAAGTAAGCATAGAAATTTTATGGGTTCTCTTAAATCTCGGTAAATCTTAATGGTTTTTTAGTTTTTATTCGTTTTTCGGGATAAAAATAGAAAAATTAATCAACATCATCCCAAAAATCAAAATAATTAAACCATTGAAGCGGGTATTTTTTCACCATGGTTTCAAGATTCTGAACATAAGACTGTAAAAGTCCCTGTGAATCACGGTTTTTGATATTCTGTGCCACTCTTGCGTACAGATGGTAATGAAGATTATTCTCCTTCATCACATAGACATATACTACGGGAACGCCTAACCTTGAGGCGATCAAAAACGGGCCGGCCGGAAATTTTGCACTTTTACCCAGCAGTTCTGTTTCCAGATATTTGGAACCTTCAAAATAACGGTCTCCGGTAAAGCAGATGAGTTCATTATTAGACAAAGCCTGATTGATCTCAAAGATATGAGACATGTCCTCCTTCACGTAAATAAACTTAATATTACTCTTTTTTACCGCAACACTTTCCAGATATTCCTTGATCACGGTCACTTCCTGATCTGTGGTTACCAGATTGATCTGGCAGTCGAAGTCGATATCTGCAAAAAAGTGTTCTGCAATTTCAAAATTACCGATATGGGCACTGATGAGCACACCTCCTTTTTTAGCAGCTAAAAGATTTCTGAGGTTTTCAATACCGTCAAATTCATAGGTATATTTTTCTCTGAGTCCTGCTGAAATAGCTGTTTTATCAATCAGAACTTTTCCGAAGGTAAAATAGCTTTTAAAGATGGAAGCTTTGGATTTCCAGTATCCATAGTTCAATCTTTTCTGAAAATAATAAAGAATGTATTGATTGCTTTTCTTCTGAAACAGGGAATAATAAGCGGCTACAAAATACAGCACCCCATATGAACTTCTGATCCCGATATTTCTAATACACCAGACAAATATTCTGTATCCGAGTACTGTTCCTTTAGATTTACCTTTCCACTTGTTCATATCTAGAATTTAATATAACAGAGAGCCAATGTAATAATACCTTTTTGAAGTGTCCGTTACCGGATCACTGTGATATTGTTACATTGGCACATTTTATAGAATAAAGATTGACTCAATAACTACACGTTTTTTTCAGCAATCTTATGTTCAATCGTTGTATAGAAATCATCAAATGTCACCATTTTTTTGAAATCTGCTTCTCCTAATTTCACGCCGAAATTGGATTCGATCACGACTACCATGTCGATATAATCTAAGCTGTCTAAGCCCAGTGTATTTTTAAGGTTGGCATCGTTACTGATTTCGTCTCCGTCTACCTCGAATTCGTTTACCAGAAAATCATTAACAATAGCAACAATTTTTTCCCTTTCCATGTTTTTAATCAAATTTTTTAACTATTAGTGCAGAATTGGTTCCCCCAAACCCAAAAGAATTCGACAAAAATACATCAATTTTTTGATTTTTTGTTTTTGCGACTAAATTTATCTTTTGTGCTTCATTATCAGGGTTTTCCAGATTGATATTGGGAGCAACAAAATCGTTCTGCATCATCAGAATGGAGTAGATAACTTCACTTGCACCTGCCATCCAGCACTCGTGTCCGGTCATAGATTTGGTAGAACTTACCGGAACTTCACTGCCGAAAATCTCATAAATGGCTTTCGCTTCGTTCGCATCACCAATTGGAGTAGAAGTTGCGTGAGCATTGATATAATCGATGTCTGAAGCTTTTAATCCTGACTGTTTTAAGGCTCTGTCCATTGCCAAAGCCGGCCCATCTACATTAGGAGTTGAAATATGACCTCCGTTGGAAGAAAAACCATATCCGATAATTTCAGCAATAATCGGAGCGCCTCTTCTTTGGGCAGATTCCAAACTTTCAACAATCAGACTGGCTGCTCCGCCACTTGGAATCAATCCGTCTCTTTCTGCATCGAAAGGTCTTGATGCTTTTGCAGGCTCATCTTCTCTGGCTGAGAACACTCCCAATCCGTCAAAGCTCGCCATGGAATATTTGTTGGTTTCCTGAGCTCCGCCGCAGATAATCATATCCTGGAAACCATTTTTAATCATCATATAAGCCAGCCCTAAAGAATGAGAACCGCTTGCACATGCTGCACTGATGGTAAGATTAATCCCTTTCAGCTTAAAAATCGTTGAAAGGTTCATCGTTACTGTTGAGTTCATTGATTTGAAAATCGCTCCCGATCCCATCAATGTTGTATCTTTCTTTTCCCTTGCAATATCGATAGATTCTACGACTGCCTGGGAAACACTGTCATTTCCGTACAAGATCCCCACTTCATGAGCCTCTAAGAATTCTTCATCCAGATTCGCCTGTTTTAAAGCATCCAGGGTAGCAAGATAAGCATATTCGCTTTCTTCTCCCATACTGATACGCTGGCGTCTGTTTAAAAGATTTTTAAGATCAGGCTTCGGAACTACTCCTGTGAGGCCAGACCTGAAACCAAATTCTTTTCTGTCCTGATCTAAAACAATACCGGATTTTCCTTGATATAGGGATTCCCTGACCTCTTCTAAAGACGTCCCGATGCAGGAATAAATTCCCATTCCGGTAATTACAACCCTATTTTCCATTTGTTTATATTGAATTTAACAATGTATCAGTCTAGTAATGTAACAATCTTTTCATTGATATCAATCAACATTGGTACACCGGTACATTGGTATATTGTTAGATTATTTATGAGTAAATTCCTCCGTTAATATTAATCACTTCACCTGTTATGTAGGAAGATTTTTTAGATGCTAAAAATGCGACAAGATCTGCCACTTCTTCTGCTTCTCCGAATCTGTTGGCAGGAATCATTGCTTTAAGCTCATCTTCATTAAACTCCTGGGTCATATCCGTTTTGATGAAACCCGGCGCAACTGCATTTACCGTAACATTTCTTTTGGCAACTTCCTGAGCAAGAGCCTTTGTAGCTCCTACCAAAGCTCCTTTCGCAGCGGAATAATTCGTCTGGCCGGCTGTTCCTTTTACTCCGGATACAGAAACCATATTGATGATTCTTCCGTATTTGTTACGAAGAAGCTTTTGAATAAAGAAATTGGTCACATTGAAGAAACCATCAAGACTTGTATTGATCACATTATTCCAGTCTTCTTTCTGCATCCACATAAAAAGGCCGTCTCTTGTGATTCCGGCATTATTGACAATCACTTCCACCACTGCATCAGGGTTTTTCTCCTGCCACTCCGTTAAAACAGCTTGTGTTTCTTCGGTGTTTCCTACATCAAATTTAAGAATTTCTCCGGTAGAACCCAATTCTTCCACTTTAGCCAATGTTTCTTTGGCTGCCGTTTCATTTGAAGCGTAGTTGATAAGGATGTGATAGTTTTTCTCTTCTGCCAGTTTTATACAGATTGCCCTCCCGATTCCTCTGGAGCCACCTGTTACAATTGCACATTTCATGCGTTAGTGTTTATATCGTTTTTAGTTTTTTAAGTTGATGCTGGAAGCCTTTTTTAAAAGACAATTGATGGCAACCAGTAGTTACATTCCTTTCAGGTATTTCTTTACTTCCTCCAGATACGGATACATGACCATATCGTCTGAGAAAGCAGGAATAATTTTTCTGATATCATCATACAGTTCTTTTGTAGAGGATGAAACCTTATCCTGGAATCCAAGATATTCCACAGCCTGAATAATGGTAATCGCTTCAATCGCCAATACTTCAAAAGCATTTTCAATGACTTTTCTGCAAATTACCGCAGCGTTTGTTCCCATACTAACGATATCCTGATTATCGTTATTGTTTGGAATACTGTGAATATACATAGAATTTGACAGCATCTGGCTTTCTGCCGTAGTAGAAGTTGCCGTAAACTGTACTCCCTGCATCCCGAAATTGAAACCTAATTTACCTAAATTGACAAAAGGAGGCAAAATTTCATTGATTTTCGCATTCAGAAGGTAGTTTAACTGTCTTTCTGCAAGCATGGTCAGTTTTGTCACCACGATTTTAAGCTTGTCCATTTCCAGAGAAATATAATCTCCATGGAAGTTTCCTCCATGGTAAACATGCTGGTCTTCAACATTGATAATTGGATTATCATTCGCTGAATTAATCTCATTTTCAAGAACTTTCTCTGTATATTCCAATGTATCCAATACCGGACCTAAAATCTGAGGAACACATCGTAAAGAATAATATTCCTGAACTTTTTCCTTGAATACTTTTTCCTGCTCTTCAAAATGAGTATAAAGATGCTCTTCTCTTTTTCTGATCAACTTACTGTCTGCCAGATGAGAACGCATTCTTTCTGCCACTTTTTGCTGCCCATAATGTCTTTTGGTTCCGTTCAACACTTCTGACAGGTGATCATCATAAGCCTGTACAATCTCATTGATCGCACAGGAAAGCCTAAGGGAAATATCAACAAGCTGATTCGCTTTATAAGCATTCACAATACCAATTCCTGACATTACGGAAGTTCCGTTCATTAAAGCAAGTCCTTCACGGATCTCTACTTTGATCGGTTCTAAGCCTTCTGTTTCAAAAACTTCTTTGGTAGATTTTCTTTCTCCTTTGTAAAATACTTCTCCCTCTCCGATCAGTACCAAAGCCAGGTGAGCCAGCTGAACAAGGTCTCCGCTTGCTCCTACGCCTCCATGTTCAAAGATCAATGGGGTAATATCTCTGTTGATTAATTCCTGAAGAAGATAAATAACAGACTGGTGCACTCCTGAATTCCCTAAAGATAAGGTATTCAGTCTTGCCAGCATACATGCTTTTACTTCTTCCGCAGGCAAAGGGTTTCCAATTCCTGAAGAGTGGCTTCTGATCAGGTTATACTGAAGCTGGTGTGTATCTTCATCACTGATTTTAAACTGAGCCATGGGCCCAAAACCGGTGTTCACACCATATATTACTTTATTTTTTGAAAACTCTTTTAAAAACTGAAAACTTTTATCCACTCTTGATAAAAGTGATTCATCCAGTTCTATTTTTTCATTCTCAATGATAATTTTTTGAAAGTCTTTCAGTTCTAAAAAGTTATTTATTTTCATCAATTAAAAGTAATAGTTGATAATTTTGTAAAATATTAATTATTTGTCACTAATTTTGCGGCAAAGATAAAAGTTATTATTAAAATAAAAAATCAAAGATGAGCAAAGAATTTGTTGACGTTCTTGTAATCGGAGCCGGACCCTCCGGATGCGTGTCTTCTTCCTACTTAAAGAAGAATAATGTCAACGTAAAAGTAGTCGAAAAGACAAAATTCCCGAGACTCGTAGTTGGAGAAAGCTTAATTCCAAGGGTAATGGACCACTTTGAGGAGGCCGGACTTTTCCCTGCATTAGACAAAATGGGCTTTGAAAAAAAGCTTGGGGCTCGTTTCCTTCGTGGTGAGGAAGTCTGCATTTTTGATTTCAGCAACAAATTCGGGGAAGGCTGGGACTGGACCTGGCAGGTTCCAAGAGCTGATTTTGATAATACACTTGCTCAGGAAGTCATTAACAAAGGAATTGATCTTGAGTTTGAAACTGAAGTGATAGATATCAAATTTGACGGGACAGATTCTATAACTACGGTAAGAAACAAGGATGGAGAAACAAAAGAGATCCACGCTAAGTTTGTTATCGATTCCAGCGGATACGGAAGAGTACTGCCTCGCCTGCTTGATCTTGAAAAACCTTCAAAATTATCACCTCACTCTGCGATTTTCTCTCATGTAAATGATATCAACAGAGAACCGGGAGAAGAAGGAACTTTGATTTCTTTTGACATCATTGAAACTGAAGTATGGCTTTGGGTAATTCCTTTTTCCAACGGAAACACAAGTTTAGGAATTGTAGGGCCTACTGAATATATCGACAAATTGTCTGAAAACGGAGATACAATGGAAGCTTTAAGAAAAGCGATTTCTCTTTCTGAATATTATGTAAAACGTTTTGGAAACGTAGATTTCCTTTTTGAACCTAAACATCTGAAAGATTATTCCTGTTCGGTTAAAAGTTTATTCGGAGACGGATTTGCCTTAACAGGAAATGCCTCTGAATTCCTTGATCCGGTATTTTCTTCCGGAATGGCTTTTGCCACAGAATCCGGAATGCTGGCCGCAAAACTGGCGCTAAGACAATTAAACGGAGAAAAAATCGACTGGCAAAGGGAATACACAGACTACATTTTATACGGAGTGGATGTTTTCACCACCTATGTAAAAGAATGGTATACCGGAAATCTGCAGGAGCTATTCTTCCATCAGCCAGAAAATCCGGATGTAAAGAAAAAGATCTGTGCTGTTTTAGCAGGCTATGTCTGGAATAAAGACAATCCTTTTGTGAGAAAGCACGATACGGTAATTAAAAACCTTGCGAACCTGATCAAGCTGGAAAAACAGGAGCAGCAAAATCAAGCATAATAAAAACGGTCTGAAAAATTCAGACCGTTTTTGTTTATTTTATAACTTCTTTGATTTCCTTTCCCAATTTTTTTCCGGTAACTTCATAGGCTGCAGCTATTCTTCCGTATTCCCATGCAAATTCTTTATTCATTTGCTTGCCTCCTATTTTATCTGCTTGTAATCTCATCACTACTTTCGAAGGATCATCAGTTTCCACAAACTTCATATCTGCTGTTAATTTTGCTTCCTGAGAACCTATCATTCCGCCATACCAGCCGGCATAAATCCATTTTGCATCAATAATCAGCGTGTATTTTGTCTTTGCATCCTTTTTGAAAACTACTTTTTTGGATTTCCCATTTATGCCTTTAAGGAAATAGTCCAAATACTCAGAATTTTTAAACTGTCCCCACTGATAAATCCAGTTTTTCCATACAGCTTCGCTTTTTTTGGCTGTAATATCCGCTTTCCTGTTTTCCAGGTATTGAGCTTCCGTCATGTTCTTCTCCTGATAGGCTGCATTATCAAACACCAACTGAACATTCACTTCGTTTTGATCTTTTAAAAAATCAAAATTTCCGGACTCAACTTTAATTTGATTTTGGGCAAAAGCTACCACTCCAATTGCCATGAACAGCAATAACAATAATTTTCTCATATTTTTTAAATTAGTTTTTATTTAAGCGCCCAAAGATATTTACTTTTATTGATAAGTAACCGTAAAAAAACAGCCTGAAAGTTCAGACCGTTTTTGTACAAAATTATTTCAATTTATCTTCTTTTTTTATCTTAGCATCTTCTGCCATCATTTTTGTATGATCTTCTGTCATTTTTGTATGCTCCCTTATCAGTTCTTCATCCTCTTTCATCATTTGATCATGATCAGCTTTCAATTGATTGATGTCAAAATTTTCAGTTGCATGCTTTCTCTCCAATTCATCATGCTTTTTTATAATTTCAGAATGCCTGGAAAGCAGGTCTGCATGCTGCTGCAGAATATTCTTATGCAAAGCTTCAATTTTGTTATGCTCACTGGTAGCAGGTTCATTCTGCAGGTGATGAATACTGGTAAAAGCAGCATGTTCTTTTTCCATTACCGAATGAGCTGTTTCTAATTTGCTATGATCAGATTTCAATTTAGCATGTGCTGCCGAGAGTTCTTTTTCAAGTTCAGTACCTGTTTTTTTACATGATACTAATACAAGGCCTACTGTTAAGCCGACCATCAGAATTAAATTCTTTTTCATTTTTTTATGTTTAATTCTGATAAAATTACTAATTAAGACTCTAAATAACAGATTTTTGTAAAAAAACCATTTTATTTACATCGTAAGAAAAAATCCCGGTAATTTAAACCAGAATAAGTGTAAAATAAAAAGAATAAAATTAATTTTAAAGAAAAGCAAATCAGCGTAAATCAATAAAATTAATCGGTTTTCTGCTGTTTGGATTAAAAACTGCTTTAGAAAGAATATCAAAATCGATAATTTCAATTTTAGGACTTACTCTCAGTTTTGCACGGAAGTGGTCTCTTACTTCATTGACAAACCCTTCATGATCTGCTTCTGTACTCAGTTTAATGATAATCTCATCAAGTCCGATTTCGTTGGCCTGAATCACAATCTGGTAGCATAAGATATTATTAAAATCATTCAAAATATCATTCATGGCAGGAGGATACAATGTTGTTCCCTTATATTTGATCATCTGCTGCTTTCTTCCTACAACAGGTCCTAATCTCATCGTATTTCTTCCGCACTGACATGGTTCATAATGGGCTTTTACAAGATCTCCGGTTTTAAACCTCAACAAAGGAATGGCTTCCACTCCCAAAGTCGTAATGGTAAGTTCTCCGCTTTCTCCTTCTTTCACAGGATTGCCATCGTCATCCAGAATTTCTGTAATAATCAGTTCCGGATGGTGATGTCCTCCGATCTGGAATTCACATTCTGTAAAGGCAGTACTCATTTCCGTAGAGGCATAGGTGGAAAAGAGTTTGATGTCCCATTTTTCTTTGATTTTCTGTGAAAGAATATTATCTGTAAAATCCTGATTTTTGATACTTTCTCCAATACAAACAGCACCGTAAACACCGGAATTTTTATAATCCAATCCATGTTTTTCCGCATAATCAATCATTTTCAACAGAAAAGAAGGAACAGTGATCAGATATCTGGGTTTGTATCTGAAGATAGAATCCCATTGCAGTTCAGGAATTCCCGGTCCCATTCTTACTACGCTGGCACCCATTTTCCGTAAGCCCAAAAAGTAGGCAAGTCCAGCCATAAATCTTTTATCTATGGTGGTGATCATCTGCACAACATCTCCTTTCTGAATTCCTGCACATGCGAAAGATATCGCTTCATTGTATGCAAGCCTTTCCAGATCACTGTCGGACAATCCGAAAGTCACCGGATCTCCCAATGTTCCGGAAGTGGTGCTGTAATCCACAATTTTATCCGGTGTTATGCAGAAAAAATCATGATTATACTGCTGGAGATCATTCTTTGTGGTGGTAGGAATCTTCTGAAGATCTTCCAAAGTACGAATATCCTCTATAGTAATATTATTTTCTTTGAACAGTTTCTGATAAAACGGCGAATGAGCTTCAAGATAAGCCAAAAGCTCATGAAGTTTTTCTTCCTGAAATATTTTGATTTCCTGAATCCCTGCTTTCTCGATTGACGGATGAAATTCCAATGATTTTAATTTTTTAAAAGGCAAATTTATCTAATTAAAATTAAAAGATTTAAAGATTCAAGTATTAAAAGATGAATTATCTCCTAAACGTAAAAGTTTGTGTATTGGTATTCCCGGCAGTATTGATAGTTGTTACTTTTAAACTATGAGAACCACTTCCTTTCGGGCATTTTTCATCAAAAATGTAGACAAAATTATCTTTTACTCTTGCAAACCTCAGCCATTTACCATCCAGTTCGGCACGAAATGATACAATATCACCCACTTTCGTTGTTCCCTTTAAAAGTAATGAACTGCTATTAACCAACGCTCCTTCTGCCCAGCCTGATGAAACGGATGGAAGATTATTGTCAATCACTAATTTCGCCGTACCCAATCTGTTGAATTTCCCTTCTGCCCAGTCACCATTCCATTTTACCTTGACAACGGTTTTATCACTGCCATAATCAAGGAGGATAACAGCTTTGTCTTTTTCTGTATTGGTTAATTTTCTTTTCGGTTTTATCTTTAAAGTATATTCATCCTGAACGGGAATGTATGGACTATGCAAAACAATGGTATTTGAAACAGCATCCGGATCTGTATCCGGTTTTTCATAGGCATTGAAATTTATGGCATCATACATGGCATTTTTACTGAAAGCAATCTCTGTATTTTCTGTGGTAATGGTTTTCGCTTCATTAGCCATTATTGTTTTTCCCGTAGAAGATATTTTATCTGAAGTTTTACTTAACTGAACTTTTGTTGTTAAGCGGCTTGTATTTCCTTTGACGTCTTTCAGAACAATCTCAATGGTATGAACATTTTCATCCTGAAGTTTGATAATCCCACTTAAGTTTGGAAGACTATAATTCTGAAGATGCATTCCTGGTAAATCGGACAGGTGCTGAATTCCCATTTTATCCCTGATGAATTTGGTATAGTCTATACAGCCGTTGATATACCGGGTATCATCATAATGAATTTTATCAATTTTAAAACTATAAATCAGCTTACCGTCCATCAAGAATTCTGTCTGATAAATACCAAGATTAAATCCTTTATTGGCTTTATCTACAGCTTTAATGGCAAAACTTATCTCCGGAGAACTCACCTGAACAAGATTAGCCGTATAAGCATTTCCAGCTTTTTTTACGGCAATACTATTTGCACCGGGTTCATAAGTACTGAAACGTCTGTCATACCAATACAATCCGCTAATAATCGGGGCAATATTGTCAGGAATGGCAAACCCAAAAAGTAACGGATTTAAGCATTCCTCTGTTTTGGTATCTCTTATTTCAAAGTGCAGATGCGGACCCGCCGAACCTCCGGTATTTCCACTCAAAGCAATCTGTTGTCCTTTCTCCACAGGAAACTGTCCGGGCTGAAAAGTAATATCCTGTTCCCACTTTTCGTCTTTATATTGTTTTTCCTTTACGTATTCATCCAGTTTACTGAAGTATTTATTCAGGTGGGCATATACCGTGGTATAGCCGTTGGGATGAGTGATGTACACTGCATTTCCAAATCCGTACCGTTCTACTTTTATTCTGCTCACATAACCTTCTGCGGCTGCAAGAACCGGAAGATTTTCCTGGCTGTTGGTTCTCAGATCCAGTCCCATGTGAAAGTGGTTGGTCCGCACAGCACCAAAATTGGCAGCGAGCTGCATGGGAATGTTTAATGGATTTCTGAAATAATTTTGAGGATAATTATTTTGAGCTTGTACAATGCCTGTGTTGATAAAACAAACAAAAAGTATCAGGTAATAAAAGATTTTCATACAGCATTTGGGTTTATACGTCTAATTAAATATACGAATTTTTAAGTTATGCTTATTTTTTTGACCGCAGATTTCACAGATTTTCACAGATGATTATGTTGTAGGTGTTGGCTAGAGCCGGTGGATTTGTTTTTATTATTTAAGGGGGTTTCCTTCGACTATGCTCAGGATAATTGTCCGCTCCTATTGAATAAATTGCATTAAATTTCACATCAAATACAACCCGAAAAATTCACTTATTGACCATTCACCATTCACTTTTTCTCACTTTCTCCATTTATATTTCTGAAATTGAACTTTTTAATAGAAATTACCTAAATAAAACATATATTATAAACCGACAAATTTTAGTAAATTTGCAGACTTAATTAATCAACGATATTGAGATATTTACAATGAGCCAATTTAAAGAATACAAAAACCTCAACCTTATTGACGTAGCAGAGAATGTAGCGGAATTTTGGAAACAAAATAAAACCTTCAATAAGAGTGTTGAGATTCGTCAGGGAAATCCTGAGTTTGTTTTTTACGAAGGTCCGCCTTCAGCAAACGGTATGCCTGGAATTCACCACGTAATGGCAAGAGCATTGAAAGATATTTTCTGCCGTTACCAGACTCAGAACGGAAAGCAGGTTTTCCGTAAAGCAGGCTGGGATACGCATGGTCTTCCTGTGGAACTGGGTGTAGAAAAAGAGTTAGGAATCACGAAAGAAGATATTGGCAAAAAAATCTCTATTGAAGACTATAACAAAGCATGTCGTGAAGCAGTAATGCGTTATACCGATGTATGGAATAACCTTACGGAGAAAATCGGATATTGGGTAGACCTTGATGATCCGTACATCACGTACAAGTCAAAATATATGGAAACCGTTTGGTGGTTGTTGAAGCAGTTGTATAGCAAAGATTTGTTGTACAAAGGCTACACCATCCAGCCTTACTCTCCAAAAGCAGGAACAGGACTTTCTTCTCACGAGCTGAATCAGCCCGGAACCTATCGTGATGTTTCGGACACAACGGTTGTGGCTCAGTTTAAAGTGAAAAAAGACTCTTCAGCATTATTCAATGATGTTGACGGAGATGTTCATATCCTTGCATGGACGACCACGCCATGGACACTTCCATCCAATACAGCTCTTACCGTAGGGAGAGATATTGAATATGTTTTAGTTAAAACTTTCAATCAATATACATTTGAACCTGTAACAGTAGTTTTATCCAGCGTTCTTTTACCTAAAGTTTTCGGTAAAAAATACGCAGAAGGTACAGATGAAGATTTTGCCAACTATACTCCGGAAACGAAAGTAATCCCTTTTAGAATACTAAAAGAATTTACAGGAGAAAAGCTTGTTGATACAAGATATGAGCAATTAGTCCCTTGGTTTACACCTAATGACAACCCTGAGAATGCATTCAGAGTAATCCTGGGAGATTTCGTAACAACTGAGGATGGTACAGGTATCGTTCACACAGCACCTACTTTTGGTGCCGATGATGCGAGAGTTGCTAAAATGGCTCAGCCTGAGGTTCCACCGATGTTGGTAAAAGATGAAAATGATAATCTTGTACCATTGGTAGATTTACAAGGGAAATTCATCAAAGGAGAAAATGTTCCTGAGGTATTCTCCGGAACTTATATCAAAAACGAATATTACGACGAAGGAACTGCTCCTGAGAAATCATGGGATGTAGAACTTGCCATCTTATTGAAAACGGAGAACAAGGCTTTCAAAGTAGAGAAATATGTTCACTCCTATCCACACTGCTGGAGAACAGATAAACCGGTATTGTATTACCCGTTGGATTCATGGTTTGTGAAAATGACTGCTGTAAAAGACAGACTGGTTAATTTAAACAAAGACATCAACTGGAAGCCAAAAGCTACGGGTGAAGGACGTTTTGCCAACTGGCTGGAAAATGTAAACGACTGGAACTTATCCCGTTCAAGATATTGGGGTATTCCATTGCCGATCTGGAGAACAGATGATCTGAAAGAAGAAAAAATCATAGGTTCTGTAGAAGAACTTTATAACGAAATCGAGAAATCAATTGCAGCAGGGCTGATGACTGAAAACCCGTTCAAAGGTTTCATCATCGGAAATATGTCAGAGTCTAACTATGAACTTGTGGATCTTCACAAAAACGTGGTTGACAAAGTGGTATTGGTTTCTGATTCAGGAAAAGCAATGAAGCGTGAAAGCGACCTGATCGACGTTTGGTTCGATTCAGGCTCTATGCCTTATGCCCAGTTGCATTATCCTTTTGAGAATAAAGAATTAATCGACAATAATAAAGCATTCCCGGCTGATTTTATCGCAGAAGGTGTTGACCAGACGCGTGGATGGTTCTATACGCTTCACGCAATCGGAACGGCTGTATTTGATTCAGTTGCTTATAAAAATGTAATGAGTAACGGTCTTGTTCTGGACAAGAACGGACAGAAGATGTCAAAACGTTTAGGAAATGCAGTAGATCCGTTTGAAACACTTGCTGTATACGGACCGGATGCTACGCGTTGGTATATGATCTCCAATGCCAACCCATGGGAAAACCTGAAGTTTGACATTGAAGGAATCGACGAAGTAAGAAGAAAGTTCTTCGGAACCCTTTACAATACCTATTCATTCTTCGCTTTGTATGCGAATGTGGATGGCTTCAACTATTCAGAAAAAGAAGTGGAAAACCGTCCGGAAATCGACAGATGGATCCTTTCTGAGCTTAATCTTCTGATCAAGGAGGTGAAAGCATTCTACGAAGATTATGAGCCGACAAGAGTAGCAAGAGCGATCAGTACTTTTGTGAACGATAACCTGAGTAACTGGTATGTAAGATTATGCAGAAGACGTTTCTGGAAAGGAGACTATTCTGATGACAAAATCTCCGCTTACCAGACTCTATACACCTGTCTTGAAGTAGTAGCAAAATTATCCGCTCCTATTGCTCCGTTCTTTATGGATCAGTTGTATCAGGATTTAAATAAAGTAACAGGTAAGGAAAACTGTGAATCTGTACACCTTACAGACTTCCCGGTGGTTGATGAAAGTTTAATCGATCAGGATCTGGTTGAAAAGACTCATTTGGCACAGAACATTACAAGTATGGTTTTCTCATTGAGAAAGAAAGAAAATGTAAAAGTTCGTCAGCCTTTACAAAAAGTATTGGTTCCTGTACTGGATGCTAAAACAGAAGAGCAGATTCTTGCGGTTGCAGATCTGATCAAGCAGGAGGTGAACGTGAAAGAATTACAGTTAATTAATGCTGAAGAAGCATCCCATTTAATTGTAAAACAGATAAAACCGAACTTCAAAGCACTTGGTCCTAAATTAGGAAAAGATATGAAGATGGTAGGTGCAGAGATTGCTAATCTTAGTGCAGAACAGATTGCCGGTCTTGAAAAAGAAGGAAGAATAGACGTTCAGGGATATGAGATCACTCTTGATGATGTGGAAATCTCTACAAAAGATATCCCGGGATGGACAGTTACTTCTGATGGAAAAACAACTGTGGCATTAGATTTGACGTTAACCGATGAGTTAAAATCTGAAGGGATCGCAAGAGAGTTCATCAACAGAATTCAGAACCTGCGAAAAGATAAAGACTTTGAACTGACAGACAGAATTTCAATCACATTGGAAGAAAGTTCTCCTTTCCTGAATGAGATTAAGAAAAATGAAGAATATATTTCTTCCGAAGTCTTGTCAAATAAAATAGAAATTGTATCTTCACTTTTAAATTTTAACGAAATCGAAATAGATGAGGTTAATTTTAAGATAAATGTTGAAAAAAATTAACATGTAGTTATTATATTTCAAATTCCATTTCATAATTTTATTAAAAAAGAGAAAGAATATGTCAGACGAAAGAGTTAGATACAGCGATGCTGATTTACAGGAATTTAAAGCGATCATTAAAGAAAAAATAGAAAAAGCAGAAAAGGATCTTCAGCTTATCAGAGAAAGTTTTATCAATGACCAGAATAATGGTACTGATGATACGTCTCCTACTTTCAAAGCTTTTGAGGAAGGAGCAGAAACGTTGAGCAAAGAACAGAATTCTATTTTGGCAGGAAGACAGGAAAAATTCGTGCGTGATCTTAAAAATGCTTTGATCAGAATCGAAAATAAAACGTATGGTGTTTGCAGAGTAACAGGAAAGCTGATTCCTAAGGAAAGACTTTTAGCCGTTCCTCACGCTACGCTGAGCATCGAAGCGAAAAACATGCAAAAATAACCGTAAGGTTTGTAAAATAACATTGGGTTTATAACGTATTTACGGATACTTTATAAACCTAATTTTTAATGTATACCCATGAACGAATTATTAATTTTGGGAGTGATCATCGCCGTAGTTGTCATATTTTTCAACAGAGAATGGATTAAAAACAGATTCTTCCCTGATCAGCAGAAGAATTACACTATTGATGACCGGTTCAATTCTGATAAACGCGAACGGGAGAAAGAAATCGACAGACTTTTGAGTAAGATGGGCAAAAACGGAGTGAATGATTTGTCTGAGAAAGACAGAAAAAGGCTGGATGAATTGTCCAAAATGTAAAAAAATAAATATAAGAAATGGAATCTATCATAGTACATCCTAAAAATTCTATGGAGCTGAGTGCACTGAAAAGTGTTCTGAAGGAGATGGGGATTAAATTTGAAAAAGCTCATGTTAAGAGCTCATTCAATGGACAGAAAGTAGTCAGGAAAGCAAGCGATAATAAAAATGTAAAGCCGGCATCAAAGCCCTCAAAACCTAAAGGACAGTAATGAAAAAGATCTTAGCAATAACATTTTTAGTGTTGTTCATTGACCAGGCTTCAAAAATTTATATCAAAACTCATTTTGAACTGAATGAGAGTATTCCTGTCATCAATGGTTTCTTTAACAAAACTTTTGTTGAAAATCCTGGAATGGCGTACGGATTTCATTTCGGAGGAATTATCGGAAAATATTTTCTGGTTATCTTAAGAGTATTCCTGATCGGAGGGATGATCTATATGTTCAGAAAATGGCTGAAAGAAGGAGCATCCAATTATCTTTTAGTTCCAATGGCGATTATTTTTGCAGGAGCTATCGGAAATCTTATTGATGGAATGTTCTACGGAATGATCTTCGACAGCGGAACTGTTTATGATGCCAGCACTGACCGATGGATTGGCTATGGCGGCATTTCTAAAATCGTTCCTTTCGGGCACGGATATTCCACCTTTATGAAAGGATGTGTGGTAGATATGCTTCATTTTCCTGTAGTAGACTGGTACGTTCCTGACAGCTGGCCTTTGATCGGAGGAAAACATATTGAGTTCTTCAAATATATTTTCAATGTTGCCGATTCTGCTATTACGGTAGGGGCTGCGTTCTTATTAATATTCAGAAAAAAAGCTTTTCCAAACGGTTTGGAATTTTAAAAGATCTATTTTCAGATGAATAAAATAATCAAAAATATTATTAAATTTTTCCTGCTTCTTATGGTTGCAGGAATTATTTTTGTTGCCTGGGCAAATTACAGTATCAAAAAAGACAGTACACCATTTGTTTCCAACAATATTGCTGATGTACCGGAATCAAAAACCGGCTTATTACTGGGAACCGGAAAACTTCTGAACAACGGAACCCCAAATGCTTATTTCTACAACAGAATTAAGGCTGCTGCCGATTTATACAAAAGCGGAAAAATACAATACATCATCGTTAGTGGTGACAATAGCACCAAAGATTATAATGAGCCCGAAGATATGCAGCTGGCATTGATGCAGCAAGGAGTTCATCATGATAAAATTATTTTAGACCATGCCAGATTCAGAACACTGGATTCTGTAATAAGAGCAAAAGACATTTTCGGTCAGACGAAACTGGTCATTATCTCCCAGAAATTCCATAATGAAAGAGCTGTTTTTCTGGCCAGAAAAAATGGAATGGATGCCTTTGGATATAACGCAGAGGATGTGAATAAGTATGCGGGCTTAAAAACCAATTTGAGAGAGTATCTGGCAAAAGCTAAAGCCTATTGGGATCTTCTTTTTGGAGTAGAACCGAAATTTGGAGGGGAAAAAATTGTTATTCCTTAATATTTTTCCACGGATTGCGAAGAGCTTTCAGATGATTGGGGAAAGATAGATAGATTATCCGGATTGGTAGATCTTGGCAAAGCCAATGGATATTGTATTTTAAGATGGCTGGGCTTTCTTCGGCTCCGCTCAGAGTTATCCCCCCTATTGAATTTTAAATGACAAGATCTTTTATCTTTTATCTTTTATCTTTTATCTTTTATCTTTCATTATTCCCGGCAAACCTCGTAAATTTGCTGTTCATTAATTTTTAATATAAATTGTAAACAAATGTCAAGAATTCTTACCGGCATTCAAGCCACCGGAACACCCCATCTTGGAAATTTATTAGGGGCCATTATTCCTGCTATCGAACTATCCAAGCAGGAAGGAAATGAATCATTTTTATTTATTGCGAATCTTCACACACTTACCCAGATAAAAGATGCGCAGACTTTAAGACAAAATACCTACGAGATTGCTGCGGCTTGGCTTGCTTGTGGATTAGATACTGAAAAAACATATTTCTACAGACAAAGTGATATCGCTGAAACCTGTGAACTTTCTTGGCATTTATCATGTTTTTTTCCTTATCAAAGATTAACATTAGCTCATTCATTTAAGGATAAAGCAGACAGGCTTCAGGATGTAAATGCAGGTTTGTTTACTTACCCTATTCTGATGGCTGCAGATATTTTATTGTATGATGCTGAAATTGTACCTGTAGGAAAAGATCAGCTTCAGCACCTGGAATTTGCAAGAGATGTAGCTTCAAGATTCAACAACCAGATGGGTGAAATTCTTGTTCTTCCACAATCTGAACTTCAGGAGGACACTAAATATGTTCCCGGGACAGACGGACAGAAAATGTCAAAATCAAGAGGAAATATCATCAACATTTTCTTACCTGAAAAGGAGCTGAAAAAACAGGTGATGAGCATTGAATCAGATTCTAAGTCTTTAGAAGAACCTAAGGATCCTGATACGGACAAAACATTCCAGATTTATCAGCTGATTGCTACGCCTGAACAGACTGAAGAATTAAGAGCAAAATATCTTGCCGGAAACTTCGGATACGGACATGCTAAGAAAGAACTTCTGGATCTTATTCTGGTACGTTTTGAGAAGGAAAGAGAAACGTTCACTTATTATATGAACAATCTCGATGAGCTCGAAGCAAAACTTCAACAGGGAGCAGAGAAAACCAGACCTATAGCGCTGGAAACGCTGAAAAGAGTAAGAACAAGCTTAGGATTTTAATCTGAGTTTTAAACATAAGAAAGCCTTTCGTTTGAAAGGCTTTTTCTATTGATATAAAGTATTATTAATGGACATTATTCTTTGTCAGAATAAAGTAATGCATCTGATCTCCATATTCATAATTAATATCCCAGCCTGGATATTGTTTAATAATGGTTTTGATGATAGACAGCCCTAATCCTGTAGAAGTATGATCTGAACCCTGTTTATAGAAACGGTTAAAGATTCTGGATTTATCTAAAGGTTCAGCACTTCCGCTGTTTTGAAATGTTATCCGGTTATTTTCTACGATAATGTTTAAAATTCCTTCCTGATGGTTATATTTAACTGCATTTTTAAGAAGGTTGGATAAAAGAATATCTGCCAGATCCTGATTAAAATCAGCAACAAATTTTCCTTTCTCAATAATGCTGACCTCTACTTTTTTGAAGGCAATAAAGTCTTCATAATTCTGAACAAGCTGGGTGATCCTTCTGTTAAAATCAACGTCTGAAGTTTTATTAAACTGGCTGTTTTCAATCCTGGAAAGCATGAGTAAGGATTTATTAAGTCCAACCATTCTTCTCAGGTCGTTTTTCACTTCAGTAAGAAAATTGAGATTCTTTTTATCTAAATCATCATTCTGAATCATAAGATCAATTTTATTGATCACGATAGCCAAAGGGGTCTGAAGTTCATGGGAAGCGTTTTCAATAAACTGTTTCTGCTGATAGAAAACCAGTTCATTACGTTCAATCATTTCATTGATTTCTACATTTAATTCTTCAAACTCGGTGATCTTATAGCTCTGTTTTTCCTGGGAAAAAGGAATTCCAAACTGATATTTTTTAAGTTTATCCAATATCTGATAGAACGGTCTCATCGCCTTATTAAGAAGATATCCGTTTACAGCAACAATACTAATTACCAAAAGGATATAAAGTACGATTAAGGCTGTTGTGAGATCGTATATCAATTCGTCCTCTTCTACCGTTGAAGTCCTGATAACAAGCCGCTGATGCCCTTTGAACTGATCAATAAAGTCGGCTTCCAAAACCCTGTAAGGCTGGTCTTTATCATCATACTCCATATAGTACATCTTATTGTACAGCCTGCTTTTATTCTGATAATCTCCGGCTTTGATGGGATTGATTTTAAATTCATTGAATCCAAATTCATTATTCTTCAACAACTGAGGATTAAGATAAACAGCTTTAATAATCTGTATTTTCCTATCTCTTAAACCATCATCTACATTATCGTGTACTTCATCCAGAATGTAGGCATAAAAAAGACCCGCCCATACTGCTATAATCAGCAGCAGGATCATGATCAGGTATTTTATCGTGTAATATTTTAATGAAATTTTCATCACATCAATTTGTATCCTATTCCGTACACCGCCTGGAAATCGGCCTCTGCATGGAGAATTTTCAGTTTTTTACGAAGATTTTTAATCTGGGAATAAATAAAATCCAGACTATCTGCCTGATCGATATAATCTCCCCAGATGGCTTCTGCAAGCGTTGTTTTTTGTAAGGTTTTTTCAGGATGTATCACAAAATAATACAAAAGGTCATATTCTTTGCGGTTAAGAACAAGCTCTTCATTGCCTACTTTCACCGTTCTGTTCTCCGGATCAATGCTGATATTTTTGTAGCGGATGATATTTTCACCATCCTGATTTTTCCTTCTGATCACAGACCTGATTCTGGCCATGAGCTCCGCAAGGTGGAAAGGTTTTGCAAGATAGTCATCCGCTCCTATTTCCAGCCCGGCCACCTTATCATCTACTGAGTCTTTGGCAGAAAGGATGATCACAGGATCTTTCTTGTGCATTTTTTTGATCTCTTTCAGCAGATCGATTCCGTTTCCATCAGGCAGCATGATATCCAGTAAAATACAGTCGTATTCGTAAGAAATAATTTTCTCCAGTCCGCCACTGTAATTTTCTGCATACTCTACAATGAAGTGTTCTGCCTCCAGAAATTTCTGTACGGTATCTTTCAGTTCGGGTTCATCTTCTACTATTAAAATCTTCATATTCCGGATCTATATGCTCTGCTGCATGGTTTACTTATATCAAATATAGGAAATTATAAGGAGGAAGCCTTAGATAGAGATACACATCTGAAAGTCTACGATAATATCATCAGTATAAGGGTGATATGGTAAATTACCGATAAGAAATCTATAAAATGGAAATGCTCTCTGCCTCCTTCCTTCAGGTTCTTTTTCATGAATCATCTAATTTGATTTCACATGCCGGCCGTCTGCATCAAAAACAAGACACAGACCATTCATTAAATGAATTTTATAGGCACTGTATTTTTTTTCAATAGATTCAATGATGCTGCAAGGATGATTCCTTGTCATAAATGAAACCATATTCTTTCTAATCTGAGCAGAAGAAATCTTTCTTCCATTGCTGTTTATTACATTCCAGTTGACCATAGTAACTAATAGTGAGTGTTGGTATTCGGTTAAATGTTAATCATCGATTTTTTTAAAATTTCCGTTTCGGTCAAATTCAAGCTCCAGTCCATTGGAAAGTTCTGCCTTATAAGACCATCTTTTCTTTTCGATCTTGATGATGTAAGTATTGGGAAAATTTTTTGTGCTGTAATTTTTGATCGACGCAGGGATGAAACCATATGGAATTTTCTGGTGTTTACCATCCACTTCTTTCCAGTCTCCGCTGCTGTCGAACTCCATTTTCATTCCATTAGTCAGATATACTTTGTATTCATCTACTCCGTAAATTTCTCTGTCTTCTATTGCAGAGTTTACAGGGATGCCTTTAAAATGTACTGCAAGAAAGGTTTTGGCTGTCTTTGGTAACTGATTTGCTGTGATTGCTCTGTCTTGTGCGGAAACTAAGCCTCCGATTAATAAAAAAATAATCATTAATACTCCGGTGATTTTCTTTACATTTTTCATACGATTTAATTCTTTCTGTTAGTATTATATAGCAAAGTTGCCAATCAATTTGGGAAAGAATTGGGAAAAATGATTTCGGTAAAAAATAAATGCGGTAAAGTTTGGATTTAACCACAGATGATCACAGATGTCTGCGTTGATTTTTTAGAAAATATTAAAAAACGAAAAAGCCATTAAGATGATCTCAATGGCTTTTATAGTATAGACTTTATTATCTTTTATTTTATAAGTATTCCTTAATCTGCTGAAGATGAGTAATGGCTTTTAAACCTTCCTTCTGTTTATCTTCCTTATAGACATCAAAGAAAATAGCATCCATTCCGAAGTCTGTTGCTCCCATGGCATCTGCAATCCAGTCGTCACCAATCAGGATACTTTCTTCTTTTCTGGCTTCAGAAAGTCCCAGCGAGTATTCAAAAATCCTTGGATTAGGCTTTCTCACTCCCACGGCATCTGCACTGGTAATTGTTGTAAAATAAGGAGCGATTCCGGAAAGCGTACATTTTCTTTCCGTCACTTCCTGAAACCCATTGGAAATAATGTGTAATGTATAGTTTTTAGCTTTCAGATATTCCAGAACATCCTCTGCTCCTTCTACCAGTTCGTTATGGCTCACAATATTATCCAGGAAATGTTCTTCAAAATAAAGGGCAAGCTCTTTATTATCTATTCCGAAATGTTTGAATGAATCATAAAAACGGTGTTCTCTCAGATACTCTTTGCCAATAATCCCGTCCCTGATCTTTTCCCACAACTCTTCGTTGATGTCGTGATACACAGAATGAAACTCTTCAAAGTTAATATGATGCTTTAAAGTAATTTCCTGTTTTTCAAAAAGATCTTTGATGGTGAGATAGGCATTTCTGCGATGATCCCAGAGTGTATTATCCAGGTCAAAAAAAACGTGCTGCATTTTCATACAGCACAAAGTTAATAATTTTAATTTTTTGTAATAGGATAATTTTTGCTCTTGCTTTTCACAATCTCAAGGCTTTTAGAAAAATTCAGCAAAAAATCAATTGTTTGTTTCTTAGGTTTCAAAGTTTTCACTTTTAAAGAATCATTTTTTTTCATAGGCGAAGTATGTTTTCTTTAAAACGTGAAATTTTCTGAAATATTATTTATCTCGTTAATATTATATTATTTTCGTCCATGATTTTTCTCAGGTTGATCAGTGCATATCGTACTCTTCCTAAAGTTGTATTAATACTCATCTCTGTATGATCTGCAATTTCTTTGAAGCTTAAACCATCGAAAAACCTCAGTTTGATTACTTCCTGTTGATTTTGCGGCAAAAACTGCAGCATCCTCAGAAGATCCTCCTGAATCTGATTGGTTACCAGCTGATCTTCAATATTTTCTGACGGTTCTCTGATTAAATCAAAAATAGAATATTCATCAGTTTCAAAAGTAGTTTCCGAAACTTTGATATTCTTTGCTTTTGATCTGAAATGATCGATGATTAAATTGTGAGAAATTCTTTTCGCCCAAAGAATAAATTTACCTTCTTCATTATAGCGTCCTTCTTTTAGCATCACAATGATTTTCATGAATGTATCCTGAAAGATATCATTGGCCAAATCTTCATCATTAATTTTGTAAAAAATGAATGTAAAAAGCTCTCTCTGATGTCGGTGTATGAGGGTTGACAAGGCCGCCTCATCACCTTTCTGGTAAAGGGAAATTAGTAAACTATCCGATTTTGATTTCATAACTCTTCTCAATATAAATATTTGCAGACAGGTATTCCTCCAGATATTTCTTCTGGCCTTTGCTGTGTAAACAAAACAGTTCTAGAGTAGAGTCTCTTCTATAGGCGGTACAAATTATTATGATGTAAATATAATAATTTTTTAATAACTGTTAACCTATTATTAAATTTTATAGAGAAAAATCTAAAAAAAATCATTTAAACATATCATGAATGAATACGGTAGGAATATTTAATGTAAAATTAATATTAAGCCCTTTCATCTCTTTTCCGTTCAGACGGGTATCTCCAACAGGAAAAGCATATCCTCCGGTGAGATCCAGCATCCCGAATAAGGTAACTCCTATTTTAGGAGCAATGTATTTATTGGTCCCTTCAACGCCTGCTAAAAAATAATAAGAGTGATAGAAGTCTACATTCTTTTCAAAATTAAGAAGTACATCTGCCTGCAGTTTCGGCATAATAGCAAATTTGGAATCCACAGATCCCATCATGGCAGAACCTCCCAATCTGTAAATTACATCATCATTTTTAAGAAAAAGTAATTTCCCTCCTACTTCACCAAAACTTTGATTCTGGTAAGTATACCCGACACTGATCATTTTATGCATGGTATATTGAGCTTTTACTAATGTACTTAGCAAAAACAGAGACAGGGCGGCAACTACAGTTCTAAAATTCATCATCTTTCTATATTATTAAGGTGTAAAATTAAAAAAAACTGCCTTATCCAAAGATAAAGCAGTTCATTTATTATTCTTTAAAGAGAAATTAAATTCCAAAAGCGGCTTTAATTTCCTCTACTTTGTCAAGTTTCTCCCAGGTAAAGAACTCAAGATCTTTTAACGTAATCTCATTCTTATGACCTTTATTAAAAGTTTTATCAGCTACATAATGCTCTTTACCCATGTGCCCGTAAGAAGCTGTTTCCTGATAAATAGGGTTCCTTAATTTTAAGTTCTGCTCAATAGCATAAGGTCTTAAATCGAAAATAGCAGAAACTTTTTTCGCGATTTCCCCATCATGAAGGTCCACTTTTGCAGTTCCGTAAGTATTGATATATAAACCACAAGGCTCAGCTACTCCAATGGCATAAGAAACCTGTACCAGAACTTCATCCGCTACTCCTGCCGCCACCAGGTTTTTAGCAATATGCCTTGTTGCATACGCAGCACTTCTGTCTACTTTAGAAGGATCTTTTCCAGAGAAAGCACCACCACCGTGAGCTCCTTTACCACCGTAAGTATCTACGATGATTTTTCTACCTGTAAGGCCGGTATCTCCGTGAGGTCCTCCGATTACAAATTTCCCTGTAGGATTGATGTGATATTTGATCTGATCGTTGAATAAAGCTTTGATTTCTTCAGTTTGCTGTGCAACAACTCTTGGAACCAGAATATTTTTAATATCCTCACGAATCTTGTTCAACATTTCTTCTTCCGTACCAAAATCATCGTGCTGAGTAGAAACTACAATAGAATCAATTCTGATAGGCTTATGATCATCAGAATACTCAATCGTTACCTGGCTTTTTGCATCCGGACGAAGATAAGTGATCTCCTTATTTTCTCTTCTGATAGCAGAAAGTTCTTTAAGGATCGTGTGGGCAAGATCCAGTGCAAGCGGCATATAATTAGCCGTTTCATTAGTGGCATACCCGAACATCATTCCCTGGTCTCCGGCGCCCTGTGCATTTGCTTTAGCTTCAAAAGACTCATCATTTACTGCTCTGTCAACACCCTGGTTGATATCTGGCGACTGTTCATGGATTGCAGAAATAACTCCACACGAGTCTCCATTGAACATATATTCTCCTTTTGTATATCCGATACCGTTGATTACTTCTCTGGCAATTGTCTGTACATCAAGGTAAGCATCTGATTTTACTTCTCCTGCCAATACCACCTGTCCGGTAGTTACAAGAGTTTCACATGCTACTTTTGAATCTTTATCATATGCTAAGAAATGGTCGATTAATGCATCGGAAATTTGGTCGGCAATTTTATCCGGATGTCCTTCTGAAACTGATTCAGATGTAAATAAATAAGACATATAATTCTTTTGTTTTTAAAGATTTAAAATAGTGTTTGCGAAAAATATGAATGAAATTGCCCAGAAAAAAGAATACTGTTTTAGCATTTTTTTATAGAGGTTGCAATCAGGTCAAATTTTTCCTCGTAATAAACGTCAGCAAATTTAAGTACTATTTTCCTAATACTCAAAAATTTTGTTTACTAATTACAATTTTATTTAAATTGATGATTTCTATCACTTTAAAGCATTTCGATTACTGAGGCTTAATGCTTACAAATTCTTTCGGACTTTCGTGGTAATTCAGCTTAAGCTCTAAAGAAGTTTTGATAGAATGTGACAATTCATCAATAATCTTTTGCTTAAATGTAGGCTTATAATAAATAATACTGATTTCTCTGTAAGGGAAAGGCTTTTTGAATCTGAAGACATTTTTCTTCTGCTCTTCTGAAAGCTGGCTCAATGCCAGTTCCGGAAGAATACTTATTCCTCCTACTTTATCAACCATGTGTACCAGAGTCTGGATATTGGAAGCCAGGAAATCCAAATTTTTAGGCTTCAGGGTATTTTCTTTCAGGTGGCAGATATTTTCAAACTGATTTCTCAGGCAGTTTCCTTCTTCAAGCAGCCATACTTTCTCCACATTCAGATCTTCCGGAATGATGTAAGAATTCTTTTTATTAGCCTCTGTATTGGAGCTGTAAATCATGAGCTCCTCGTTGAACAGGAAATCCTGATAAAACTCATCAGCCGTATCGTAAGGAGTAGAGATAATTCCCGCATCCAGTTCTCCTGCTTTCAGAGCTTTAATAATATTATCAGTTGTCATTTCTTTTACATTCATCTGAATTTTCGGATTATCTTCAAGGAATTTGAAAATTTCCGTTGGCAGGATGAAAGAAGAAACGGTAGGAATGATTCCCAGATTGATGGTACCTCCTAAAATATTGTTCAAAAGGTTGGCTTTGTTTTTCAGCTCATTGACAGACTCGATAATTACCTTTGCCTGATCAATAATCTGAAGACCTACATCCGTGGTACGGATCGGGTGGGTAGTTCTGTCGAAAACCTTTACATCCAGTTCATCCTCAAATTTCTGTATCATGGCACTTAACGTAGGTTGGGTAATAAAACACGCCTGAGCGGCCTTACCAAAATGTTTATACTTATCTACAGCGATAAGATACTCCAGTTGCTGAATGTTCATTTGATTAATATTATCTATTACAAAGATATAACGTTTTTGCTATTAGCAATTAAAAATTCAAGTAAATTTGATATTCATTACCTTTACACTGGATTTAGGAAAAAGAAACAATTATTCAAATCATCAATTATATGGATTCTAAAAAATTAACCTTAAGTAACGGCGCACCTTATTTTGAACATCAGGATTCACAGACGGTAGGACCAAGAGGCCCGGTATTGCTGCAGGACTTTATTCTTCAGGAGAATCTTGCGCATTTCGTTAGGGAAAGAATTCCTGAAAGGATTGTGCATGCCAAAGGAAGCGGAGCGTACGGAACTTTCACCGTAACGCATGATATCAGCCAGTACACGAAAGCAAAACTGTTTTCAAAAGTAGGAAACTCGTGCAGAATGTTCGCAAGATTTTCCACGGTGGGAGGTGAAAAAGGAAGTGCAGACACCGCAAGGGATCCAAGAGGTTTCGCCTTAAAATTTTATACTGAAGACGGGAACTGGGATCTTGTAGGAAACAATACACCGGTATTCTTTATTAAGGATGCAAAAAAATTCCCGGATTTTATTCATACTCAGAAAAGAGTTCCGAAAACCAATTTAAAAAGCGCCACAATGATGTGGGATTTCTGGAGCTTAAATCCGGAATCGCTTCATCAGGTTCTGATCTTAATGTCAGACAGAGGAACTCCATATGGTTACAGACATATGCATGGTTTCGGATCTCATACGTTTTCCATGATCAATGATAAAAATGAAAGGGTGTGGGTGAAATTTCATTTTAAAACAAAACAGGGTGTCAAAAATTTCACAGATGAAGAAGCTGTAAAAATGGCCGGAGAAAACCCTGATTTTGCTCAGGAAGATCTTTGCAATGCTATTGAAAACGGGGATTTCCCTAAATGGACGATGTACATTCAGGTAATGACAGAAGAACAGGCAAAAGATTTCAGATGGAATCCGTTTGATGTAACCAAAGTATGGTTCCACGATGATTTCCCTCTGATTGAAGTAGGCGAAATGGAGCTTAACGAAATACCTGTTAATTATTTCGCCCATGTGGAACAGTCTACTTTTTCACCTAGCAGCTTAATTAACGGAATTAGCTTCTCACCAGACAAAATGCTGCAGGGAAGATTATTCTCCTATCCTGATGCTCACCGTTACAGAGTGGGAGTTAACGCTCATCAGCTGGAAGTGAACAGATGTCCTTTTGCTGTCAACAATTACCAAAGAGACGGTTTTATGGCAGATTCAAGCCACTATCAGGATAAACCGAATTATCACCCGAACAGTTTTGATGACATCAAGCCGGATTCATCATATAAAAACTACGAATACGAGCTGGACAGTGCCCATGTTGCCAGCTACAACAGAAATGACAATGACAGTGATCACTATACCCAACCGGGGCTTTTGTATTCAAAAGCAATGAATGCTGAGGACAGAGATCATTTGATCAAAAATATTGTAGGCAGCATGAGTGGTATCACAGGGCCGAAAAGAGATGAGATTATCAACCGGCAGTTATGTCACTTTTTCCGCGCCAACATTGAGCTTGGCATGAAAGTGGCTTCTCAACTAAATGTCAATATTGATGCAAATATGATGAATCATTCCAAATAATCATATTGAATGATAAATTAAAAAAAAGGAAAAAAAAATAATATTTTTTCCTTTTTTTTGTAAAAAATTCATAATTTGCAAAGGATGATATTTTAAAGTGGAAAAATGAGTTACGAGAACATATTATTAAAAAAAGAAGATAAATTATCTATCATTACCATAAACAGACCTGAGAGTTTAAATGCTTTAAATGCAAAAACAATTCAGGAAATCAGCACCGCACTGGATGAGCTTAACACTGACACTTCATGCAGAGTCATTATCCTTACCGGAAGTGGAGAAAAATCTTTTGTAGCAGGCGCTGATATCAAGGAATTCAGTGAATTCGGACAGGAAAAAGCTGAAAAACTTGCAAGAAACGGACAAAATACATTGTTCAACAAAATTGAAAACATGTCTAAACCTGTCATTGCAGCCGTAAACGGTTTTGCATTAGGAGGAGGTTTGGAGCTTGCTATGGCATGCCACATCAGATATGCATCGGAAAACGCCAGATTAGGACTTCCTGAAGTAACACTTGGATTGATTCCGGGATATGGAGGAACTCAGAGGCTTCCCAAGCTTGTAGGAAAAGGTATTGCCAACGAAATGATCTTCTCTGCCAAAATGATCCCTGCTCAAAAAGCAAAAGAGATCGGACTGGTGAACGAAGTTTACCCTATTGAAGAATTATTAACCAAAACGAGAGAATTAGCAAACACGATTGCCTACAATTCACCAATGGCAATATCGAAGGCTATAAACGCCGTGAATTTATCTGATACGGAGAAAGGTTTTGAAACTGAAATTAAATATTTCGGAGAACTTTTTGAAATGGAAGATAAGAAAGAAGGAGTTACTGCGTTTCTAGAGAAGAGAAAACCTAACTTCTAAATCTTTCTAAAAGATTTTAATCCAAATTATTTCGAAAAAAAAACAATGCTGCGGTATGAATAAGTTTGATAAAGCTTATCTAAAAATGGCTCAGGAATGGGCAAAACTCTCCTACTGTAAGAGAAAACAGGTGGGAGCTCTTATCGTAAAAGATAGGATGATTATTTCAGATGGTTACAACGGGACTCCTTCGGGATTCGAAAACTGCTGTGAAGATGAAGACGGGAAAACACACTGGTACGTATTGCATGCGGAAGCCAACGCTATATTAAAGCTGGCGGCCTCTACCCAATCTGCAAAAGGAGCAACGTTATATTTAACGCTGTCTCCCTGCAAAGAATGCAGCAAGCTGATTCTGCAGGCGGGGATTACGAGACTGGTGTATATTAATGAGTATTCGGATGACGATGGAATATCGTTCCTGAGAAACCATAACATTGAAATAGAACAAATATCGGACTGTGAACTAAAAAAATAAGCACAAATGACTTGGGATGAAAAGATCAAAGATTTTGAAATATTTCTTCGTTTCGAAAGAAATTTTTCAGAAAACACGCTCGACGCCTATGTTCGGGACATTAAAAAATTAAAAGATTACGCAGAAGAGGATCTGGAAAACGTCGGTCCAGACTCCATCGGTTACGAAAACCTGCAGGAATACATTTTCAATCTTTCCAAACAGAAATTCAGTGAGAGATCACAGGCAAGATGGATATCTTCCATCAAAGCTTTCTTCAAATTTCTGCTGGAGGATGAATATCGTGAAGACAATCCTGCGGCGTTACTTGAAGGCCCTAAACTGGGATTATATCTACCTGATACTTTAAGCCTGCCTGATATCAACAAAATTATTGCTGCTATTGAGGTCAATACAGATCTTGGAAAAAGAAACCAATGCATCATAGAGGTACTATATGGATGCGGACTTCGTGTTTCCGAACTGATCGATCTGAAGATATCCAATATCAACTTCAAAGAGCAATATATCAAGGTACACGGAAAAGGAAACAAAACCCGTTTTGTTCCTTTAGCTGATTATACGGCTGATCTGCTTGAAAGTTATATCAAAGAGGTTCGTTCTAAAGGTAAAATCAATAAGAAATATGAAGATACTCTGTTTTTAAACAGCCGCGGGACTTCCATGTCCAGGGTAATTGTATTTCTTATTATTAAAGAACTTACAGATAAAGCAGGGGTTAACAAAAAAATATCTCCACACACATTCAGACACTCATTTGCAACCCATTTATTACAGAATGGAGCAGATTTACGTTATATTCAGGAAATGCTGGGACATTCCAGTATTACAACAACGGAGATCTACACGCACCTGAAAACAGAAGAATTAAGGGATGTTATTTTGAGTTATCACCCGAGAAATATTAATATTGCTCAATGAAACTATTGAAATATTGCCCAAGCTGCGGCAAAGAATCCTTACACTGGGATGGTGAAAAGAAATGGAGCTGCCCGGAATGTGGTTTTACTTTGTATAATAATGTGGCAGGTGCTGTAGCAGTTGTCATCAGATGTGGAGACCAAATTTATCTTACCAGAAGAAACAGAGATCCTAAAAAAGGAAAACTTGACCTGGCCGGAGGATTTGTTGATCCAAAAGAAAGTGCAGAGGAAACCTGTAAAAGAGAACTTTTTGAAGAACTTCAGCTTGATATCAATATTTCTAACCTGAAATACATTACCAGCCTTCCCAACATTTATCAATATAAGGAAATTGACTATAATACAATCGATCTCTTTTATGAATACAATGTTCCGGAAAAATTTGAGGTAAGTCTTGAACTCTCTGAAATCTCAGAAGCAGTCTGGATTCCTTTACAGGATCTGGATCTTGAAGATATCGCTTTCGATTCTCAGAAGAGATTTTTCGAGAGCTATATAAAGAAATAATTTTTGTAAAATATTCTCCCGTAGATTTTACAGATCAGGCAGATTATTGTTTAAACAATATGCTTGTTTGTAAAATCTGCGGGAGTTTTTTCATGGTGGAAACTAATAGGTTTTAGTCTTCAGCATTTCTTCAAAATACTGAATCAGCAATGCTCTTTCAGCTTCTGAAAGATTGGCTTCTTTATGATAAACAATATAACCGGGCATCGGCATTGTTTTATTCTGAATGGTCTGAATAGACTTAGTCAGCATATTCTCCTTCAAATCCTTATTATAAGTTCCCCAGGTAGAAAAATTAAGGTGTTCCCTGCCTTCATTCACATGGCTTTTTACAGACCATGAAATGGGTGCGATAAAAGCATATTTCGGATAAACCGTTTCATTGGAATGGCAGTCATAACAGGCGTTTTTAAGCAACGCTCTTACTTTTTCCGGTGATTTCCTTGAATCAACAAAGTTAACCGCAGAATCAACGGGTTTATTCACCCTGTCAACAGGGAAAAACTGAATCAGGGCAAACGCCACCAATGTCCAGAATACTATTTTCTTAGCCGTCTTCATCTGCTTACTTAGCTGGAGTTAAAACAGCATTGCCGGATTTAAATTCTTTTTTCTGCACTTGCTTCGTTGCTGCAGGTTCTGCAGACACCGGAGTTTCTGACGGAGATGGAGTGGCAGGTGCCGGAGCTGGCGTTGTTACACTTGGTGATTTCGGACTATCAAGTGTTCTGGTATCTTTCAGATCCCAATCCTCTCTTGTTTCCCATAAGGCTCTGACAATAACTTTTTTATAGAAAATATAAGCATCTTCAGCAAAAATATCATTCGCGAAATCTGCTTCGTCCCAATATTTGTTTCCGTTATTATCCACCAGAATCCTTACAATATATTCTCCAGGTCTGAGTATATCAAACTTTACCTTATCTCCTTTAGTATATTTCTGATAAGCTACCTTGTCAGAATCCATTAACTGAATCCAATAATTTGCTTCCGGCGCATTGGAAACAGAGAACTCAACACTTCCAAACTGATCTACTTTGGCGACATCAAAGTCAAAACGCTTTGATTGGGTGTTTTTGGCATAAAATGAAGATACGGTTTCCTTAGGAACTGTAAGTTCATAGCTTTTGCCCATCACAAAGTCGGATTGAACATGAATCTGGTAAGGATTTGTTTCGGAGATTTTAGCAGTGAATGGTAAAGTTGTTAAACTGTCTCCTTTGGCTCTTAAAGTCCATTTTGAAGGATCAATTTTATCAACAATATAGTTTGATGCAATTTTTAAATCTGCCTTTGGAGCGATAGAGGTTCCGTCGTTATCACTAAAGACATCCATAGCATTCTTCTTATTATATCTGTAAAATAAAGAAACACTGTAGGCACTGTCTTTTTTCGGACCTTTATTATGGGTGAAGATCAGCTTTTCATTTGCTTCCTGCCCCACATTATCCTTTACAGCATCAAACCAGATTCTCACCGAGTCTGATTTCGGATTGTGTGTTATCTTGACATCCTTTAATTTCTCGTTCAGCGACTGTACTTTTACTTCATCAGGATTTCCTTCAAAGGTCATCAGAACTCCTCCGGCTATCTCTTTCATTTCTACATACTTCACCGGTTTTTTGGAAGGGTATACCTTTAAGTTTAATCCTGAAATGGATTTCTCAACATTCACCGGATCTTTCTGGAATCCAACTTTTTCTTTTCCAGGATCATACATTGAATTTCCGTTCTCATCTTCAAAAGCAATAATTTTGTATTTTCCGGGAGTCAGATAATTTAATTCGTAATATCCATCTTCATCTACCTTAGTGATATAGTAAGGCTTTTTCTTGTAATCCATGGTATCTTTTACCTGATACAATCCTACCACTAGCTTATTTTCTGTTGTAGTTCCGGTTTTCTTTTTAGTATCGAGGGCATCCTTTACTTCACCACTGATATACAAATCATCCAATTTGTCTCCTGTGGAAAAAGCAAAATTGAAATACCTTAGTATATTAGATTCGTTATTATCAACAATTGAATTTCCAAAATTGAAATTATAGGTGGTATTGGCCTGAAGGGTATCTGTCCACTGAATCAGAACAAATTTGTTGGCAATATTCGATGGAAGTATTCTCGTTATTCCTTTAATAGGAGGTGAAATAATCAGGTTTTTATTGATATCCTTCAATGTCACATATTCATCAAAATCCAGACGGAGTTCACGAATATCTCTTTTGACATTGATTCTTGTTGTATCAATGTTTGAGCTTAAAAACTTGGGTGCCAGGGTATCTTTAGGCCCTCCGACAGGAGATCCTACTCTTGCACATGAATGTACAAGAAAACAGATAATAAGTAATAAAAGAAACCTTTTCATGAAAATGTTTAGGCAAAAGTAAACATTATTCTCCAAAAACTTCCTGTCCGGAATTCAAAGTATCTTTATTGTCGTGCATAACGGTATGCAGCTTTTCCTTCTGCAAAGGGAAATCTTCGAATAAACCGGACAATGCAAGAGCCGTATATACTTTGTTTGAATATTTATTTCCAATAGCTACAATGGTAACCTTAGATTTTAAAAGATGGGCAAATACCGAGTTGGTGCCATGCCACCATCCGTTGTGATAGGTCAGCTTCTCGCCATTATCGAATATTTTCATTCGGAAACCTAATCCATAATTATTCATTCCTGCTTTTTCATTGCTGTAAGGAGTGAATACCATCTGCATCAGTTCCGGTTTCAGGAAATTTTTCGAAAACATTGCTTTTGAGAAGTTGTATAAATCTCTTGGTGTCGTGTACACATTTTTATCTCCGTAAATCAGATCAAGTCTGTCTAAAGGATACAACTTATTTCCTCCATAATAGAAAGACTGCGAAGCTGTAGGGATATCTTTTTCCTGGAAGATGTACGTGTTATTCATTTTCAATGGTGTGAAAACCATTTCTTTCATCGCCTGAGGGAAAGGAGTTTTAGTCACTTTCTCAATTAATAAAGCCAATAAAGCAAAATTCGTATTGCAATACATGAATCCTGTATCCGTATCTCTTGCCAGATCTGGTTTATACTTGATAATCATATTCAAAACATCTTCATTGGTAATGAAAGGTTTTGACAGTTCTGCCGGGACAGGCTGTATTTTGGTAATAAAATATTCGTATTTCGGAAGACCGCTTCTTTGATCCAGCAAAGTCTGAACAGTAACATTCGGGTATGGAAACCCCGGAAAAAACTGAGTAAGATGATCCGTTAATTTTATTTTTCCGGCCTCTATCAGTTTCATCATAGCCATTGCCGTTAGAGTCTTTGAAACTGAAGCGACATGCAATGGTGTATTTTTGTCGATCGGCATCTGATTTCCTTCTCTTCCGAAACCTCTGTAATTTTCATACAGGATTTCATCACCTTTGGCAACAAGAATTCCACCGCTAAGGTCTCCTCCTTCCCATATCTTTTTGTAATACTGGTCTATATAACTTACGGTAGTTTGTCTGTTCAAAAGCTGTCCGTCACCCTTTGTAAAAATATCACTCAGATCTACATTTCCATAGTTGGGCAGATTGGTTGTATTTTCAGCCGAAACTTCTTTGGCTTCAGACTTTTTTTTACAGGAAAATATTGATAATAGAACAGTTAAAATAAGTACAAAATTACGCGTCGTCATGAGATTCAAAAATGAGCGGCAATTTAATAAAACTCGAAATAAATAATAAGTATGATGGGGATATTATGAATTATTTAACATAAATGGATGGAAAAGTAAAATATGGAAGGGCAAAATCATCATAAAAGGCGGATTTACTTTTTGTAAATCCGCCTTTATATTTTATTTTTTAAACAACTTAACAGTGTGAAGCTACAATCTTATCTACAATAAACTGAGCCAGTTTTTCTTTACTTTGATGGGTCCATCCGGCAATGTGGGGTGTGACAATGGCTTTCTCCGATTCAAGAAGATATTTCAGGTCTTCATTTTCCGATTCAATGTTCTCGAAAGAAGATTTTTCATATTCCAAAACATCCAGACATGCACCTTTTACTTTCCCTGACTTCAATGCTTCTACTAAACTTTTAGTTTCCACATTTTTTCCTCTTGCAGTATTGACAAAATAAAAATCGTTTTTCATCTCTGCAATGAAAGCTTCGTTAATAAGATAGTGGGTTTCTGAAGTTAAAGGAATATGCAGGCTTACGACCTCTGCAGACTGTTTCAGTTCTTCCAGTGAAACCTGTGTTGCATATTCATCTGAAAGATCAGGAAGAATATCATGGAAAATCACCTTACATCCGAACCCTGAAAGTCTTTTTGCAGTAGCTTTTCCCATGTTACCATAGCCAATCAATCCCACTGTTTTTCCCAACAGCTCATCTCCTCTGTTTTCTTCACGCTTCCAGATCCCGTTTTTCACTTCCTGGGAAGCAATAAAAAGTCTGTTCAAGATCACCAGAAGCATTCCCACAACGTGTTCTGCCACGGAATCTCTGTTTCCTTCAGGAGAATTGATCAATTGAATTCCCAGTTTTTCTGCAATAGGAATATCAATATTTTCCATTCCGGCCCCTACTCTTGCAATGAACTTCAGATTCTTCCCTTTCTCCAGAAAATTCCGGTCTAATGGAATACGGCTTCTGATGATAATTCCGTCGTAGTTCTCAATTTTATCGCAAACCTCATCATAAGACGATGTAAAATCCTCTTCCAGGATAAAGTTCTTAGCCAAAAGCTGTTCAGTGATGAGAGGATGGTTTTTATCTAAAAGAAGTATTTTCATAGTTTAAACACAAATGTCACTAATTTATTTCACAAATAGCACAAATTATAAGGTACCGTTAATTACTCTCTTAACACCATTTTTAAACTGAAGTGTATTGAAGTTGATCAACATCACAAGTTTACAATTACTTAGGCGAAGGTAGGCAAGTATTTGCGCTAAATGAATATCCTGTAATGATTCTATAGATTTTATTTCCAGCACAAATTTTTTTTCAATCAAAAAGTCAAGTCTATGACCAAGATCCATTTTAACCTCATCATAACCCTGCTTCGTAGACTATTTTTGATATATCATTTTCTGAAATATCCATTTTGCTTATTTTTTTTCATCTGACTGAGCACAAACCATTTGTGAAAATTTGTGCCCGTCATGTGCGTTTTTTGTGTTTTATTTCTTTTCTTTCTTAGACTCCTGTGGTTCCTGGAATAGTTTTTTAAGTTCTACAGACTCCAAAGGTTTCATTCTTCCGGAAAGGATCAATGAAAGTTCTTTTCTACGGAATGCCGCTGCAAATCTTTCTTTCTCCTCATCTGTTTCAGGAATCATTTCCGGAATAGGAATCGGACGGTTGAATTCATCTACTGCAACGAAAGTATAAATCCCAGCATTCGTATGAACTTTCTTCTGGTTGATTGGATCATCCAACCATACATCTACATACACTTCCATGGAAGTAGAAAATGCTCTGGAAACTTTAGATTCCAGTACAACTACACCTCCTTCCGGAATAGGGTGATTGAAAGATACGTGGTTTACTGAAGCTGTTACTACTCTTCTTTCACAGTGTCTTGCTGCTGAAATAGACGCACAACGGTCCATTTTTGCTAAAAGCTCACCACCGAAAAGGTTTCTTAAAGAGTTGGTTTCGTTCGGAAGAACGATATTGGTCATAATAGTCAGAGATTCTGACGCTTTTTTTATTTTTGCCATCTAGTCTTAGTGTTGTTTGGGACAGCCGGAGCAGATTGCTTTACTTTTCCGGCGGGTTTTACTAATGAATCTTTTTTCAAAGAATCTGTAACGGGTGTTTCCGGAGTATGTACTTTCATCTTCACCGTATCTTTTACGATCCTATGGGTAGAAGTTTGTACTGAAACATTATTGAAAGATTTCTTTCCGAAAAGAAGTTCCTGCTGGGTAAACGCCAGGTATACAATTCCAAGAACCGGGATAATCAGAAGGAAAAGCCAAAGAATTGTTTTTTTGAATTTAAAATCCTTTTCACGATTCACAGAAGCATTTACTTTTTCCCCGTTATTGATATCTGAAAATCTGATTTCTTCCAATCCGTAAAAATCCGGACGTCCGGATTCTATTCTTTTTCCCTTGAAATGGGTATGTCCTTCTTCAATGAAAACGGTTCCAAGGTTTTGAATGTCAAGAACCTGTTCGGCCTGAAGTTTTTTCTTCCAAAAATCAGTCTGAATTTTAAGATCACTTCTTGAAGCTTCCAGAGACATCTGTTTTTGTTCTGCAATAAAAGCAGTAAGGTCTTCAGCCCGGACTTCATAATCTATGGCAAATTCAATCTGGCTGGCCGGAGGCAAGATGCTTCCGTTTTCAGAATTGATAATTGCCTTAGAATTTTTCAGTGAAAACACCCCAAAGCCTGGAACTGTGGCAGTTCCAAATTGTTTTAAGTATTCTAAAATATATGCTGAAATATTCATTTGGCAGCAAATTTATAACTTTTTCGGGACTTTTTGTAATATTTAATGGATATAAAAAAGACTGCCGGAACAGTCTTTTGATTATTCTGTATTAAAACAGATATACTGTTATTTAAACTGCTTTTTTTAAGTTTAAAAATGGTAAATCTACTAAAAAGCAAACACCGATTTGTCAATTACTGAATTTTCCAGCTTACTCCAAACATAAAGTTCGTTCCTGCCTGTGAAAAATAATAAGGCTGCCCATCATAAACAGATCCATTGTTCACATATTTCTTATTGAACAGGTTATTCACCAATAGCTTTAATGCAATTTCATTATTGGCAATTTTAAACTGGTACTGCGCATTGAAATCTGTAAGGAAATAATCTTTAAGCTGCAGATTGGCATCTTCGGTATTATCCAGATATTGTTTTCCTACATACTGATTCATTAAAGCAAACTGGAATTTTTTTGTAGGATTGAATTTCAAGCCTAAATTGGCTATAACATTTGGAGAAAATGAAATCTGAGTATTTCCAAGGCTTTTAGGAACATCACCATTCTGAATATTAAAATCCTGATTTCTGTTCTGGCTTAATGTTACGTTACCGGAAACCTCCCATTGTTTGGATAGTTTTGCCAAAGCACCAACCTCAATACCTCTTCTGTAGCTCTTCCCTGAATTTGTTCTGATAAATGCCCCTACGTTATTCAGTTCTCCGTTCAGAACCAATTGGTTCACATAATACATATAATACACATTCGCAGTAAAAGAAACGATTCCGAACTGTTTTTCAAAACCGGCTTCAATATCGTGAAGCTTTTCTGCTTTTACATCATTATTAGCCATCAGATCGTCTCTGTTGGGTTCACGATGGGCGTGGGCGTAAGAAAGGAATATTTTACCTCCGTCAATTCTGTAATTTACTCCGGCTTTTGGATTAAAAAACAGCCAGTTTTTACTTAAATCTGCTCCTTCACCATCACCAGCCGTCAGAATCTTTGTCTTGTAATTGATTTTTCTGAGCTGCAAATCACCAAAGAATTCAAAATTATTCAATCTTAATAAAGCTTTTGCAAAACCAGACACCTCATTCTTTACAGAGCGGTTTCTATAATATTCGCTTTCCTCAATCTGAGGGAAAAACACGCCGGTAACATTTCCATAGTGTCTTCCGTAATACTGATTGACCACAGCACCAAAGTTCAGATCTAAATTTTCAAACTTTCCGTACAATGTAGAAACCATTCCGTAGAAATCGTTGTTCAGCCATTTTTTTCTGATAAAGTCTGAAGCTTTTATCGTTTGCCCTCCTTCTGTTATATTGGGAAGGTTATATCTTGAAAACGGATCTCCCTGCTTGTAGTTTTCGTAATATCCTTTTCCTTTTGTATAGTGGAAAGTGGTTTCCAGATTCCAGCGGTCGTTGAATTTCTGTTCCCAAAGCAACTGATAATGGTTCTGTCTGTAGTTATCCGTTTCATTATCATAGAAACTTACAATATTCTCCCAGTTGGCATCATAAATGGCTCCTGAAATATTGAATTTAGGATCGGTCTCCCAGGTTTTACGATCAATCCCGTTCCATGCCTGATACGTTTTCTCTTTTCCGCCAAAAGCCATTAAACGTAATTTTGTATTCCCTTCTTCAAATAAAGCAGTGAAATTATAAGAATGTAAGTTGGATGAAGCCCTGTCGATATAGCCGTCAGAATGAATATGAGTATATCTTCCCATCACGGAAAGTCGGTTTTTCCAGAATTTCCCTGAGCCAATTTCTGCTGAATATTTATAAGTATTAAATGATCCGTAGCTGTCATCCGTTTTAAAATAAAATTTCTCTTCAGGATCCTTAGAAAGTACGTTAATACTTGCTCCGAAGGCAGAAACCCCGTTATTGGAAGTTCCTACTCCTCTCTGAATGACAATCTGTGAGGCAGAACTTGTCAAATCCGGAACGTTGACAAAAAAGGTTCCCTGGCTTTCAGAGTCGTTGTATGGAACACCGTTCATCATAACATTGATGGCACTTCCTGAAACTCCACGGATTCTGAAACCGGTATATCCTACCCCGTTTCCGGCATCTGACGTCGAAATAATGGAAGTTTGGTTTTTCAAAAGAATAGGAAGATCCTGTCCCAGATTCTTACTGTCCAGATCTTTCTGTACATTGACGATTTCCTTTGCTACCGGAAGCCTTTTGGTAAAGTTGACTGCTTCAATTTCCCTCACCTTTAGGGAATCTTTATTCTGAGCCTGTATAAAAGCCGCAGCTCCTACGGTAAGTCCTAAAAAAAATAATCCTTTCATTCTATAAATCTTTAACATTTAATGAATAAAAGGGGTTGAGCAATAATGTAACAATTTTATTAATTTAACAGTCTAGCAATTGGTATATTGTTATACTGTTTCATTGGTACATTTTCAATTCCCTAAACAGCATTACCTGTTCCAGGTTCATTGGGTATAATCTCAGCCTGTTAAAGCACCCCTTTATTTCAGTTGCAAAATTACAAAAAATATATGAATTGGAATTTGGGTTTCGAGATGCGGGATAGTGGGTTGCGAGGTGCGAGATGTGGGTTGTTAGGTTGCGGGTTACGTAATTGAAAAATACTACGAAAAATAGGAGTTATCAAATGAATCATTCATCATTTATCATTCTCTAGTAAGTTTTGTTGTTGGCATCGATATAATAGTAATTTGAGCCGTCTTTTGTCACTTCAAACATTTTACCCAGTTTCCAGCTGAAATTTCTTTTAATATTGGAATATTCAAACGGAATAATCACTTTATTGTTAACATCAATAATACCGAATTTATCATTATTGGAGGCAACAATCATCGGATTCGCAACATCATCACCCTCAAGAATAAAAAGATACTGATATTGTGGATAGATCTGATACTGTCTGTAGTCGGCCGCATTCACAAATTTTGATTTTTCAATGATTCCATAAAAACCATTAAGGATATACGCCTGGAATAACTGTTGTTTATATTCTTCAAATTTACATTTTCCAAAATCGGTATCTTTGAACTGATAGACTCTCTTACCAGACTGATCTATGCGGTAAGAAATCATATTTTTCTCCACCGTAGCATAGTCTTTTGTTCCAAATTTTCTCACTTTTTCATTAGGAGAATTCAGAAGGTTGCAGTCTTCATAAAAAAATACGGCAATATGATATTCCGGCTGAATAATAAATTTCCCGTTCTGATTGACATACCCGAACTGATCTCCTTTTTTCTTAGGAATCAAAACAGGAAGATCTTTATTGATCACTACCAGATCAGCATTAGGTTTGCTGGCTGAAGCTGCTTTTTTAACCGTGCTTTTTGTTCTTTTTTTCACAGGAATTTTCTTCACAGATTTGGTCTGCGAGAAAACGAAAATCGAAATAAAAACACATAAAACATTCAGGATATTTTTCATATTCTCCATTTGATTACAAAAATACGACCAAAAATAGATATTATAAAATTCATATTTATAAAGAATCTAAATAATTTCATTCTTATAAAATTGTAAAATTTCGTAATTTTGGGGACATTTTGAAATGTTTGATAATTTTAAAAAACTTTTGAAAAAGTGTGGATTATGCTGACTTTATTCGGTTAATGTTGCATCAAAATGCGAGAACTCAAAATGTCATTAATTGTATTTATACACACCGGTAAAGAAAAAGCTGACCTAGCTTTAATTTTGAAAGACCTTCTATTATGAGTATTTATAAGGATTACATCAAAGAGATTGAAGAAAGAAAAACCCAGGGGCTTCATCCAAAGCCAATTGATGGTGCTGAATTACTAAGCGAAATCATTGCACAAATTAAAGATTCAGATAATGCTGACCGACCGGACTCTCTTAAATTTTTCATTTATAACACACTACCCGGAACTACGAGTGCAGCGGGAGTAAAAGCAAAATTTTTAAAAGAAATTATTCTGGGTGAATCCGTAGTAGAAGAAATTTCCCCGGCATTTGCCTTTGAATTATTGTCTCATATGAAAGGCGGACCTTCTATTGAGGTGCTGCTGGACCTTGCTTTAGGTAATGATGCAGCTATTGCTAAAGAAGCTGCCAACGTTCTTAAAACTCAGGTTTTCCTTTATGAAGCAGATACGAACCGTCTGAAAGAAGCATTCAACAGCGGTAACGAAATTGCAAAAGAAATCCTTGAAAGCTACGCAAAAGCTGAATTCTTCACTAAACTTCCTGAAGTTGCTGAAGAAATTAAAGTAGTTACTTATATTGCTGGTGAAGGAGATATTTCTACAGATTTACTTTCTCCTGGTAATCAGGCTCACTCAAGATCAGACCGTGAACTTCACGGTAAATGTATGATCACTCCTGAAGCTCAGGAAGAAATCAAAGCTTTACAGGCAAAGCATCCTGATGCAAGCGTTATGCTGATCGCTGAAAAAGGAACAATGGGTGTAGGATCATCCAGAATGTCAGGAGTAAACAATGTTGCTCTTTGGACAGGAAAACAGGCAAGCCCATACGTACCATTCGTCAACATTGCTCCCATTGTAGGAGGAACAAACGGTATTTCTCCGATCTTCCTTACCACAGTAGACGTTACCGGAGGTATCGGTATTGACCTTAAAAACTGGGTAAAGAAAGTTGACGAAAACGGGAACCCGGTTCGTAATGAAAACGGTGACATTGTTCTTGAAGAAGCATATTCAGTAGCAACAGGAACTGTTTTAACAATCAATACAAAAGAAAAGAAATTATACAACGGCGACCAGGAACTGATCGACCTTACCAAATCTTTCACTCCGCAAAAGATGGAATTCATCAGAGCAGGAGGATCTTACGCGGTCGTATTTGGTAAAAAACTACAGACATTTGCTGCTCAGGTTTTAGGTATTGAAGCGCCGACGGTTTTTGCTCCTTCAAAAGAAATCTCTCATGAAGGACAGGGACTTACTGCTGTAGAAAAGATTTTCAACAGAAATGCTGTGGGAACTACCCCAGGAAAAGTTCTGCACGCCGGTTCTGACGTTCGTGTACAGGTTAATATTGTTGGATCTCAGGATACAACAGGTTTGATGACCGCTCAGGAATTAGAATCAATGGCAGCAACTGTGATTTCTCCAATCGTAGATGGTGCTTATCAGTCCGGATGCCACACGGCTTCCGTTTGGGATAAAAAAGCTCAGGCTAACATTCCTAAGCTGATGAAATTCATGAACGAGTTCGGACTGATTACAGCCCGTGACCCGAAAGGTGAATACCACGCCATGACTGACGTTATCCACAAAGTTCTTAACGATATCACTGTAGACGAGTGGGCTATCATTATTGGTGGTGACTCTCACACCAGAATGTCTAAAGGAGTTGCTTTTGGAGCTGACTCAGGAACTGTAGCGCTTGCATTGGCTACCGGTGAAGCATCCATGCCGATCCCTGAATCTGTAAAAGTAACTTTCAAAGGTGAAATGAAGCCTCACATGGATTTCCGTGATGTGGTTCATGCAACGCAGGCTCAGATGTTAAAGCAGTTTGGAGGAGAAAATGTATTCCAGGGTAGAATCATTGAGGTTCATATCGGAACACTTCCTGCTGACCAGGCATTTACATTTACAGACTGGACTGCTGAAATGAAGGCAAAAGCTTCTATCAACATTTCTGAAGATAATACTTTGATCGAATCACTGGAAATTGCAAAAGGCAGAATCCAGATCATGATCGACAAGGGTATGGATAATCACAACAAAGTTCTTCAGGGATTAATTGACAAAGCAAATAAGAGAATTGCAGAAATCAGATCAGGTGAAAAACCTGCTTTGACTCCTGATGCAAACGCTAAATATTATGCTGAAGTTGTTGTAGACCTTGATGTAATTGTTGAACCAATGATTGCTGACCCGGACGTAAACAATGACGATGTATCTAAAAGATATACTCACGATACCATCAGAGACCTTTCTTACTATGGAGGTGAGAAAAAAGTAGACCTTGGTTTCGTAGGATCCTGTATGGTTCACAAAGGAGACCTTAAGATCGTTTCCCAGATGTTGAGAAACCTTGAAAAGCAACAAGGAAAAGTAGAATTCAATGCTCCGCTTGTAGTGGCAGCTCCTACATATAATATCATTGATGAATTAAAAGCTGAAGGAGACTGGGAATTACTGGAAAAATATTCCGGTTTTGAATTTGATGACAACGCTCCAAAAGGAGAAGCACGTACAGAGTACAAAAACGTAATGTACCTTGAGCGCCCGGGATGTAACCTTTGTATGGGTAACCAGGAAAAAGCAGCTAAAGGAGATACTGTTTTAGCAACTTCTACCCGTCTTTTCCAGGGAAGAGTAGTTGAAGATTCTGAACGTAAAAAAGGAGAATCCCTGCTTGCTTCAACTCCCGTTGTTGTTCTTTCCGCAATCATCGGAAGAATTCCTAGCATCGATGAGTATAAAACTGCTGTTGAGGGAATTGACCTTACTACTTTTGTTCCTTCTATTAAAGAATTAACAAGTACAAGCGCTCACTAAGAGATTGATAATAAGTCGCAAGACTATTGAATAACTATATTATTGGAAGATTTTAGTCCTTAAGGATTTAAAATCTTCCATTTTTTTGTTTAGAACGTTTCTATTTTATGATAGTTACGTTTTTTTTTCGATAAAAGCTGGAAAATAAATTCTAATTTTTCTTAAATTGAAAGTTATAAAATCTATTGATTTCAGAATCAAAAACACCCTGTTTATGGATTATAGGAACGTTTTTTGATGCATAGATAAGTGATTTTCTTTTTCAACACAGGGAAAAGAAGCATTAACAGAACAAGAACAAAACTAAAATACGATATGACTTTTGATATTGATATGATCAAAAAGGTGTACGAACGTTACCCTGAAAGAATTGCAGCAGCAAGACAAATTGTGGGAAAACCTCTTACCCTTTCAGAAAAAATCCTTTACACCCACCTTTGGGAAGGAAATGCTACACAAGCGTATGAACGAGGGAACTCTTATGTGGACTTTGCACCGGACAGAGTAGCGATGCAGGATGCTACCGCACAGATGGCACTTTTACAGTTTATGCAGGCAGGAAAAGCTAAAGTGGCTGTTCCTTCTACTGCTCACGCGGATCACCTTATCCAGGCTAAAGTAGGTGCTGATAAAGACTTACAGGAAGGGATCAACAAAAACTCCGAGGTATTCAACTTCTTAAGCTCTGTATGTGATAAATACGGAATCGGATTCTGGAAACCGGGAGCAGGTATTATTCACCAGGTTGTCCTGGAAAACTATGCATTTCCCGGAGGAATGATGATTGGTACCGACTCGCATACGGTAAACGCCGGCGGACTGGGAATGGTTGCTATTGGTGTAGGAGGTGCTGATGCGGTAGACGTAATGGCAGGAATGGCCTGGGAACTTAAAATGCCTAAACTTATCGGAGTAAAATTAACCGGTAAAATGAACGGATGGACTTCTGCAAAAGATGTGATCTTAAAAGTTGCCGGAATTCTTACCGTAAAAGGAGGTACAGGATGTATCGTGGAATATTTCGGTGAAGGTGCAGAATCTCTTTCCGCAACCGGTAAAGGTACGATCTGTAACATGGGTGCTGAAATCGGGGCTACCACTTCTACTTTCGGATATGATGATTCTATGAGAAGATATCTTTCCGCTACAGGAAGACAGGACGTAGTAGATGCCGCTGATAAAATTGCTGAACACTTAACGGGGGATGCTGAAGTATATGCTAACCCTGAACAATATTTCGATCAATTAATAGAAATCAACCTTTCTGAATTGACACCTCACTTAAACGGACCTTTCACTCCGGACTTAGCGACTCCTGTTGCTGAATTCAGAGCTAAAGCTGAAGCTAACGGATGGCCATTAGAAGTGGAATGGGCGCTTATCGGTTCTTGTACCAACTCTTCTTATGAAGATTTATCAAGAGCGGCTTCCATTGTAGAAGATGCAGTATCAAAAGGCGTTAAACCTAAAGCTATCCTGGGAATCAATCCAGGTTCTGAACAGGTAAAATTTACAGCAGAAAGAGACGGATTCCTGGATTCTTTCAGAAAATTTGAAAACGCAAGAATTTTTACCAATGCCTGTGGACCATGTATCGGACAATGGGACAGAGAAGGTGCGGAAAAAGGAGAGAAAAACTCTATTATCCACTCTTTCAACAGAAACTTTGCGAAAAGAGCTGACGGTAACCCAAATACCCATGCATTTGTAGCTTCTCCTGAAATGGTAGCTGCTGTAGCGATCTCAGGAAGATTGGATTTCAACCCGATTACGGATACATTAACTAACGAAGCAGGTGAACAGGTAAAACTTAACGAGCCTAAAGGTTTCGAACTTCCTTCAAAAGGATTTGCTGTAGACGACAACGGATACCAGGCTCCATCAGAGGACGGTTCTAAAGTTGTTGTGAATGTAAGCCCAACTTCAGACAGACTTCAGCTATTGGAAGAATTTCCGGCATGGGACGGTAAAAACATTACAGGAGCAAGAGTACTGATCAAAGCTTTCGGAAAATGTACTACCGACCACATTTCTATGGCTGGACCATGGCTGAAATACAGAGGTCACCTGGATAATATTTCAAACAACATGTTGATTGGAGCGGTGAATGCTTACAACATGGAAACCAATAAAGTTAAAAGTGAATTAACTGGTGAATACGGTGAGGTTCCGGCTGTACAAAGAGCTTATAAAGCGGCTGGTATTCCAACAATCGTTGTAGGAGACCAGAATTATGGTGAAGGTTCTTCAAGAGAGCATGCTGCCATGGAGCCAAGACATTTAGGAGTGAAAGCTGTATTGGTAAAATCATTCGCGAGAATTCATGAAACCAACCTTAAAAAACAAGGAATGCTTGGAATCACTTTCGCTAATGAAGCAGACTATGATAAGATCTTGGAAGATGATGTTGTTAATTTCTTAGATCTTGATCAGTTCGCTCCGGGAAAACAACTTACTTTAGAGTTCATTCATACTGACGGAACTAAAGATATCATCATGGCGAACCATACTTACAACGATCAGCAAATTGATTGGTTTAAAGCTGGTTCTGCGCTGAACCTGATCAAACAACAGGAAAAATAAGATTAATTGTTAGATTAATTAATATAAGACGGCTTCAGTTGAAGCCGTCTTTTTTATTTTAAATGTCTTAAAATTTCTTTTGCTGAACTTTGTGGTACATTATTCCAAACCTTACAGGTTTTAGAAACCTGTAGCTCTCATATGATTATTATGAAATTCTATCAAGAAGACCTGCTCTATAGCTTTCTCCGATAGGAATCTCATCATCAGGAAGAATCACTTTTTTAGCCCCGATACTTTTCACTTTATCCAGATTGACAATGAAAGATTTATGAATTCTTACAAATTTTTCAGGAAGCTGGCTTTCCATTGATTTAAGAGTATCCAGAACGATAAACTCATCATTTTCCGTCCGGATATTGATATAGTCCTTGATACTTTCAACGTAAAGAATCTCGTGAAAGCCTATGCGATGTTTTTGTCCCGAAGACTTCACAAAGAAATGGGTATTTTCTTCCTGAAAAGAAAAACGCTCCTGAGCCTTTAAAACACTTTTTTGAAATCTTTCAAAAGAAACAGGTTTCAGAAGGTAATCCACGACATTATGTTCATAGCCTTCCAGTGCATATTCAGAATAGGCCGTTGTTAAAATATATTTCTGATGGGTTCCTACAATTTTCATAAAATTGATTCCCGTAAGCTCCGGCATCTGAATATCGAGAAAGATAAGATCTGAATCATTTTTCTGAAGGTATTCAAGGGCGTGAATCGGATTTTCTGTGGAAAAAACCAGTTCAAGAAAAGGAATTTTTTCCACATAATGTTCAAGAAGTGAGATGGCCAGCGGCTCATCATCCACGATAATGCATTTTAACTTATTCATCTCTTAAATCAATTTTTAAATCTACAATAAATTCCGTTTCCGAATCTTTGATCTCAAGCTGGTGTTTAGGATACAGAATTTCCAGTCTTTTTTTCACATTCTGAATTCCTATTCCTGAAACAGTATCTTTTATTTTCTGTGTTTTAAAATTTAAAAGATAAAAATGCAGAACTTTATGATGATCTGAGATTTTCATTTCAAAACCTTTATCACGGAAATCCCCATGTTTAAAGGCATTTTCCACGAAAGGAACCAACAGCATCGGAGAAATTTTAAGGTGAGGATGCTGAATATTTTTCTCTATGATCAGCAGTTCGGGATTTCTGATCCTGAGTTTCTCCAGTGCAATAAGACTATCAATATATCCGATTTCTTTATCAAGCGAAATGGAATCTTTTTCAAGGTCTTTCGTGCTGTACCTCAGCAGCTGCCCCAGTTCTTCAATAGCCGGAAGCGCCTTATCCGATTTCTGATAGACAAGCGAGTAGATATTATTTAATGAATTAAAAATAAAATGAGGATTGATCTGGGTTTTCAGAGCCTGAAGTTCAGCCTGTTTCTTTTCGATCAGAAGCTGCTTTTTATCATTTTCAGCCACTCCATATTTCTCCAGAATCCATAGAATCCCGGCAATGAAAGTAGTCAGAGAGCTATTATATATATTATCAAAAAGATAGTAGAGAAGTCCTGTATTTTCATCATAATTGCGAAAGCCAAGAGTAGAAGGCAGAATAATTTCTTCCAAAGCATATCTCATTCCTGCAAAACATAACAGGGTCAGCATAAAAACAAAAACTGCCGAATACAGTTTCTCAAGTTTAAAAACTTTTGGAAAAATAAAGAAATACGATATATAAAATGTCACAATTTTTACAATAAAAAATGTAACCCTCAGAATGTGTATTTCCCGACGGTTAGTTTCCGGAACAAAAAAATTAGGAGTAATGACAGTTCCTATGAAATTGAAGCTCCAGTAAATAATTTGAAGCCAGATAATTTGCTTTTTATTCATAATCAAATATAAATCTCTAAAGGCATAATTCGTTAATTGTTTTCGACAAAAACCTGTTTTTTTCCGACGAAACTTTTTTGACATGAATAATTGTCTTCTTCATCTAAATGCTGTTTTCTCATTGAACCTCTTCCGGTACTTTTGTCAGAGAAATGTAATATAAATATCATTCAATCTGTCATTTATAATATGGAAAAACACATTGTATTTATAGCCACCCTGATTTGTTCTTTTTCGGCAGCACAAACCAAAGACACTGCCAACGTCAACAAAATAGAAGCAGTTACGGTGAACGGTAAAAAAGTTCTGGTGGAACGTAAAGTGGATCGTCTTGTTTACAACGTTCAGAACTCGATGCTTTCACAGGGTAGTTCGGGAACTGAAGTTTTGGCAGGAACACCTTTACTGCAGGTTGATGAAAATAAAGGACTGCTGTCCATTGCCGGAAAAAATGGCGTTGCTGTGATGGTTAATGACCGGATGCTGAATCTTTCCGGATCTGAGTTGATTAACTATCTTCGAAACCTTCGTTCGGAAAACATATTGAAAGTTGAAGTAATCACCACTCCTCCTGCCAAATACGAAGCTCAGGGAAACAGCGGGATAATCAATATTGTTCTTAAAAAGAATCAGAATCCTGGATGGAGCGGCTACCTGACCACGAATTATACCCAAAAGACCTATGCAGCATTCAGCACCGTGGCAGGAGTGAACTATCAGAATGAAAAAGTGAAAGCATCTATCAAGCTTCAGGGATATGACGGAGATAAAAGATCGGTGGAAAATTATAAAATTACCGGGCAAAGCTCTTCTGTAAGCAGGGATGAAAGACGGGATATGAATGACGGATTGGGACTGAATGTTAATATTGATTATTCTCTTTCCAAAAATTCCAATATCGGACTGGTATATGATATTTCGAAAGGACATTCCAATATGGATATCAATTCAAAACAACATTACTTTACCGGGACCACTCCTACTTTGCAAACAGACACAGATTCAAAGCACCGTTCTTCATTTACTTCACAGATGCTTAATTTATATTTTGATCAGAAATTTGGGGAACATAAGCTCAGCATAGGTGCTAATTATTATGGAAATCTGCCCGATACAGAGGTAAATTTTACCACAAGAAATGTCGCTAACAACTCAACACAGATCGTAAAAAATCTTTCTTCAGTAGATTATAAGATCTATTCGGGGCAGGCAGATTTATCTTTAAATTTCAAAAAAATACAGTTGGAAACCGGAGCAAAATACAGTCAGTTTTCCAATAATTCTGACATCGGATATTTTAATTCTATCAATGGAAATTACACCATAGACCCTGCAAAAAGCAATCTTTTTGATTATAATGAAAAAAATTATGCCGCTTATATCAGCGTCAGTAAAGATCTTGGCGAAAAATGGTCTGTGAAAGCAGGAATCCGTTATGAATATTCACAATCCAGCGGTTTCTCTCCTTCTACACAGGCAAAATCTGAGAATAATTACGGTAAATTCTTCCCTACGGCCTATCTTTCTTATAAAGCCAATCAGGATAATCAGTTCAGTATCAATTATTCCCGAAGAATCAACCGCCCCTATTTCCGGGCTTTGGATCCGTTCCGATGGTATTCCAATCCGAACACGTATTATTCAGGGAACCCAAGCCTGCAGCCCTCTTTTAATCATAATATAGAACTTAACTATATGTTTAAAAGTAAGTTTTCGGCTAATCTTTACTACCAGAGAACAACAAATAACTTTGACCAGATCACATTCCTGACCGGAATTAACCTCATCAGTACGTTTGAGAATTACTATAATCAGGATAATTATGGTATCAATCTGAATTACACAGATACTTTCTTTAAAATCTGGGAAAGCAATATTTCGACTTCGTTCAGTTATAATGAGACTCAGATTACAAGGTTCAATCTGGTTCCTAAAAACGGACAGTCATTTTATTATTCCCTCAATAATACGTTCCAGCTGAATAAAGCTAAAACGTTCATGCTATTTGTCAACTACTGGCATAATCTTCCTTCCCGTGACGGATACACCGCTGTAAGGAACAGAGCAAGTCTTGACGCCGGAATAAAGATGAGCTTTGTGGAAAAAGCACTCCAGGTTAATCTTTCGGTGAGTGATATTTTTAAACAGTCCGGATATAAGGGTGATATGTATTTTACAGATAATACACAGTCATTCAACAACTATTGGGATGCCCGAAGAATGACACTCAGCGTTACCTATAATTTGGGGAACCAGAAAATCAAATCCAATAACAGAGCGGTGAATTTCGAAGAGAAAAACCGTGCACAATAATAATGTAACAGTAATTTAAAAAAATAAACTCATGAAAACCTTTATTTATATTTTTCTTGTATGCCTTTCTACATCAGTATTCGCTCAAAAAAAGCCTTCAGATTATTTTAAAAATCCAAAGACGAAGGTTTTGGTGGTAGGCTCCTTTCATTTTGATTATCCAAATCTGGATGCCCATAAAACCAATAAAGAAGATCAGGTAGATGTACTTTCTCCCAAAACAGCAAAAGAAGTCACAGAACTGGTAGAATATATCAAAAGATTTAAGCCGACAAAGATTGCAATTGAGGCCTGGCCGGGCTGGAATGCCAATCAAAAGCTGAAGGAATACAGCGAAGGCAAACACCGTGACAAAAGAGATGAGCGTTATCAGCTTGCTATGAGAATAGCCAGTGAACTCAAAATAACTGAATTATTCAGCATTGACGCAGAATCTATTCTGGATGACCTTGAAAAACATTTTGGGAAAACTGATTCTGCATTTTTTAAAAACCTCAGCAAGGATTATGATTTCAGAAGTGATGACCCGATCTCCCAACAGTTTATTGCCTTCTACAAGAGTTCTGAGCCTAAAAATTTTAAATCTCTTCTGGACACTTTTACTTATATGAATTCCAAAGAAAGCCATCAGTACGGATACGGGGCTTATCTTAGCGGTGACTTTACACTAAGAGAATATGACGGCGCCGATATGCTCGCTCTTTACTGGTACAGCAGAAACCTGAGAATGTTCCGCAATATTCAAAACATTCCTCACAACGGAGAAGACAGAATTCTTGTCATTGCAGGAAATGGACATGCAGCAGTACTTAGACAACTTTTTACCTCTTCCGCAGAATATGAATTCATTGAATTTTCTTCACTGAAATAAATAAAAAGACAGAGATTCAGTCTCTGTCTTTTTTTTAATCAAAACTTCAGTCTTTATATTAGAAGCTGAATTCAATTCTTGCAAACAAGAACCTTCCGCCTATACCATACTGGGAAACCTGTCTGGAATAGACAAACTGGTTATCTGCTGTTAATGAACTTATTGCGGGGCTTTTAGAAGGCAATATATTAAAGATATTATTACTTCCTACGGTTGCTGAAATATTTTTATTAAAATTATAGCCTACTGATAGGTCTGTTATCACGCGGCGGTTAAGGACGAAATGCTCTGTACTTCCTGTTACACCATCAAAGTTAGCATCCACAACATCTGCATCGGTCACTTTACCAAAGAAAGAATTACGCAGTACGAAAGTAAATCCGGAAGCTCTTACCGTATTGCCTAATGTAGCTTTTACACGGGGTACAGCTTCTTCAAAATAGATTCTGTTCGGTTCTGAGAAATAATTATTGATCTGACTTACCAATTTAGGAGACGCGTGGATATCCCCGATTCTTTTAGTCTGATTAAAATTGATTCCCAGATTATTCTCCAGGGAAATTCCGGATGAGATTTTTGAGTTCTGGGAAATGGTGATATCAAGGCCTTTTGTCTGAGAATCTACTGCATTGGCAAAAAAGTTGGCAGCGCTGGCTCTTGCAAGATCAAAAGCATCCTGTAGAACGGCCTGATCCGAGCCAGGAGTAAAATTACCATCAGGGCGATAGAAGAGATCGGTCAGTACGACTCTGTCTTTAATCTTTATTAAATAAGCATCCGCTGTGAAAGTAAGGCTTAATGCCGGAATCTTCCAGGTAATTCCTGTACTGTAGGATTGTGAGGTTTCCTGTTTTAATTTTGGAATACCCAATGCCTGTGCAGCCTCAGAATTATTTCTGAAAGTACCTACCTGCGTTGTCTTCCCCTGCTGAATCAGCGTAGAAGTAGAACTGTAATAGATTTGTGCTAATGAAGGCGCTCTGAACCCAGTAGAAACAGCTCCTCTCCAGTTGAGATTGGAAGCCAGTTTTACATTGGTTGCCACCTTATAATTGAATGTAGATCCGAAATCTGAATAATTCTCATACCGTACAGCTCCTTCCAACAGCCATCGGTCTGTAATTTCCAGTTCTGCATCAGCATAAGTTGCAATACTGTTTCTGTTTCCGGAAACTGCATTTTCAGGACTGAATCCCGGAAAGACCTGAGCTCCTGCGGGTCTTACACTTTCAAAAAAATCGGTTACTTTTTCATTTTCAGGGGTTTTGGCTGTTACTACCCGGCCATAGATATCGTAGGAAGCATAAGAGTTTTCCTTTCCTGCATTTACTTTATAATTTTCATGCCGGTATTCACCACCAAACGCAATGTTCAACCCTTTCAGAACATCATATTTCTTAGAGAAATCAAGGTTGACGGTATTTTGTGAGAATTCAGATCCTCCGGCATCAAAGGTTCTTGGAGAACTATCTGTAAGTGATGCATTAAAAGTATTGACAACACCAAAACCGAAAACATTTTTCCCGAATGTATTACTGAAATCCACATTCCAGCCATCCCATTTTCCTTTAATTCCGGCAGCAAGGGAATAATCATTTACAGTGGCTTCAATCTGAGGCAGATATCCGTTGGGAGTAACTGCATTAATATTCCTTTCATTGTTCGGAAGCCTGTAAAATCCTCCTGCATTTCCAAGACGGTAGCTGTAGCCTCCAAATGAATAAACCTTCCATTCGTCATTCACAGGAATTTCAGAGTTGAAGAAGAGCTGTCCGGACTGCAGTTTAGACTGCCCTGCTCTCAAACTGAAATCTTTTCTCTCCAATCCTCTGTAATTAAGCTCCTCAGAGGTAAAATCTTTACCCAATATTTTTTGAAGCTCAGAAATGCTGTTTGCCCCGGAAATCTGAGATTGAAAATCAGGTGCAAAATATCCAACCTTAGTTGCATACTGTTTAATGGTATTGATGATTTGCTGAGTATTGGAAGTATTGGTAATGTTTTTATACAAGCCGTCAATATTCACTCCATCCTGTAATGCCCGGTAATTAATGGCATTATAGGCGTTGAAAATATCTCCTTCCCTCACTCCTGCTCTGGAATAAGGATCACGGTATTGGGCGGAACCGGTAACATTAAAAAATCCGGTTTTACCTATTTTAGTGCCATAATTAAGGTCTACAGAAACAGTCTGTCCGTCTACCCCTCCGGAGAAATTATTGGCAACAGGTGAAGCATATCCCCCTAAGAATACCTGTCCGGAAAATCCCAGCCTTTTTTTCAGTCCGAGGTTTAGCACCCCCGCAATGGCATCAGATCCATACTGGGCAGCAGCTCCATCCCTTAAAACTTCTATTTTTTCCAATGCAAAAGCAGGAATAGCATTAAGGTCGGTTCCCACAGAACCTCTTCCCGGCGTAAGGGTAACATTAATCAGTGAAGACTGATACCTTCTTTTTCCGTTGAGTAATACCAAAACCTGATCCGGTCCTAATCCTCTCAACAGTGCCGGATCCACAAAATCAGTTCCGTCATTTACAGTATGTGATGTGGATGAAAATGAGGGTACGATATAGTTTAAAGCCTGGCTGATATTATTCGTCGGGCTCTGTTTTAAAATTTTAGATATATTAATGATGTCCACCGGAACAGGAGTATCGGTCAAAGATCTTCCGGAACCCCTTGATCCAAGGATAACCACATCTTCTATTTTCTTCGATTGTAAAGTGTCCGTCTGTGCGTAATAAAATGAAGAAATAAGCACGAAAGGAATAAAAATTCTTTTTTTGAAATTATGCATGTTTGTTGTGTACTTTTTTGTTGATGAAATTTGTTTTTTAAGCAATACAAATCCTGTAGCCCTAAATTGTAAGGTTACCATAGAATTCGAAATGTTTGTATTATTTTTTAGAAATAGAAAAGGCTAGAAGCAACAACACATGCGCATGTAGAAATGGCATGAGAACATATCAGAGTAATGAAGGCTCACTTCATGATCTGAAGAATAAAAAATTACTGATGGAATGTGATTTCCCTTGTCTTTAAACATTTGATTTTAACTTTAAAACAAAAATTCAAGATGGGAGTAATGATAGAATGATAAACATTTTTTCCGGAAGATCCGGCTTATCGATTGCAGCACCTTGCTTGTTTTTGCAGGTTGCTATCCCATCTAGAGATTCTTGATAATTACCTGGCAAAGATATAATTATTTCCGAAATAAAAAAAATTTAGCCTAAATTTTCGATTTTCAACATTTTAGCGTAACAAATTATCTTTTTCAGCGTCTAACCGGATAACAGTAAAACATTATGAAAAAAACAATTTTCGCTTTATCCTTACTAAGCTCTGTTTTTGTTTTTTCACAAGAAAAAAATAATAAACCACAGGAAAAGCAAATTGAAGGCGTAGTCATCACCAAAACTAAAAAAGCCGTTGAACAAAAAGCAGACCGTACTATTTTTGATTTTTCTGAGCAGCCTCAGCTGAATAACGGAAACGTTCTGGAAGGAATAAAGAAACTTCCGGGGCTTGTATCTACCGATATTGCAGGGATGATGTATCAGGGAAAAATGCTGGAAGTATATCTTAACGGAAGACCTCTGAACATCACTTCCAATGAATTGAACTCCTTCCTTGAAGGGATGCCGGCCAATTCCGTAGAAAGAATTGAAGTGATCACGCAGCCAGGTGCTGAGTTTCCGGCAACTTCCGGAGGTGCCATCATGAATATCATCACCAACAAAAATGCAAATAAATATTTAACCGCTACGTATTCAGGGAATTATTCTTTTACAAATTACGACAAGTATAGAAGCAGAACGACCAACTCCGTTAATTTAAATGCCAGAAATAAATATTTCGGATGGCAGCTGAATGTTGGGCAGAATTACCGTGAAAGTATGCTGAATGGCCAGCAGGATGAGCTTCTAACAAGCCATACCGATAGATACGCACGCGGATATTTTGCAAAATCCGGATTGACTTTTGATTTAGGGCAGGACAGGTTATTATTGAACTACGATATTTATCACAACAATAATGACAACTATACTTTAAGTGACGGGCATGGAGATTTACCATTCAAGAGAAACCCGAAAGATTTACAAGAAGCTTTTTATACTTCTTCTGACGTTGCCCATACCAATAATTTAAGACAGGAAGCGGTTGTAACCTATCAGAAGCGTTTTGCTGACAAATCTCAAAAACTGGATTTCCAGTTTGGGTATACGAGATCAGATAGCAAATTTTCTCAGGATAATTACTTCCAGGATGGGACATTTGTAGCTTATCCCAATGAACCTCTTGATAGCCCTACCAATGGATTAAAAGATATTCTGAATAATAAATCTGTGATGAATATTGCCAACTTTAAAGTAGATTATGCACAGCCGATCAAACTTCTTGATGGTGGGAAAGTAAGTTTTGGAGGATTATATGAAAGGCAGGATTATGATACAGAAAGTTTTGGACTGACCAATCTTGAATATCAGAGACAGACTGCTTCAACGTATTTAGAGTTCCAGGCTAAACTGAAAAAGTTTGATTTCACGTTGGGATCCCGTGCTGAAAATTATGATATTTCAGGGATAACAAGGTATTTTGATAAAGATACAAAACTGGTGGAAGCTGAGTTGATTCCTTTTAATAAGTTTAAGCTGTTCCCGAACGCAAGTGTACAGTATAACATGATGAATCAGGTTTATATTGCCGCGAATTACAACAGAAAAATCAGTCTGCCAAGTATTTCTGCCCTGAACCCGAATAACGTAACATTCTCCGGACCTAGTACAGAAGTAAATGGTAACCCGAATCTACAGCCTACTATTTTTGATAATTATGAATTGAAAATATCAGCTTTTGACTATGCGTTTATCGGGTATAGCGTAAGCTCGGCAAGCAATCAGGTAGCACAGATCATCCGAAAAGACGGAAGGAAACTCTTCAATGAGCAGGTGAATATTTCCAATATGAAAATTCACAATTTCAACGTGGGGCTACCGGTTCCTTTTATGATTTTCAGTAAGCCTTTGAGTGAAATCATGAAGTTTAATTTCAATCCGGATAAAATTAACTTCATGTACTTATATGCAGGATATCAGAAGCATGAAATTGATAATCTGAACAATAAAGGGTTCTGGATTTTTAATATCATGACTCAGATTATTTTGCCTAAAGACATCAAACTGACAGCCAATTACAGCTATCTGACTCCAAAGGCAGGATATTTCTACTTTACTGCAGAGAAACCGTTCAACAACTCTTTTGATATTACATTGACGAAGAAGTTTATGAACAACCGTCTGACACTTTCGGTTTTTGCAAACGATATTTTCAACGGACAGGTGATGCAGGTACGTTCTAATCCGCCATCAGGAAATCCGGTGATGATCTACAGCAAATACGACACAAGAAATTTCGGACTTTCCATCAATTATAAAATTCCGACGAGAAATAAATTGGCGAAAGAAGATCCGAATATTTTAAATCAGACCAAAAAAGAAGATACCGGGGGTGTAATGCAGCAGGCACAATAATCCTTCTTTATAATAGATAAATAAAAACAGGTGGTAAAAAAAATGATTATCACCTGTTTTTTTATATAAATTTTGGATAACGCCAATGGATCGTTTTATACAAGTAAGACGGGCTAAAGCCCGCCCCTATTGATATGTATTGCTAATAAAATGGTGTTATTTGTGAAAACATTTGTGACATTAGTGTTTACATTTACATCAGAAATCTACCGTCTGAAATCTCCAGCTCAGTGTGTCTACCAATGTCAGCTGATTCAAACTTACCGGAAGATCTGTTATGATTTTTAAGGTCTGAAGTGCCATCATACTTCCTATCATTCCGGGGAGAGCACCCAATACACCAAGGCTGTCACAATCCGGAAGATCTTCATCAAAGGGCGGTTCCGGGAAAATATCTCTTAAGTTTTTACTTCCGTTATGATTAAACACAGCAACTTGTCCTGAGAATCCTAAGATACTTCCGTAAACCAAAGTTTTTTGTAATTGCACACAGGTGTCATTCACCAGATATCTTGTTGAAAAGTTATCTGAGCCATCAACAATAACATCATATTGAGACAGAATTACCTCTGCATTATTTTCATTGATTTTTTCTTCAATACCGATGAATGTAATCTGGTGATTGAGTTCTCCAACAAAGGTTTCAGCACTTTTCACTTTGGATAACCCTACTCTGTTTTCGGTATGGATAATCTGCCGGTTCAGATTGTGAAGTTCAACCTCATCAAAATCTGCAACACCTAAAGTCCCTACTCCTGCAGCAGCCAGATATTGAATAACAGGACTTCCCAAACCTCCTGCCCCAATGACAAGAACTTTGGATGAACTTATTTTCTTTTGTCCTTCCAATCCTATTTCTTCAATAAATATCTGCCGGCTGTACCGTGAAAAATGATCTTCTTTTTTCATACTTTATGATAATTTAGCCATTAAGTTTCTTTAGTTATTTTAGGAAAGTTAAGCTTCGCTTTAAAAAGATACTATCTTAAAAATCTCCGATTTTTATTAATTCAACTTCACTCCTTCAAAATCCTTAATGGCTTTAAAATTTTAAAATCCATTATATACGGAATCCCAATCTTTCATCACAGGATCATAACCTGCTTTTTTAATCATGATTTTAATTTCATCCATACTTCGCTCGTCACTGGTTTCAAACTGTTCCAGAGATTCTTTATCCACCGCATATCCTCCAGGGTTTGTTTTTGAACCTGCACTCATAGCGGTTGCTCCCAGAGAAACAATATTATTCCTAAACACTTCATTTTCCCTGGTAGAAATGGAGATTTCAAGGTCTTCATTCCAGATTCTATACGCACAGATCAATTGAAGAAGATCTTTGTCCTCCATTATGAAATTAGGTTCAATAATTCCTTCTGCCGGTCTGAGTCTTGGAAAGGAAACAGAAAATTTACTTTTCCAGTATTGTTTCTGAAGATAATCGATGTGTAAGGCATTGAAGAAGCTATCTACTCTCCAATCTTCAAGCCCAAGCAGGACTCCCAGCCCGATCTTATGAATTCCTGCTCTACCTATCCTGTCGGGAGTTTCCAGACGAAAATGGAAATTTGATTTTTTACCTTTCGGATGGTATTCTCTGTAGACATCCTGATGATAGGTTTCCTGATAGACCAATACGGAATGCACCCCTTCTTCATGAAGCAGTTTGTATTCATCTTCCATTAAAGGCTGAACTTCGATGGAAATGTTGGAAAAATGTGGCTTTAACTTACGTACAGCATTCTGAAAGTAAGGAACTCCCACTATTTTATTGGCTTCACCACTTACCAGCAATACATGGTTTACTCCAATTGATTTCAGGACTGATGCTTCAATCATCAACTCCATATCAGAAAGGGTTTTCCTTTTCAGATTGTTATCAAGACTGAATCCGCAGTAGGTACAGATATTCTGGCATTCATTGCTGAGATACAGTGGTGCATACAACTGAATGGTTTTTCCGAAACGTTTCTGGGTAAGTGCCCTCGTCATCACTGCCATCATTTCGAGTTCCTGAGAAGCGGCTGGCGACAGAAGATTAAGGAAATCATCAATCGTTTTGTTTTTCTTCTGAAGACTGTATCTTACATCGGCCAGACTTACATTTTCAAGCTTATTCTTTACCTCATCCCACTGGTAGTTTTCAAAAACATCTTTAAAGCTTTTCATAATCCTGATTATTCAAATAAAAACGAAGTCAGCGGACTTGAAGCTTCAGCATGACTTGAAATGGCTCCCAACCCTGACTCAAAAGCTCTTCTTCCGGCAATCACTCCTTCTTTAAAAGCGACAGCCATATTCAACGGATTTCTGGCTACAGCAATGGCAGTATTCACCAAAACGGCGTCAGCCCCCATTTCCATGGCTTTTGCGGCATCTGAAGGTGCCCCGATTCCGGCATCTACCACTACAGGAACGTTGCTCTGGCTGATGATTATTTCAAGAAAATCCTGTGTTTTTAGTCCTTTATTCGTTCCAATAGGCGCTCCCAATGGCATTACCACTGCGGTTCCTGCATCTTCAAGTCTTTTGCACAGAACCGGATCGGCATGAATGTAAGGCATTACAACAAATCCTAATTTCGCCAGTTCTTCAGTGGCATATAAGGTTTCAATGGGGTCCGGCAGTAAATATTTCGGATCGGGATGAATTTCTAGTTTTACCCAGTTGGTTTCCAGTGCTTCTCTGGCTAATTGAGCTGCCAATACGGCTTCTTTGGCAGTTCTGGCTCCGGAAGTATTAGGAAGAAGATGAACATGGGTTTCTTTTAATGAGTCAAGCAGGTCATCTTCATTGGATTGGGCATCAATCCTTTTCAGCGCCATCGTTACCATATTGCTTTCTGATGCGATAACAGACTGCACCATATCTCTCATACTTCCGAATTTTCCTGTCCCTAAAAACAGTCTGGATTCAAAAATTCTTCCTGCTATTTCTAATTTCTGATTGTTCATATCATTACTTTTTTTAATTCGTTAATAATAGCGGGCTGCCTGGTAATAATTCCTGAAACAGCAACGCCATAAATCCCGATTTCCTGTAGCGGTAAAATATCTTCAGGATTAACGCTCCCGATGGCAAATATTTTAGGGATCTCTATTGATTTATCTTTTAACCCGTCAATGATATGCCGGTATCCTTCAAATCCAAGGACAGGACTTAACTTTTCTTTCGTGGTGGTAAATCTCAATGGTCCCAAACCAATATAATCACACGATTCTTTGATTCTCCTGATCACATCTGAAAGGGTATTAGCTGTCCCGCCAATAATTTTGTTTTTTCCAAGAATCAGTCTTGCTTCATCGACAGAACAGTCATCCAATCCTAAATGTACTCCGTCAGCATCTATTTCTTTAGCGATCTGTACATGGTCATTGATGATACAAACCGACTGATATGCTGAGCAAAGCTGTTTTGAAATTTCACAAAGACTGATTAATTCATTTTCAGGCGCATTTTTCCATCGAACCTGTACCCATTTGATTCCATTATCCAAAGCGTTACGGATATGCTTTTCCTGTTCCTGTATTGTATTTCCCTGTGATATGTATTGTAATTTTTCCATGTTTTTATGAATGCGTTCCCAGTAAAGAGGAATTGCTTTTTAAAAATTTTTCGATGTATAATTTTCCATTCCAGCAGGCCGTTTCCATATTTTTCCCCTTCGCAAGTTCTGCTGTAATGGCTGAGGATAAAACACAGCCGGAACCATGCTTTGGAAAATAGGTTGTATTCCTTTCGGCTGGAGCTAAAAGAATCTCTTTTCCGTTTTCAACTAAAATATCTGTGCCCAAATGATCTTCTCTATGTCCTCCTTTGATCAGCAATGCGCATTGATGAGTATCAGGTAACAGATGATTTCCCTTTAAAACACTGTATTCGTTATAATTAGGTGTAATCAAACTGAGTTTATGAACAATTTTTTTTAATTGATGAAGAGTTTCAAGATCAAAAAAATTAAAGTCCGAAGTGCTTTTCAGAATGGGATCCCAAACGATTTTCACTTCAGAATTATTCTTTTGAACTGTTTCTACAATTTTGCTTAAAAAATCTGCATCTTTCACAATTCCAATTTTCACTGCTGAAACGGAATAGTTTTCCATCAGCACCTGAATGGCTTCAATTATTTCATCTATGGGACGCCATTCCAGGCTTAAGCACTTGGAAGCGGTCTGTAATGTTAATGCCGTACACACTCCCAATCCCATTACTTTTGAATGTTCAAAAGTTTTACTATCTGATAATAAGCCTGCTCCACCACTGGGATCAAAGCCTGCAATGCTTATGACATAAGGACGTTCCTGCATTTTCTGAATACTTTTAAAGGTTCTTCACTTTCCCAGATCGCACCCAATAGGGCTGCTCCATCGATATCTGATTCGAAAACTTCATGAATATTATCCTGATTAATTCCTCCAAGGGCTATCAATTTGACATCCGGATTGTTCCGATGTTTTACTTCTTCTTTAATGGTGGAATCCAATCCATATCCTTTTTTGGAGATACTTGGAAAGAATGGACTTATGAAAGCATATTCCCATACTTTATCCAAAGTATTGTAGGTTGTGATATCGTGCACTGAAGTTGAAATTATATTTTCTTCCGCGAAAGTTTTAAATGCTTCTTCTTTCCGGTCGATTTCCCTGAAATGAAACCTTGAGATCTGATATTCCTTTCCAAGATCGTAATGCGTATGCAGTACAAGCTGTGAATGAAAAGCGTCATCAATTTGGGTGATAAATTCAATCATTTCATTTCTGTTTGCTCCTGGTTTACGGATGTGAAGCAGGTCAAGACCTTCCTGAAACATCTGATTAATAAGATCAGTTTCGTTCGGAACAATCAATTCAGGAGTGATAACGAGGATCATATATAAATTTCTTTTCCTTTTTCGATGAATTCCTGTGATTTATCCAGCATCCCTTTTTCTGCAGATTCACGGATTTCCTGAGTGATTTTCATCGAACAGAATTTTGGTCCGCACATGGAACAGAAATGAGCAATTTTTGCTCCTTCTGCCGGAAGGGTTTCATCATGATATGCTCTTGCTGTTTCCGGATCTAATGAAAGATTGAACTGATCTTCCCATCTGAATTCGAACCTTGCTTTACTTAATGCATTGTCTCTGTATTGTGCGCCCGGATGTCCTTTTGCTAAATCTGCCGCGTGGGCTGCCAGTTTATAAGTGATCACCCCAACTTTGACATCATCCTTATTCGGAAGTCCCAAATGTTCTTTTGGAGTTACATAGCAGAGCATCGCACATCCAAACCATCCGATCATTGCTGCTCCGATCCCTGAAGTAATATGATCATAACCCGGTGCAATATCCGTTGTTAAAGGACCTAAAGTATAAAATGGCGCTTCATGGCATTCTTTCAGCTGTTTATCCATATTTTCTTTGATCATATGCATTGGTACATGCCCAGGTCCTTCAATCATTACCTGTACATTATGTTTCCAGGCAATTTTAGTGAGTTCACCTAAAGTTTCCAGTTCTGCAAACTGCGCTGCATCATTGGCATCTGCAATAGATCCCGGACGAAGACCGTCTCCCAGAGAGAAAGCTACGTCGTATTTCTTCATGATTTCACAAATCTCCTCAAAATGGGTATACAGGAAACTTTCTTTATGATGAAATAAGCACCATTTTGCCATAATCGATCCTCCTCTGGATACAATTCCGGTTACTCTGTTGGCTGTCAGATGAATATATCTTAGTAAAACTCCTGCGTGGATGGTAAAATAAGAAACTCCCTGTTCAGCCTGTTCAATCAAAGTATCTCTGAAGATTTCCCATGTAAGATCTTCAGGAACACCTTTTACTTTTTCCAATGCCTGATAGATTGGAACGGTACCAATCGGAACCGGACTGTTTCTGATGATCCATTCTCTTGTTTCGTGAATATTTTTACCGGTTGAAAGGTCCATAATGGTATCTGCTCCCCATCGGCAGGCCCATACTGCTTTTTCCACTTCTTCTTCAATACTGGATGAAACGGCACTGTTTCCGATATTCGCATTGATCTTTACCAGGAAATTTCTCCCGATAATCATCGGCTCGCTTTCCGGATGGTTGATGTTATTGGGAATAATAGCTCTTCCGGCAGCAATTTCGTCTCTTACAAATTCCGGGGTGATTTTACTTTTAGGAGTATTCGCTCCAAAACTGTGGCCCGGATGCTGAAATGCCATTTCTTTTGATACGGATTCAAGCTGTTCTATTCTCTGGTTTTCCCTGATCGCCACATACTCCATTTCCGGAGTAATGATTCCCTGCTTGGCATAGTAAAGCTGTGTAATTTCTTTTCCTTCCTGTGCTACTTTAGGCTTATGATCATAGGAAAACCTCAATTCATCAAGACGAGGATCTGCCAAACGCGCTTTTCCGTATTCTGAGGTAATCCCTTCCAGAATATTCACATCATTTCTATCCAGAATCCATTGTTCTCTGATTCTTGGAAGTCCTTTCTGAATGTCAATGACTGCATTTTCATCGGTATAAGGCCCCGAAGTGTCATAAATGGTTACCGGAGCATTGTGTTCAAAGCCGCCATTGGTCAGTTTGGTTGGGCTAAGCTGTATTTCACGCATGGCTACATTGATAGGGTGTAATTTTCCTTCAACATAGATTTTCTTTGAGTTCGGAAATGGCGAACATGTAATGGAGTGAGCCATAAGTATTGGTATTAAATATGAGAATTAACCGCCCTGAGTGGCAGTGATGATTAACACTGAATCGTTGTTATTGAGGATGGTTTCCGCCCAGACTGACAGCGGAATAATTCGGTTGTTGAGCGCTACAGCAATACCTTTTTTCTTTCCGGGTAACTCAATAGCCAGTAATGCTTCCAGGTTGGCAGGAAGTACATCAAATGTTTTTCGGGTGTGGTTGATTATAAGTTCCATTCCTAATATTTTACATATACTTTAGGAATGGCCATTATTGTACAATAGAATGTACAGCAAAAGTCATCTACTTTTCCCTACGCTGGTATGATCCAGATCAGGTTCAAAGGGTAAAGTCTCAGTCTGTTGGCAACAGACACCCCTAAAGTTTGGAACGAAGTTAGACATTTTTTCAGAATAAGCAAAATCTTAAATGACTTTAAAGAAAAAAGACCATCTCAATTTTCAGACGGTCTTCAATTTTATTTTAAATAGTTCTTTAGTAAAAAAGCTTCAGCCTTCCATCAGAATTATATTGATTAGTCCAATTTGATTGGCTTAGAAAAAATTCGGAGCTATAAGGTTTAAATTCTTTTGAAATTTTTCTCTGAGGATTATTTTTTGATAATGAAAAGTAGAAATACTCTTCAAAAATACCCAAATTCTTAAATGGATTTTGTGCAGAATCAAAATTATCCAATGTAATTTCATTCGTAATATAAGCATCAATATTATTATGCTTTTCGGTTTTAATTGCCTTTTCTAGATTTCCTGAGGTGTTATAAATAAACTTTTCTACGTAAGTCAAAATATAATCTTGCGGATCAGTTGGATCATACGGAATATTTGGATATTCAGTTAAAATCTCAGTTAACTTTCCTGAAGCATCATAAGTATAGGTCAAATACTTATCCATATATGAATTATAGACCTCTGGAATAACTGCTTTAATAACTCTACCTTGATTATCAAATTCAAACCGTCTTTCCTTCAACTGAACAGTGAAACCAGGATCAGAGCTATAATTTCTCATAATTGCAGTATTTCCTGTATATGTTACCATTGTATAGACAGATTTTGAATAAGAATAAGGAAATCCCGTACCTCCGGAATGTTCCAGCTTGCCTCCTATCTTTTTTATAATCCTTCCCTGAGCATCATATTCGAACATATAATTTTGTTCCAACCCATTAAAGACAGGTGACAAAACAGGATAATTCCATGATATTTTACTTGTATTTTCAGTAATTGTCTGTTGTGAATTATCAAGCGGCAAGTCATCATTGTCTGAACAAGATGTCATAACCAGCAATGTGGCTAATAAAAGTGATTTGAGTTTCATGTTATAGTTATGATATGTTTATTCTTCACAAGCTCTCCAGATCGCATCATTCTGCGGAACAGGAGCTATGATTTCTATGTTTTCTTTAGTAACCGGATGAATAAATTCCAGTTTTCTGGCGTGAAGATTAATACCTCCATCCGGATTAGAGCGAGATGCTCCATATTTTAAGTCTCCTTTAATCGGGACGCCTGTTTTAGACAGCTGAGCCCTGATCTGGTGATGCCTTCCGGTCTCAAGATCAATTTCCAGCAACAAATAATTGTCTAATGTTTTGATCACATGATACGTCAGGATTGCTTCTTTGGCTCCTTCCGTAGCCTTTGGGAAAACAATAGCTTTATTATTTTTTTCGTTTTTCTTTAAATAATGTACCAGTCTCTGGCTTTGCGGAATCATTTCTTTTCCCACGACTGCCCAATATGTTTTTTTCACTTCACGGTTTTTCACCATCTGCGTCAAACGGGAAAGCGCTTTGGATGTTTTTGCATAGATCACCAGCCCGGAAGTTGGGCGGTCTATACGATGAACCAAGCCGAGAAAAACATTTCCCGGCTTAGCATCTCTTATTTTTATAAAGTTCTTGATGGATTCTAATAGTGATTCATCGCCGGTCTTATCGCCCTGTACAAGCTGACCCACCTTTTTATTAATCACCAGAAGATGATTGTCTTCATATATAATCTGCTCCTTCATACCTCTTCAGTCTATCTTCTTCTGTTGGATAATGACAGGATAATCCCTGCCAGAAGGCCTACCGTTTTAACAGCTGAAAGTTTTGAGCCTTCCGGAATAAACGCTCCGAATACACAGATAGCCGCTGCAGCATACATGGCATAAACAAAATTCTTATTGGTAAGCAATGGAGCCTGAATAAAAAAGCTTGCTCCAATCAGAACATAAAATACTTTTCTTGAAAGCAAATGATTGATTTCCGGGGAAAATAAATTAAACCATCCCACAGCCAGACAAATCAAAGCTGCAATAGATAATATTCCCTGAATAGATTGTTGGTTCTGCATGGACTAATAGCTTTCGTTTTCGTTTGGAAACTCTACATTTTTCACATCTTTCACGTATTGAGAAACGGCTCCTGTAATTTCTGTGTAAAGGTCAAGATATCTTCTTAAGAATTTCGGGCTGAAACCTTTGTTCATTCCCACCATATCATGATACACCAAAACCTGTCCGTCGCAATCTGCACCGGCACCGATTCCGATGGTTGGAATAGAGATGCTTTCAGTTACTTTCTTAGCTAAATCAGCAGGAATTTTTTCCAACACAATAGAAAAACAGCCAAGTTCTTCCAGAAGCTGTGCATCAGCAATTAGTTTTTCAGCCTCTGCTTCTTCTTTAGCTCTTACTTTATACGTTCCAAATTTATAAATGGACTGTGGCGTTAATCCCAAATGTCCCATTACCGGAATTCCGGCATTGATAATTTTTTTGATTGATTTGGAGATTTCTTTCCCACCTTCAATTTTCACAGCATGCGCTCCACCTTCTTTCATCATTCTTACCGCAGATTCCAATGCTTTTTCAGGATTACTCTGATAAGTTCCGAAAGGTAAATCCGCTACCACCAAAGCTCTGTCGGTTCCTCTTACCACACTTTGCGCATGATAGATCATTTGATCCAGCGTAATAGGCAATGTGGTTTCAAAACCAGCCATTACATTCGCTGCAGAGTCTCCAATTAAAATAGCATCTACTCCACCAGCATCTACCATCTTGGCAGTGGTAAAATCATAGGCTGTAAGCATTGTTATTTTCTCCTTGTCGAATTTCATTTTACGCAAGGTTTCAGTCGTAACTTTTTTAATTTCAGAGTGAACAGACATAATTTATCTATTTTTAAAAGTTAAAAAGTCGGCCTTGAGCCGACTTAAGTTTTTGTATGATTTATAAAACTACGTGACCGAGTTTCATGAGTTTGTCGTGATTTAAGATCTTGATATTTCTTCCGTCCACTTCAATCAGACTATCCTGTTTGAATTCCGAGATCAGACGGATGGCACTTTCTGTAGCAGTACCAATAATGTTGGCAATTTCTTCTCTCGTTAAGGAGATTTTAATAAAACCTTCAGGATCTACACCCAACTTCTGTTCAAGAAGCAGCAGAATTTCTGCCAGTCTTTCTCTTACTGTTTTTTGTGCAAGGAAAGTAATGGTGTTGGAAGATTCTCCTAATTCATAAGAAATTTTCTGAAGCATTACGAAGGACAGTTGTGGATCTACTTCCAGAAGATACATAAAGATATCTGCAGGTAAGAAAACACATTCAATATCTGTCATTGCTTCTGCTTTGGCCTGGAAGTTTTCCCCGCAAAGCAAAGAACGATAGCCGATGATATCCCCTTCTTTGATAAATCTTAAAATCTGATCTTTCCCGAAAGCTCCTGACTTTGAAAGTTTGGCAGCACCTTTTTCCAGGACAAACACTCCTTTTGGAGTTTCCCCATCCTCGAAAATAGTTTCATGTTTCTGAAAACTCAGTTTCTTTTTGCCATTAATATATTTTTCAAAATCTGCGCTAGAAAGTCTTTCTTTAAATGATTTATCATTAAAAACTCTGGCGAACCTCTCTTCAATTGCTATCTGTTGTTCCTGCGGCATTTTATATGATATTTATCACAAAAATAGAACTTTTTAACGCGATAAACAAAAAAATTTGTTATAATTTTGTAGTTCAATATTTTATGGGGTGAGCGAGAACTGTTTTCATTGTGGTCAAGGTATAGAAAAAGAGAGAATTTTATTTGATGAAAAGACTTTCTGTTGTAATGGATGTAAATCCGTTTACGAAATTCTGAATTTAAATAATTTAAGCAATTTCTATGAGCTTAATAAAGGAGCAGGAATTCGTCCGAATGATGAAAATTCTACTCAATTTGATTACCTGGACACGCCGGAAATCTTCGAAAAAGTGACTGATTTTTCTGAAGGAAGCACCAGCCTTGTTACCTTTAAAATCCCTGTAATACACTGTTCTTCATGCATCTGGCTACTGGAAAGTCTGCATACGTTAAATAAGCATATCAAATATTCTCAGGTTAACTTCACAAGGAAGACTTTGCAGATTTCATTCAACCATAATGATCTGAAATTGAGCGAACTTGCTAATTTCTTAACCAATCTGGGATACAAACCTGTTATCAGTCTTGAAACTGCTGAAAAAAACGTAGACCACCTTGATAAATCTTTGCTGGTAAAATTTGCTATTGCAGGTTTTGCCTTCGGAAACGGTATGTTTCTCGCCTTTCCCGAATACGTAGGAGGAGAAGATTACTGGATGGAACATTACAAGGGGCTTTTCAGAACACTGATGTTCTTACTGGCATGTCCTGTAGTATTTTATTCGGCTTCAGATTATTACAAATCCGCATGGTACGGATTAAAAAATAAAATCGTCAACATAGATGTTCCTATTGTACTGGGAATTTTTGTTCTTTTCGGGAGAAGTATCTATGAAGTGGTGACGGATTACGGTCCGGGATATTTTGATACCCTTTGCGGTCTTCTTTTCTTCATGCTGATGGGGAAAATTTTTCAGAAAAGAACGTACAGTGCTCTTTCTTATGACCGAGACTATAAATCGTTCTACCCAATTGCCGTAACGAAGGTAGACTTTGAGGGAAAACAGGAAAATATCCTTCTTTCCGCAGTAAAAGTAGGAGACAGAATTTTAGTTAGAAATCAGGAAATCATTCCGGTAGATGCGATTCTTATTAACGGAGAAGGAAATATCGACAACAGCTTTATTACCGGAGAAAGTGAAAGCATCAGTAAACAGCCGGGCGATAAAATCTTTGCCGGAGGTAAGCAGATCGGGTCATCTCTGGAGCTGGAAGTTATTAAAGATGTAGACCAGAGTTACCTTACTCAGCTTTGGAATAAAGAAGCTTTCAAAAAACATGAAACCGGGCTGGATACATTGACAAACAGCATCAGTAAATATTTCACATTCATCATTTTAGGTATTGCTCTGGCTGCTGGAATCTATTGGGCATTTATTGATTTGGAGAAAATGTTTCAGGTTATTTCTGCCATTCTGATCATTGCATGCCCTTGCGCACTTGCACTGTCTGCGCCGTTCACTTTCGGTCACATTATGAGGATTTTAGGCCGAAATAAGTTTTATGTAAAAGATACTTTAACGATTGAAAAAATCGCGAAACTTGATACGATTGTTTTTGACAAAACAGGAACCATTACACACAGAAAGAAATCAAACATCAAATACGAAGGATCTGAGATCATCGAATTTGACTCTTTGAATATCAAAACTTTATTAAAAAATTCCAACCACCCGCTTTCAAAATCATTGTACGAATTTATAGAGGTGAACGATGAATATTTCCCTGTAGAGAAGTTTGTTGAAATTTCAGGAAAAGGATATGAAGCCAGTGTAAGAGGAAATCTTTATAAAATTGGTTCAGCACGTTATAATAACCAGGAACCTAAAAACCTTGAAACGGCGGTTTACATTAGTAAAAACGGAGAATACCTGGGTAAATTCATCTTTAAAAACGAGTATCGTCCAAGACTGAAAGAACTTTTCACTAAACTTACCCACTACAAAATATTTATCCTGAGCGGAGACAACTCCTCAGAAGAAAACCAGCTTAAAGAGCTTATTCCTAATTACAAAGGAATGGCCTTTAATCAAAGCCCGGAAGACAAACTGAACTATATCAAATCCCTTCAGGATCAGCATTTAAAAGTGGCAATGCTTGGAGACGGACTTAATGATGCAGGAGCCTTAAAACAAAGTAATGTAGGAATCGCCATTGCTGATGATACAAACAGTTTTACTCCATCTTCTGATGTCATTATGAACGGAGATAAAGTAGTTACTCTTGACAACTATCTGAATGTTTGCAAGGGTTCCATCACGATTGTGAAAATGACATTTATAATCAGTTTTCTATACAATATTGTCGGTTTAAGTTACGCTGTTACAGGGCATATGCATCCGCTCTTCGCAGCAATCATTATGCCAATCAGTTCGATCACAGTGGTTACCTTTACTACAGTTTCAACCTGGATTTTAGGTCGTAAATATTTCAAAAAACAGGCGTAAAAGCCCTTATTTAGACTGATTTTAAATTAGCTGAAATCGGCATTTCGTGATGAATGTCATTATTTTTCACTAAATTTGAACCCCGAAAATAGGTTAATTTTGTTGTCCAATGGATATTCTATATTTAATGATCCTCTGCAGTGTTTCTTTGGCTGCGATTTTCTTGGTCGTATTTATAGTGTATGCCCGAAAAGGACAGTTTGAAGATGATGAATCTCCGGCTGTCAGAATCCTTTTTGATGACGAAAAAGTTGAAGAAAAAGATGAAACCGGCAACAAAAATAAAGACGAAAAAGAAATAGGAGAAAATAATAAAAATTGAGAAAAATAGTGAATAGTTGATATGGAAACACAGAAGTTTAGTTATGACAATAGTATTGTCCGTGCGTTCCTTTATGCGACCTTAGTTTTCGGTCTCATCGGATTTACGTTCGGGCTTACGGCGGCATTAATGCTTTTCTACCCTGAATTACCTGAATTCTTTTTCGGGACGGATGACACAACCATTAAAAGTTTGGCATCTGGTAATATTGAAGGGTTAATAAACACTCATGGTGCATTTGGTTTTGGTAGAATCAGGATGCTGCACACCAATACCGTAATCTTTGCATTCGTTTGTAACATCGTTTACACGGGTATTTATTACTCATTACAAAGATTATTAAAAACAAGAATGTACAGTGACACCTTGTCTTGGCTACATTTCTGGACCTGGCAGTTTATGATCGTTGCTACGTTCGTTACATTCTTTATGGGGATTAATACCTCTAAAGAATATGCTGAACACGAGTGGCCGATCGACATATTGATCGCATTCTCATGGATCATTTTTGGTATCAATATGTTCCTGACTATTTCTAAGAGAAGAGTGAGACACCTTTATGTAGCCATCTGGTTCTACATCGGTACCTGGATTGCAGTAGCAATGCTTCACATCTTCAACAACCTTGAAGTACCTTTATCTTTCACGGGCTGGAAATCTTATTCAGCATATGCAGGGGTAAAAGATGCTATTGTACAGTGGTGGTATGGACACAATGCGGTTGCATTCGTATTGACGACTCCGGTTCTTGGTTTAATGTATTACTTCCTTCCGAAGGCTGCAGACAGACCGGTATTCTCTTATAAACTGTCTATTATTCACTTCTGGTCATTAATTTTCGTATATATCTGGGCTGGTCCTCACCACCTTCAGTATACAGCTCTTCCGGCTTGGGCTCAGGCGGTAGGAACAGGTTTCTCTATCATGCTTATTGCACCATCATGGGGAGGTATGTTAAATGGTCTTCTTACGCTGAGAGGAGCTTGGGATAAAGTAAGAGAAAATCCTATCCTTAAGTTCTTCGTAGTAGCTGTTACCTGTTATGGTATGGCAACGTTTGAAGGACCGCTTTTGGCAACTAAAAACATCAACAAAATTGGTCACTTTACAGACTGGGTTATCGGTCACGTACACTTAGGAGCTCTTGGATGGAATGGTTTCATGGCATTCGGGGTTATCTATTACCTGGTACCAATCATGTGGAGAACAAAACTTTGGTCTGTAAAATTAGCTAACTGGCATTTCTGGTTAGGTACTTTAGGAATTATCTTCTATGCAGTTCCAATGTATATTTCAGGATTTACACAAGGATTAATGTGGAAGCAGTTCAACCCGGATGGAACCTTATTATGGAAAAACTGGTTGGATACGGTAACGGCAATTATTCCTTACTTCAAAATGAGATTCGTAGGAGGTTTATTCTATATCTCAGGATCTATCCTGATGATTGTAAACGTAATTGCTACAGTAAGAAAAGGATCATTCCAGAAAGAAGTTCCTGCTGAAGCTCCAGCGTTGGCAAACATCAGCAAAAACAGAAAAGAAGGAGAAGGTACTCACCTTTGGCTGGAAAGAACTCCTGTATTATTAGGTATCTTATCTTTCATCACGATATCAATCGGTAGTTCAATTGAAATTATTCCAACACTATCTCTTAAGAAAAGTGTACCTACGATTTCTGCGGTAAAACCTTATTCACCGCTGGAACTTGAAGGTAGAGATATTTATATCCGTGAAGGATGTAACGCTTGTCACTCTCAGATGATCAGACCGTTCAGAGATGAGATCACAAGATTCAACGGTAAAAACGGACAATACTCCAAAGCTGGAGAATTCGTATACGACAGACCATTCCTATGGGGTTCTAAGAGAACAGGACCGGATTTACATAGAGAAGGAGGTAAAAACCCAAGTTCTTGGCACTACAAACACATGTATAACCCAAGATCTACTTCTGCTGGTTCTATCATGCCTCGTTACCCTTGGTTAATTGCTACTGACTTAGACAGAACTAAGATGGTAGACAAGATGAAGCTGATGAAGAATGTGTTTGATGTACCTTATACTAAGGCTGAAATCGATTCTGCAGACAAATGGGCTAACAACCAATCGGCAAAAATTGTGAAAGATATCTTCTCTGAAGCTAATGACCTTAAGCAGGCTTATGCTAAGAGACCTCAGGGAGAACTAGAGAAAAAAGAAATTGTAGCTCTTATTTCTTATCTTCAAAGATTAGGTACAGATATCAAAACAACTGAAATCAAAACAGCAAGTAATAACTAAAAAACATTAAAAAGTTCATACTATGATTCCTCAGAACTTTAAAGATATATTATCCAATACTGAAAATGCTGGCTTCTACCAGACACTGGCTCTGATTTTCTTTATGCTGTTCTTCATAGCTTTAGTAATCTATGTTTTTAGCAGACCTAAAAAATATTACAAAGAAGAAGAAGAGGCACCTCTTGGGGATGATGAAGATGACGATTTTAATTTAAAAAATTAAACTATTTTTTATGAAACAAAGAACACCTGTTGTTATAAACATCTTAATAATAATCGGACTTTTAATAGTTTTTTATTATTTATTTGTACAGAGCTACGCGTTCCTTTCTTCACCTTACTTCTGGGGAACTGTTGTGATCGCTGGTATCCTGGCTTACATTCATGGAGCTATCGGAGACCTTATTGAGAACAACAAATTCAAGAAATTATCTCCTGAGGAAAAGGCAGCTTATTTAGCTGAAAAGAAAGTTCCTTATTTCAAAAGATTGTACCAAAGTGCATTCAAAAAGCAATCTGCTTCTGAAGAAAAGGATATCCTTATCGACCACGGTTTCGACGGAATCATGGAGCTGGATAACCAATTACCAAAATGGTGGGTAGGTTTATTCTATTTTGGGACCGCTTTTTGTATTGTATATATTGCAGCTTACTCTTTCACAGACTTCGCTCACCCGTTAAGCGAATATGAAAAAGAATATAAAGAGCAGTTGGCAAGTATTGAAGAATATCAGAAATCTCAGCCTCCTGTAACGATTGAAACAGCTAAGTATTCAGCTGATAACATTGCAGAAGGTAAAGAATTATTCAAAACAAACTGTGCATCTTGTCACAAAGAAGACGGTAGTGGAGGTATCGGGCCAAACCTTACTGATAACTACTGGATCAACCAGCCTGAGAAAACGTTATTCAAAAACGTATTCCATATGGACTGGAATGGTTCTCCTACTAACCCTGCCATGAGAGCATTCGGTAAAAACGGAGAAGTTTCAGGTGCAGAGATTGAGAAGATTGCAGCGTATGTATATCACATCAACCAGGAACAACCACCAGTGACTCCGGCTCAGGGAGGAGCAGCTCCTCAGGGAACTGAAGCACATTGGGAAAAAGAATAATTTAAAAAATTAGAAAACATATGAAAAAAACATAATTTGTTATTAGATTAAAATAGTAACGAATTATGTTTTTTCTTTTTTAAAACCTATTATATATGTCAGACATAGAAGATATAGAAGTACGCGGCGGACAGGGACAGGTTCTGGACCCTGAGACTTACAGAGATTCTATAGGGACAATGGAGCAATCCGGAAAAAGAAAATGGGTCTTTCCAAGAAAACCTAAAGGAAAGTACACCAACTATAGAAATATTGTAAGTTATTTACTATTAATTATTTATTTTACATTACCGTTCATCAAAATCAATGGTAATCCATTGCTGATGTTTAATGTAATCGACAGGGAGTTTTTCATTTTTGGACAGCCTTTCTATCCACAGGACTTTTTTATCCTTACTTTAGGTGCTATTGCCTCTTTGATCTTTATTATTGTTTTTACGATTGCGTTCGGAAGAATTTTCTGCGGGTGGATCTGCCCTCAGACAATTTTTATGGAATCGATATTCCGTAAAATCGAATACATGATTGAAGGTGACAGAAATAAGCAGATGAAGCTGGACAGGCAGGAGTGGAACAGTGAGAAGATCTGGAAAAGAAGTTTGAAATGGACTATTTATGTCATCATTTCACTCATTATTACCCACTTTATGTTTATGTATATCGTAGGATATGAAGAAGTATTTAAAATTGTTGGGGAAGGGCCATTTGCACATCCTACCAATTTTATTGTAATGATTCTTCTTACCGCAGCATTTTACTTTGTATTTGCGTGGTTCAGAGAGCAGGTTTGTACATTGGTTTGTCCTTACGGAAGACTTCAGGGTGTATTGATCGATAAAGATACCATCAATGTTTTCTATGACTTCAAAAGAGGAGAAAACAGAGCAAAATGGAGAAAGGGTGAAGATCGTAAAGCTGCAGGAAAAGGAGATTGTATCGACTGCCACCAGTGTGTTGTGGTATGTCCTACCGGAATTGACATCAGAGACGGACAACAGCTGGAATGTATCAACTGTACAGCATGTATTGATGCCTGCGATGAAGTAATGGAAAAAGTAGGCCTTCCGAAAGGATTGATCCGGTATGCTTCTGAAAATGAAATTGAAAAAGAAACTCAGTTTAAGTTTACAGGAAGAATGAAAGGGTTCTCCATATTCCTGTTACTTCTTGTAGGGTTCTTAGGCTATCTCCTGTACAGCCGTGGTGAAATGGAAGCTAAATTCATAAAACCGGCAGGTAGTACATTCTTCGTAAGAGACGGTAAAATTACCAATACTTATAATTATACCTTCCTTAATAAAACGAACGATAAAAAGATTGTTACCATTAAAGTGATTGATCCGGCACATGGTGAAATTACTTACAGTGCATCAAGCAAGATTCAGGTAGACAGAGATAAAATTTCCAAGGGAACCATCAATATCAGCTTCCCGGAAAATGATATGAAACTCTCTAAACAAAATATTACTATCGGTGTTTACGATATGAAAGGTAAGCTGATTGATTCATACCAGACTTATTTTGAAGGACCTTTTAAACTGCAATTTTAATTAGAAAAAGATGAAGAACTTTAGTTGGGGACATGGTGTTGTAATTGCACTATTAGCATTTATAGTTTTTATATTATCCATGATGTTTCTTTTCCCGAACGGACAGAAGAATTCTGAAATGGTAACCGATAATTATTACGAAGAAGAATTGAAGTATCAGGATGTGATTGACGCTAAGAAAAAAGCAGATGACCTGCAGGAAAAACCTGTATACAGCCAGGATACCAAAGGCATTACCATCACTTTTCCAAAAGAATATAATAATTCTAATACTACGGTAAAATTTGTTTTAAACAGAACCGACGACCAGAATTTAGATATTAAAAAATCTGTACAGCTTGATGCCAGCCAGTCTTTCACCATTCCTGCACAGGTATTGAAAGTAGGAAACTATACGTTAAGATTAAGCTGGACAAAAGATAAAACAGATTACCGAATGGATTATGATGTGATATGGAAATAGGACTTATTGTATCGGCTATTGCTTTAGGCTTTGCTTCCGGTTTTCACTGTATCGGAATGTGTGGCCCTATTGCTTTATCGATGGGATTAACCAAAAAACAAGCTGCCAATTTCTATCTTCAGAACCTTACCTACCAATTCGGAAGAATTTTCACCTACTCATTATTAGGTGCTCTTCTGGGGATTATCGGGCAGGGATTTGAAATGGCAGGATTTCAGAAATATCTTACCATTACTGCCGGGGTTCTTCTGATCATTATGGCTGTATTTTCATTTGGTGGAAAAGATTTTGCTTCAAAAATTCCTTTCCTATCCAAGTTTCTGTACAGTGTAAAAATGAATTTAGGAAAATTACTTCAGAAAGCAGATTACCGTTCAAGATTCTCTACAGGGCTTCTTAATGGTTTTTTACCATGTGGAATGGTTTATATGGCACTTACCGCCAGCCTTGCAGGCGGAGGAATATGGCAGGGAGCTTTATATATGGCTTTATTTGGATTGGGAACCCTTCCGTTCATGTTCGCTATAGTTCTGGCCGGAAATCTCATGAATCAGGCCTTCAGAGTAAAAGTTTTAAAAGCAGTTCCTGTGATTATGATTATTTTGGGAGGATTATTCATTCTAAGAGGTCTTGAGCTGGGAATACCGTATGTTTCTCCGAAAGCAGAAGCTATGACGATTATGAAAGATCCAAATGGAGCTGTTAACTGTCATTAATCCGTATTTTAAATAAACCATGAAGAAAATTATTGTCTTATTTCTGATAGGCCTTTTCACATTGCAGTCCTGCAGTGTGAATTCTGAAATTGTTTATCACAAAGATGCCGCTTCCACTTCTGTCACCGATATCGATACAAAAGAATTTATGTCGGAAATGATGGCAATGACACCGGATTCCTTAAAGCAGAAAGAATTCGGGGAAATGGATAAGCTTCCGACTACCTGGACAAGTATGTATGATCTTGCCAAACAGGAAGGAAAATTGAAAACTGAAAATCCGGATTCGATTCGGATTATGAAAAAGGTCTTCATGAAATCAACAAAGGAAGATCAGAAGCTGGCTGGATTTTCTTTCAAAATGGAGCATTTTACTGCGGAAGATTATCAGGCTCTGAAAAACTTCACGAAAACTGAAAAAATGCCTCTGGATCAGAATATTTACAATAATTGGGACGGAAAGACTTTAACGATTAATACAGATAATTTTAATCTTAAAAGTATTGAAGAGGCTATCAAAACCAAAAGCTCAAAAGAAGAAGCTGAGAAAGTAGCTGGAATGATGATGATGTTTTTCAAAAATATAGGAACTACATTAAAGTTTGAAAATAAAATAAAGTCAATTTCAGGAAAGCATGACTGGGTAACACAGATTGATGATCATTCCATAAGAATAGAATATGATCTGAAAGCTATTTACGATAATGATACAAAACTCAAAAACGCTGATAAAAAGATTATCATCGTTACTGAATAAAACAAAGACCACCGGATTATGGTGGTCTTTTTATTGTTACTAAAAATAGATTAATTTAGTTGATCAAATCAAATCTTGCATATTCCGCAACCTTCTTAGGAAGCTTGATTCCTTCCGGTGTCTGGTTATTCTCCAGCAATGCAGCCATAATTCTTGGTAATGCCATTGCAGATCCGTTCAGAGTATGAACCAGCTGAGATTTACCATCTCCTTTGTAACGGCATTTCAATCTGTTGGCCTGGAATGTTTCAAAGTTAGACACTGAACTTACTTCCAGCCACATTTCCTGAGCGGCACTCCAAACTTCAAAGTCATAAGTCATGGCAGATGCAAAACCTGTATCACCTCCACAAAGTCTTAATACTCTGAACGGAAGTTCAAGATCTGTAAGAATTTCTTTGATGTGTTCTACCATTTCTTCCAGCACAGCATAAGAATTTTCTGGTTTCTCAATTCTTACGATCTCTACTTTTTCAAACTGGTGAAGACGGTTCAGACCTCTTACATGAGCTCCGTAGCTTCCCGCTTCTCTTCTGTAGCACTGAGAGAATGCTGTATTCTTAATCGGAAGATCTTTCTCATCAAGTAATACATCGCGGTAAAGGTTTGTTACAGGAACTTCTGCTGTAGGGATCAAATATAATTTATCTTCATTAATATAGTACATCTGTCCTTCTTTATCCGGCAGCTGTCCGGTTCCAAAACCTGAAGCCTCATTCACAACGTGAGGAGGATTCACTTCTGTGTATCCTTTTTCCACATTTTTATCTAAGAAATACTGAACCAAAGCTCTCTGTAATCTTGCTCCTTTACCTAAATAAACAGGAAAACCGGCTCCGGCAATTTTTACTCCTAATTCAAAGTCGATAAGGTTGTATTTTTTTGCCAGTTCCCAGTGAGGGATTGCTCCTTCACCAAGACCTTCTACCGGATGAGACTGGAAAATGATTTCGTTATCATCCGCAGAAGCACCACTCTTTACCAATTCATTTGGAATGTTGGGAAGCTGATACAGAATATTCAGTAAGTCGTTTTCTTTACCTTCTAACTGGGATTTCAATTCTGAGCTCGACTCTTTGTATTGTGCTGTTTTAGACTTTGCAGATTCCGCTTCTTCTTTTTTTCCTTCTTTCATCAAAAGACCGATTTCTTTCGAAATTTTGTTGATTTCGGAAAGCTGGGAATCTAGTTCAAACTGGATTCTTTTTCTTTCGTCATCGGCAGCGATAGCCTCGTCTACCAACTCAAGATTTTTGAATTGTCTTTTCTTAAGACCTTCTAAAACGCGTTCTTTGTTGTCGCGCAAAAAATTGACTTGTAACATTTTATTTAGATGTTAAATATTAGATATTAGCTTATAATCAGCTAACTGTTGTACAAATTTAAAAATTATTTTGTGACCGTGACAGTATTTATCGAAGTTGGTGCATTGGCCTCTTTTGAAAATACCGGAACTCTGTTATACAAAACTTTTGAAACCTGAAATACCGTTGGGGTATTGCGATACTGAATTTCCAAAGTATCAATCACATTATCGCTTGCATTTGTGCTTTTTGTATACGTAATCTTCATTCTGGAATAATAGGAATTTCCCGTACCTGGTTGATCCGGGCTGATGGAATCCAGTCTTCTTCTTTTGGCTCCAGCCAGATATTCCATATAAAATAATGAATCTGTAGTCATTTTCAATGAAATGTTGATCGGAGCAATATCTTTAGTCCCAAAAATATCATTCACAGAATACCCTGTAAAAGATCCTGTTTTCTTACTGTTCAGCAAATCCTGACCAGCACTGTTCCTGACATAGATATTCATTAACTGATCTATTCTCTGCAAAGAATCATCATCACTTTTACAACTGATCAGTGCAAAAACCGCTACAAGTATACACCAAAAATATTTCATCATAAATACAAAGGTAAAATATTAATCTTTAGGCTCATTCTTTATTTTTCAAAATATTTCTGATACCACAACTCAAAAGTAACCAGCTGCCAGATTTTTACCCAGTCATACTCATGTTCCTGGTGATTCCACCACTCATCAATCACCGCTGCATTAAAGAAGTTTCTCTTTTTTAAACTTTCAAGATTTTCAGTAATAAATTCTCTTACTCTTTTTTCGTTTTTAATGAAATGACTGACAGGAAATGAAAATCCTTTTTTGGGCATATTCAAAACTCCCTGAGGAAGATAATTCTCTGCTGTTTTACGCAATAGAGGTTTATTCTGAATTCCATTAAATCTGATGTTTCCAGGAAGTGATGCTACATAGTCTATTAAACTGTTGCTTAAATAGGGATAACGAAATTCTACGCTGTATTTCATCGCACTCAGATCATCCCGGAAAACATGGTGGGAGGATAGTGAGTATTTCATGTCATATTCAAAATATCCCACATAGTTTTTTGCTTCTGAAAGGTGGTATTTTGAAAGATGTAAATCTATTTTACTATAAATATCCGGGTTTATAAGGCTTTTAATTTCCAGCGGTCTCATACTGATCTGGCTCTGTCTGAAAAAATCAAACATATGATCCTGGGAAAAATAATTTTTTACGCGCTGTGAAAACTTGTCTTTCGTAAAGATGAAAGGACTTATACAATTAAAATTCCTCATGAAAAGCCATCTGTTCAGCTTCAGTGTATGAGAATAACCGGCAAAAAGTTCATCAGCGCCATTTCCGCTTAATACGACTTTAAAATTCTGATCATGTGCATATTTTGCGGCATTGATTAAGACTTCAAAACTGCTGTAAGGTTCTTCAAAGTGCTGGATATTTTCTTTAAGATCTTCCAGCGCTTCTTCGTCACTCACTTCTTTCACCGCATGCGAAACACCAAAATGTTTAGATGCTATAGATGCATTTTTCACCTCGTCTTCAGAAAAAGGATAAGATATGGTGTATGTATTAATATTGGTATTAAAAGATTTTGATTTTGATGCAATTAAAGTAGAATCAATTCCTCCGCTCATCATTACTGCTACAGGAACATCTGCATATAACTGTTCTGAAATACTTTCAGAAAGCAGTTCATCTATTGTTCTTACAGCTTCTTCCTCAGAAATATTTTTTTGAGACGGCGAAGGCAGCTTCCAGAATTTATCTTTGGTGATGTTCTGATTGTTTAAATCAACAGTCATGATGGAAGCTGGTTCAAGGGATAAAATATGCTGAAAACAGGTTTGTGGAGCCAATGTTGTCTGAAAAAGAAAATTCGTATAGACTCCGTCCCAGTTGATTTCAGGCTTTACCAGCTCATTCTTCAGCAATGATTTTATTTCTGATGCCCAAACCAATCCCTGTTCGCTTTGATGGTAAAAAAGAGGCTTCATCCCAACTCTATCTCTTGCTAATATAAGTTTCCGACCGGAAAGATCAACAATACAGATGGCAAACATTCCATCTAATTTTGCAAACGTAGAATTTCCCCACTCCTGATAGGCTTTGAGAATAACTTCAGTATCAGAACTGCTATGGAAAGAATATCCCAAAGACTCAAGTTCTTTTCTTAATTTTTTAAAATTATAAATCTCTCCGTTAAATGTAATAATAATCTGCTCATTCTGTGAAAGCATAGGCTGATGGCCTTTTTCGGACAGATCAATAATGGATAATCTACGGAAACCTAACGCAATATCAGAATTTTTCTCTTTTAGAACCGGAAACTGTTCTTTAATTTTTTGTGTGGAATCGTTCCCCGAAAAAGAAGCTCCCTCTCCGATACTATACATCCAGAACCCTTCATCATCCGGTCCGCGGTGTCTGATGGCCTGATTCATTTCCAGAATATTTGTAGAGGAAATACTTTTATGAAATGAATAATAACCGGTGATTCCGCACATAGTAAAAGATTAATAGATATGTAAAAATAGGAAAAATGACATTATTTTAAGGGGAGCTATCAAGTAATTATTTCTTTACAAATTTTTGCTTTAAAAGCTGTATTTCTTCTTTTGTAATCATATAATCTTTCAAAGTAAACGGAGTAGAATTATAAAACTTTCTGAACAACAGAAAAGCAGAAACAAAATAGGACGACGTAGTGGCAACACAAGCGCCTATAATTCCCCATTTTGGTATCGCAATGAAAGAAAATACAACGGTAACCACAAGGCCTACAATTGATTTGACATTAAGAATTTTCAGTTCTCTTATTCCCGAAAAGTAATGCCCAACCATATCACTTACAGCAATAGCAAAAATTCCCGGTGATAAAAGAAGCATTATTTCCTTGGTATCTTTAAATTCTTTCCCGAAAATCAACTCGTAAACCTGAGAGGGTATGATTATGATTCCCAGCACAAAACCTATCATCAGAAAAAAGGTCAGTTTTAAGGATTCTTTGGTTTTCCCTATAGATTCTTCACTGCTTTTACTATTGACTACATCTGAGTATAAAATCACAGCAATACTGCGGGTAATGGTCCATATCGCTTCTGAGAAAGTAACCCCGATGGAAAATATCCCTACACTCGCTAAACCTTCAAAATGTTCTAAAAAATAAAATGAAAGCCTGTAATTCAAGAACTGAACAAAAGCACTCAGCTGGGTCTTCCACCCATATTCAAACATATTCCTGCCTACATCTTTACAGAATGATATCTGAGATATATTGCATTTTTTAATGATCTCGAAAAAACTGGTAAGAAAAAGAAGTGCAAGACATATAATCTGGGCGAGAAAGTATACGGAAACATCTTTCTTTCCGAACAGATAAACCAATATTCCAATAAATACAATATGTACAAGCTGCTGCAAAACAGTATACATATTGAACCTTTTAATATCCTGTGTTCCAATAAACAAGCTGATATTAGTAGACAAAAGTGAAGAAAAAACGGAAATTCCGATAAGGTACAGGAGATATTCACCCTGAATAGAAGCAATACTGAATAAAAATGGGATTAAAAGACCCGTCAGGAGAGACCACAGATAGGCATACAATAAAACCTTTTCTATTTTAAACCTTGATGCGAAATAAGAAGCACTGCTTCCGGAAAAGATATTGCTGAAAAAACTTACTGCTGCTGCATTGGCCACCACAATAGAAATGGTTCCTTTCCCCTCACTTCCCCACATATTCGTAGAATAGATCACCAGTCCGAAACTCAGGATCAGAATAAAAAAACGTGAGACAAAGGTTTTAATGATAGTAAGCTGCATGATGATTATGGATCAATAGATTTTTTTACAAAATCAACGAAGTTATCTTTTATAAGTTCCCAGTTATATTTTTCTTTAAATTCTTTTCGTGCATTGAGAGTATGGGATCGATACAGCTCCGGATTCCTGATATAATTGATGATAATATCCGAGATTGCTTCTGCATCATGAGGATCAACAAGACTTCCAAACGAAAGCTCTCCCATATGCTCCCTGATCCCTTTCAAATCTGAATAAATCACAGGCTTTCCTGCTCCCATAAAATAAAACAGTTTTATCGGCAGCGAATGATTGTTTTCAAAATTAATTTCCCGAAGATCAAAACAAAGGTCAGCTTCTGCAAACGCTTCTGTAAACTGTTCAAAACCAGTCGGTTTTATAATATCTATATTTTCAAAAGAATAGTTCTTTACTAATGTTCTAAAATACACATCATCACTTTCGTGTATTGCTGCTCCTATGATCAGGATTTTAATATGAAGATCAGGAACTTTTTGACGGAGAAGGTCTACGGCTTTAAAGAAATTTTCAATTCCTTTATCTTTGGAGATCTGACCCGTGTAACATAATGTGATGCTTCCCGGAGTGAGTTTTTTTATACTTTCATTAATATAAACAGAAGCCGGATAATAAGGCAGAATCATTTGTTTTTTAAATCCAAAAAAATAGGCCAAAGGGAATTTCTTGGTGGTTTCACCAAAAATAAAATGCGTACTTAAAAACCCTGCATACAGCTGAATAAGAGTAAATTTCACCGCCTGAAAAATTTTAGCAGGAAAGCGATAATTTTGAAGCATTGACATGGAAGGATACCATTCTGTAACATCATAGATACAGCTTATCCTGTGTTCTTTTACAAACTTCTTTACTGCCACAACAGCCAATGGTTCAGAGCAAATGATACTATCCGGATGAAAAGTATCACAAACTTTACTGAAAGTTTCCATTTTCGTTTTTATACTTTCTTCAAGAACAGCAAAAGATTCTATTTGTATCCCATCGATAAAACCTTTATACTCTGCATATAAGCTGCATATTTTTATTTCATACCCATTATCTCTAAGAGCTTTTGCCTGATGATAAAAAATGCGGTCATCATTATAGCTGTGGGAAGTCGTTAAAAAAAGTACTTTAGGCATTAGTCACTGCTCGAATCTATACAAATATACATTAAAACAAAAAAGTGGAAATATATTTTCCACTTTATGATTATTCTTTTGTATCAGCTTAACAGGGACTATTTTATAGAAGCCGCCCAGCTCTTCTCCAAAGGAAGAAGGAAATGGCTCAAAAAGTCCAGATACGTATTTTTAGAGAAATCAAAAACCTGGATATCACCTGAAAGCTCTCCGTTTCTAAGCTTTGTTTTGAAATCCATTAATTTTAAAGTTTTCACTTCACCATTCTCTACAAAACTTGCTTTCATCCTGTCGAAAAGGCCTAGCTGATATTCTTCGTCAATTTCTCTCATTACCTTCCCTAATGCATCAATGCTGCATCCTGAAGCCATTTCCTTTTCTTCGTCCACACATACGATGATAAACTGGTTCTTTTCAATTTTAAAAGAAGAAGAAAGAGGTTTTCCATGAGCGGCCCATGTTGCAAGGAAATCAAATAGTTTCTCGGTAATGGCTTTTGCTTCTTTTGTTTCGAAAGGTCTTGAAGCCGGATATATAATGACTCTGTAGTCGTTGGTTTCTACAATATTAGATTCTTCGATTTTCATAATGTAAATATTTATTTTTCAAGATATTAAACAATCAATCTTTATTTTACTTTCCATTGAATGCTCCTATCATTGTAAAGACAAAATTACGCAATTTTCCCGAGTTTAAGATCATTGTATTTTTTACTCAGTACATAGAGCATCATAATGAAAACCGGAAAGATAAAAGGAAAGAAGAATCTTAAAGCTGCCGACTGCGGAAAGAAAAAGAATTTTATATAAACATTCACCAGGAAAAGAACCGAAATTATTCTCACCCATGCATCTTTAGAGCACCAGAAGATCACTCCGATCATAATAGCCAGTGATAAAGTGACTTTTTTAAAATAAATGATTTTGATGTAAATAATACTCAGATAGTCCATTAAGCTCACGTCTATCGGGTGTGTAGAAATAATAGGCCTTCTATCGATAAAGGTATCATAAAAAAGATCTTTCCATCCGGGATAATGATAAAACTTAATGATGGCGAGATACATGGCAAGAAGTACGATTCCCTGTGCAATAAAAGAAATATCAATTTTCTTTTCCCGGAAATAATGGAAAAAGAAAACAGTGATAATATAAGTCAGGGTAAATGTAATATAGTCCGGCCGTATAAAGGTAATAGCGAATAGAAGTACGAACATTGCCCATTGGTTCCATTTTTTGAGTAACCCAATCATAAAGATCAGCATAAACTGGAAAATAAACATATCCGGTGTAGAAACCCTCGACATGTAAGTCATTGGTGGCAAAAGCATGGCGGCAATCGTTAATAGTACCGCAAGCCAGTATTTCTTTGGAAACAGGAGTTTCAGAATATAAAATAATAATATTCCTGAAAAAAAATAAGAAATAAGACTGGTAAATAATACGGCCATTGGCGATGATAATCCAAGCTTATAAAAAAGGGTGATCACAAGAATATACCCTACTTTGATCTGAAAATAGGGTAATTGTTCTGTAAAAGATTGGGTATTTTTTACGAAATACTGCCTGGGAATGTCCCATTGATTTATTCCGATAATGTCTGTATAATGTTCTGCTGGAGCCTCTTTCTTGATTTCCTCATAGGTCAGGATTCGGACTTTATCAGGAGAATTCGGAAACTCGGAAGTATACATACATCCCATATAGCCCGGCATATCCCAGTCATATACTCTGTTCTGATAATTCCAGAATGTAAGAAGAGCAAGTACCGAAATGATAAACAAAAAGGAGAGTTTCCATTCCCGCTTCATACGCCTGTATAAGATTACAATTATAAGTCTTCTGCTTCAGCAAGAAGTTCTACGATATCTTTTACGGCTACCTCAGTATTTTTATTAAAATGTTTTACTCCATCCGTCATCATGGTGTTACAGAAAGGGCATCCTGTAGCAATTACCTTAGGCTCAAAAGATAATGCTTCTTCTGTTCTTTCAATATTGATGTCTTTATTTCCTTTTTCAGGTTCTTTAAACATCTGTGCGCCTCCTGCTCCACAACAAAGACCATTGGTTTTGCAACGCTTCATTTCTACAAGTTCAGCATCCAGCTTTTCAAGAAGCATTCTTGGCGCTTCATATTCGTCGTTGGCACGTCCCAGATAACATGGATCATGGAAGGTAATTTTTTTCCCTCTGAATGCACCTCCTTCAATTTTCAGTCTTCCTTCCTCCATTAAAGTTTTAAGGAACTGAGTATGGTGAACTACTTCAAAGTGTCCTCCCAGGCTGGGATATTCATTCTTCAGGGTATTGAAACAGTGTGGGCAGGCCGTTACAATTTTCTTTACTTCGTAAGCATTCAACACTTCGATATTGGTAAGCGCCATCATCTGGAAAACGAATTCGTTTCCGGCTCTTTTTGCAGGATCTCCGGTACAGCTTTCTTCCTGTCCCAGAACGGCAAATTCAACGCCTATTTTGTTTAATATCTTACAGAATGCTTTTGTAATTTTTTTGGCACGGTCATCAAAACTTCCCGCACATCCAACCCAAAATAAAACTTCAGGGGCTTTTCCTTCGGCAGCATATTCTGCCATTGTTTTTATATTGAAATCCATTCTAAATCAAATTTATCAATATACCAATGTAACAGTTTACCAATGATTGTTACATCGTTACATTATTTACATTGTTACATTAATTTTCGTTTGCCCAGTTCAGACGGTCTGCCTGATTGTACTGCCATGGAGCAGCGTTGTTTTCCACGTTCGTCATCATCAGGTTCAGTTCCTGTGGAGCAGCAGACTGTTCCATCACCAGGAATCTTCTCATTTCAAAAATAATGGAAAGCGGGTCAAGCAATACCGGACAGGCTTCTGTACATGCATTACAAGTGGTACAGGCCCAAAGTTCTTCTTTTGTGATATAATCGTTCAACAGTTTTTTACCGTCATCTACGAATTTTCCGTTTTTATCGATGTTTCTTCCTACTTCTTCCAATCGGTCTCTGGTCTTCATCAGGATCAATCTCGGAGAAAGTTTTTTACCGGTAATATTAGCCGGACAAACAGAAGTACAACGTCCGCATTCTGTACAGGAATAAGCATTCAGCAATTGTACCTGGTTCAGATCAAAAATATCTTCTGCCCCAAATTTGGAAGGAACGTCGGCTTCAGCTCCTTCAGCTGGTGTAGCGTAAGGATCTGCATTAGGGTCCATCATTAATTTGATCTCCTTTGTTACAGATTCAAGATTGTTGAATTTTCCTTTTTTCTCAAGATTTGCATACCATGTACTTGGAAATGCAAGAATAATATGTAAATGCTTTGAATAATAAAGATAATTCATGAAGAAAAGAATCCCTACAAAGTGGAACCACCAGGCAGCTTTCTCTGTGAACATCAAAAATCCGTTATCAAAATTGAAGACTTCCAAAAACGGAACCAATGTCATTTCACTGATCGGGAAACTTCCATGTACTGGTAAAACTCCTCTTGACTGCAAAATAAAATCTGAGGCATTCATTTTAAAGAAAGCCATCATCAGGGCAAATTCGATGATAAGAATCCAGTTGGCATCTTCTTTCGGCCATCCGAAAAGCTCCTTCATTGTTAATCTTTTAACCCCGTAAAAGTTTCTTCTGATGAAAAATATAACTACACCTATTACAACCAGAAGTGCAAGCACTTCTAATGTAGCTGTAAAGAAGCTGTAGAATCCGTGTCCCAAAACCGAGGCCAGAAAACGGTGGGTACCAAACAGTCCATCAACAATTATTTCAATGAGTTCAATATTAATGATGATAAAACCAACATAGACAAAAATGTGTAAAATTCCTGCGATAGGACGTTTTACCATCTTACTCTGTCCCATGGCCACATTAGCCATGATACTCCAGCGTTCAGATTTTCTGTCACTTCTATTGATTTCACGACCTAGCCTGATATTTCTGTAGATCTTCTGCAGGCTTTTGGCAAACAGCCCGAACCCGGCTACTAATAAAATCAGGAAAATAATGTTATCGATGTACTGCATAAGGCGTATTAGTCTTTGTTATTTTTACCGAAAACCGAGAAGTTGATATATCTCTTCGGATTCGCTTTCATATCTTCGATTAATGTATTCAGATTGGAAGAAGCTGAATTCAGGTTGTTGTACAGTTGATCGTCCTTCATCAGTTTACCTAAACTTCCTTCTCCTTTATCAATACCTCCAATCACCTGATTCAATTTTCCTACTGTAGCATCTAAACTTGCAATGGTAGCATTCAACTGTTTAGTGTCGATACTTTCTGCAAGATGTCCGTATTTATCTAGTGTTACTTTTCCGCTTTGCATAGTAAGACTTGCATCATCCAACACTTTTTGCAGTTTTGGATCATTGTGTCCTACAAGCGTATTTACACTTCCTGCTGTGGATTGTAATGCTCCTACTGTTTTATTAAGGTTGGCTAGTAAAGCTTTTATTTCGGCTCTGTTCTGAGCATCAAAAACCTGATTGGCATTCGCCATTAAAGAGTCTACTCTATGTAAAACCACCTGTAGCTGATCTTTTACCGGACCTACCTGCGAAGAAAGACTTCCCAGCGTTCCCAGCTTGAAAGCACCTTTTAAAGTGTCACCGTCTTTTGCAGTCGGCCCACCATACATAAGGTTTACTCTCATTTCTTTACCAGACATTAATCCCGGCTCAAAGATCTCCAATGATGAGTTTTTTGAAAATTCGAATTTATTGTCGACGGTAACTTTTACGACAAAATTAATTTTTCCATCTTTTGAGGTGATAGGAATAATTTTATCTACCTGCCCTACTTTCAGACCATTAATAGAAACTGCCGCAGACTGCGCCAGACCTTCTACATTGTCATATTTTGCGTAAAATATATTGTCGGTAGTAAAAAGGCTTTTCCCTTTCATAAACTGAAACAACACCACAAAGCCTACGATAGCTAGAAGTGCAATCACACCAGCTTTTAATTCTTTACTGAACTTCACTTGCTAATTTTTTTCTAATAAGCAAATATAATACATTTTAAATAAATCTTTTCCTTTATTATTCTGCCATAAATACAAAAAAAGCGACAAAAAATTTTGCCGCTTTTTATATCATTGAAATGAATTTCTTATTGTTGCTGATTCCCCAGCTTGTTCCAGATCTCGATTCTGTAATCTTCGATATCTGCATTATCCTGAAGACTCTTCATCCAAGCCTGTCCGAACATTCCAGCACTTCTCTGAGTAAGAGATTCTGTAAACTGCTTAAGATCTCCAGGCTGCTTGTTTACAGTTTCTGATTTTTTGATCAGAACATAAACTCCTGTTCCCCCTTCAACCGGGTTAGAAAGTTTACCTTTTGCAACACCGAACGCTGCACCGGCAACTTTAGGCTCCATAGCCCCTGCTACAGAAGGATTCAACAGATTCACCTGAGCTGATTGTTTTGGAGCTGCAAATAATTTGGCAATCTGATCTAAGCTTGAAGCTTTTGCTGCTGCAATTTTATCAGAGATTTGTTTTGCTGCCAGTTTATTTTTAACGATAACTTCAATCTGATCTCTTACAGATTCAGGATCTGCAAGACCTGCTTCCTGTTTTCCGTTCAGATATACTACAATTTTATCACCTGTTCCGTCTACTGTAAATAATTCAGTATCTCCTTTTTCTCTTTTCTTATCAAAAGCCCAGGTAAGGATATCAGCATCTTTTTCAGTACCTAAGCCCTGAAGCTGACCTTCAAATCTTTTTGCTGCTTTTGGATTGGAGAATTGGTAGTTTCCTTTTTTAGCAATGTTCACAAAATCGTTGAAAGATTTTCCTTGAACCTGCTGAATGAATTTTCTTGAGTTTTTATCTGTTTCAGCTTCAGTAGCATCTGAAGGTTTGATTGCTTTCACAAGGTTAGCAACTTTATACCCCATTGATCCTGATTTCTTATCTTCAATATTGATGATATGGTAACCGAATTGTGTTTCTACTACCCCTGTAGCTCCTTTAGGATTGTTTGCAAGATAAGCAAGGAATTCAGGAACGAAAGGCGTCTCTGGCGTTGTCCATCCAAGGCTACCTCCCTGAGCTGCAGAATTCGGATCACTTGAAAGTTTAAGGAATTCTGTAAATTTAGCTGGAGTAGCTTTTACAATAGCTCCAATAGAGTCTGCCAATTTCTTAGCCTGCTCTTTGGTTCTTGTTACCCCTTCACCTGCAGGGCTTCCTTTGAATGCAATAAGGATATGTCTTGATAAAGTAGAATCTGAAGGTCTTTTACCTACCAATTTAGAGACTACATATACATCTTGTTCTTTATAAGGACCAAAAGTCTGACCTACAGCTGCTGTTGTGATCTGATCTTTGATTGTTGGAGGCAATTGTGCAGGATTCAGATACTGAGGATTGAATGGTGCATCAGAATTTGCTGCTACAAACATAGAATCGTTTTTAGTATTCTGGAAGTTTTCAGTTCCTCCACTAGCATCCGTACCTCCTGAATATAATTTTGTAATTTCTTTCAGAGCTGCTGCATCATCTGCCGCACTAGGTTTAGATGGGAAAAATACAATACCGATATTTCTGCTTGGCTCAGCTTTGAACATTACAGGGTGCTTCTTGATGTAATCAGCAAGATCCTGTGTGGTTACATTGATCTTTGTTTTTTGAAGATAAGCTGCGTAATCTACCTTTACAAAGTCGATATCTGCAAGCTGATCTCTCTGCTTCATCAATTCTTCAGCTTCTTTCTTACCTGTAGTAATCCCTGCTGAAATATTGGTAAACACCTGTCTCGCCATTAGTCTGTACTCGATTGTCTTTCTTGTTTTCAACCATTGAGTATATCCCTGAGGATTAGTGTTTTGTAATGTTTCAATTTCTTTTTTAAGCTCTTGAGTTTTAAAGTTACCTTTCTCATCAAAGAACTGCTGATTCTGAGCAAACATCTGATCGTACTGGATTTGATTCCAGAAATAATCATCAGTCATTTCAAAGCCCAGTTTCTCAAACTGCTGTTTGATAAGTTTAGATTGTACAAGTAACTGCCAAGCCTGCTCTTCAAGACCGTTTTTCGGACGACCTTGCTGTTCAGCCTGCTGCTGCAGCACGAAAAGCTGATCATTGAACTCTTCGCGGGTGATTTTCTCACCGTTTACTTTTCCTAAAACATCAGGATTCTTACCAAAAACCTTGTCGATACTATCGGGGTTCACCAGGAACGCCAAAAGCGCTAAGGCTATTACTCCCATTAAAAGCCAAGGCTTACTCCTAATCTGTCCTAAAATTGCCATTTTATAAATTATAGTTTTTTATCAGTTTGCGAAAATACACATTTTTAAGAAATTACAGAAACAGAACTGCTTTATTTTGATTTTTAATGCAAAGATTATCTAAAAAAGGAAATTTTGACCGTATTTTTAAGTAAAAAACAAATGGCATAAGTATTGTGCATTTTTAGAATATTATAATATACCACACGTTTTCAGAGTATATTATAAAAAATTCCTTTAACGATAAAAAACGAAAATGACAATTTGTCATTCGATTGACTATGACAGAATTTGAAGATATAAGTTTAGAAGAAATGATCAGTGACGGATTTGATATCGTAACTGAAGAAATCAATCTTTCCGACTTCGCAGAGACTGATAAAAATTCCGAACAGAAAATATTCCCTATACTTCCTGTAAGAAATATGGTAATGTTCCCCAACGTGGTAATTCCTATTACAGCAGGGAGAAAGACCTCTATACAGCTTCTTGAGGAGGCACAGAAAAACGGAGATTTTATTGGAATTGTAAGCCAGAAAAATTCGGATCTGGAACAACCATCCGAAAAAGATATATATACTACCGGAACTCTGGCAAAGATTATTAAGATTATTAAGCTTCCCGAAGGCAATATTACAGCTATTACCAAAGGATTTCACAGATTTAAGATTAAAAAAATCATTGATACACGGCCTTATTTTAAAGCTGAAATATCAAAATTAAAAGACACCCAGCCTAAAGACCGTGAAGAATATGAAGCATTGCTGGAAAACATCAAGGATCTTGCCTTAAAGATCATTGAACTGGATCCTAATATTCCTAATGCCGCCAACTTTGCGATCAAAAACATTAACAATAATGATGATCTTCTGAATTTCATCTGCACCAATGCTAATTTCTCTTCAATTGCAAAACAAAAGCTTCTTGAAGAGAAAAGTCTTATGACAAGAGCCAACCAGTGCTACGAGCTGATGCATGAGGATTTCAGAAAACTGGAACTGAGAAACCAGATTCATCAGAAAACTTCAAAAGATTTAGATAAGCAACAGAGAGAATATTTTCTGAATCAACAGATCAGAACCATCCAGGAGGAACTGGGCGGCGGACCTGAAAGTGATGTTGAAGATCTTATTGCCAAGGCTAAAACAAAAAAATGGAGCCAGGAAGTAGAAGACCACTTCCAAAAGGAAATCAGCAGACTTCAACGTCAGAATCCCAATTCCCCGGACTATAATGTACAGAGAAACTATCTGGATTTCTTTACAGATCTTCCATGGGAAACCTATACAAAAGATATTTTTGATATTGCAAAGGCTGAAAAAGTACTTGACAAAGCACATTTCGGTCTGGAAGATATCAAGAAAAGAATTCTGGAGCACATGGCCGTTTTAAAATTAAAAAACAACATGAAATCTCCTATCCTGCTATTGGTAGGGCCTCCGGGTGTGGGTAAAACTTCTTTAGGAAAATCTATTGCAGATGCTTTAGGAAGAAAATATGTAAGATTGTCATTGGGAGGACTTCATGACGAGAGTGAAATCCGTGGACATAGAAAAACGTATATCGGTGCTATGGCGGGAAGAATTTTACAGTCCATCAAAAAATCCGGTACTTCAAATCCGGTAATTGTTCTTGATGAGATTGATAAAATCGGACAGGGACTTCATGGGGACCCGAGCTCAGCACTCCTAGAAGTTCTTGACCCAGAGCAAAATAAGTCTTTCTATGATAATTTCCTGGAGATGGGTTATGACCTTTCAAAAGTAATGTTCATTGCTACTGCCAACTCACTTTCAACCATACAGACTCCTCTTTTAGACAGAACCGAAATTATTCAGATTGCCGGCTATACTTTGGAGGAAAAGATTGAGATTGCCAAAAGACATTTGATCAAGAAACAACAGGAGGAAAATGGTCTGGATGCAAAATCATTCAAACTTGGAAATGCAGAACTCAAACATATTATAGAAGCTCATACTTCAGAAAGCGGAGTGAGAACTCTGGAAAAAAGAATTGCAGCCATTGGAAGATGGGTAGCACTACAGACTGCTTTGTTAAAGGAGTATGATCCAAAAATCTCAGTAGAAAAAGTAGATGAAATTCTTGGTGTTCCAAGACCGAAAAGTTTATCTGAGATCACCGGAGTTCCCGGTGTTGTAACAGGTCTTGCCTGGACAAGTGTAGGAGGCGACATCCTTTATATTGAAAGTATTCTAAGCAATGGCAAAGGAGCGTTAACGATGACCGGAAACCTGGGAACGGTAATGAAAGAATCGGCTACTATTGCCCTGGAATATATTAAAGCGAAGCATGATGAACTGGGGATTCCACAGGAAGATCTGGATAAGAAAAACATTCACGTACACGTTCCTGAAGGAGCAACACCTAAAGACGGACCTTCTGCGGGTATTGCAATGCTGACATCAATGGTTTCCTCATTTAAAAACAAGAAAGTAAAACCTCACCTTGCAATGACGGGTGAAATTACTTTAAGAGGAAAAGTACTTCCTGTAGGAGGAATCAAAGAAAAGTTACTTGCTGCAACAAGAGCAGGAATCAAAGATGTTATTCTTTGTGAGGCCAACAGAAAAGATGTGGAGGAAATCAAAAAAGATTATCTGAAAAATCTGAGAGTACACTACGTCAACAGAATGGAGGAAGTCATTGACATCGCCATTGAAGAATAAAATAACTTACAACATATTAACTTCTCAATAAAGAAACACGCTCTGGTATCCGGAGCGTGTTTTCTTTTTATAAAAAAGCGTACAATTTTATCGGCTGGAATAAAATTTGCAACAACAGAAGAAAATCCCGGAGAGTTGAATAAAAAATTTTTCAATTCAGATGGGTTTTCTTATTTTTATTCCACACTGCAGATTTTTAGATTATGAATTTTCTTAGACTTCCTTTCCTTGTCAAGCTTACACTCGTGGTGGTTTCCATCATTGGTCTTGGTTATCTACTGGCATTGGGACAGAGCATTTTAGCTCCGTTTTTCCTGGCATTCCTCATGGCCATGCTGTTTTTACCGGCTGCCAGTTTTATGGAAAAAAAGTTGAGATTTCCGAGATCTATGTCTACGATGACTTCAGTATTTATTATGCTGATGATTTTAGGCGGAATTATTTATTTCTTTACCAATCAGCTGTCTGACTTCAGTAAGGATCTACCACACCTTAAGGAACAGTTTACTACAGTTTTTAACAGCCTCCAGCATTGGGTTTCCAAAACATTTAATGTGAAAGTGGATGAACAGGTGGATTATATCAACCAGGGATTAACTAAACTGCTGTCTTCTTCGGGAGTCATTTTAGGATTTACTTTTGGAATATTTTCAACCGGATTCGGCTTCATTATATTTTTCACCCTGTTTTTTATCTTTATTTTAAATTACAGAAGACTTTTAAATAATTTTATCGTTACTGTTTTCAACGAAAGACATAAAACAAGTGTACAGGAAGCTGTAAACGAAATTAGAATCATGACCAAGAAGTATATCTTCGGGCTTTTTCTTCAGGTGATTATTGTATCTGTTCTTACTTCGGTCCTTCTTACGATTCTGGGAGTAAAATATGCTATTCTTTTAGGAGTTTTGACCGGGCTATTAAACGTCATTCCCTATCTGGGAATCTTTATTTCTCTGTTAATTTCCTGCTTTATAGCATTCGCCACTTCTACTCCATCAACATGTATATACGTTGCTTTGGGCTATATTGCCATTCACGCTGTAGACGGAAATATTGTCCTTCCATTTGTAGTAGGTTCCAAAGTAAAAATCAACGCTTTATTTTCTTTTATTGGTATCCTTCTGGGAGAACATCTTTGGGGAATTGCAGGAATGTTCCTGTGCATTCCAGCGATTGCGATTATAAAAATTATCTGTGAAAGAGTAGACGATCTAAAACCTTGGGGAAGATTGCTAGGAGAAGAGCCCAAACCTCATAAGAAGAAAAAAAGCTACAAAATTTCCAAGAATATCACTTTGAAGGAAATGGACTAGAATATGAGTAATGAGTAATAAGCAATGGGGACTCATTGGTATACTCGTAACTTTAAATAAAAAGACTGCCTCTTTCGAGACAGTCTTTTTTATATTATTTATGGAAGAGCACACAAAGGACTCATTCCATTTGGACACGTTTCCGTACAAAGAATATAAGATTGGCTGTCAGGACAATATCCATAAGAAGGTCCACTAGGATCTCCACCCGGGCCACCTAAACAAGGATCACCAGGTGGAATTTTACAAGGACATCCTATAGGTCCTATATCACATTTTCCAACACCTCCGCCTCCTTGGATTTCTCTCAAATCCGTACGGTTTAATTTTTTAAGATTTTTCAACATAATAGTATTAGTTTAGTTTGAATATCAAATATAAACAATGAAATTGTCCAAAACACAACATTAACCTATCATTAACATTAATTATACATTTTTTATAAAAATACAATCAAAGAATCCTATTTTTATTTTACATTTGATATAAAATCATCAATCATGAAAGTAATAAAATTCATCTTATGTCTGCTTTTCGGGCTTATGTTTATTAATGCCGGATTAAACAAGTTTTTCAATTATATGCCCATGGAGAAACCCACTCCTGAGCAAATGAAACTTTTCGCTGCTTTCGGAGAAATCAGCTGGCTGATGCCTTTAGTCGGGATTGTAGAAGTCATTGGCGGGTTATTATTTATTTTCCCAAAAACAAGAGCATTAGGTGCCATTGTTATTTTACCTGTCATGGTAGGAATTGTCACGCATGTTTTCACAATGGATAAATCTCCTATGGGAATGGGTATTGCCGGAGTAATGTTTCTGATCAATCTTTGGATGATTATTGACAACAAGGAAAAATATAAACATTTAGTTTCATAAGGCGGCAGATGATAGGTTGCAGGTTGCAGCACCTACAACCTATTACCTGCCATCTGCTACCTGTCACCTATACGAAAGCACTGAAACCTGTTATCGATCGTCCTACGATGAGCGAGTTGATTTCTTTTGTTCCTTCGTAAGAATAAATGGCTTCTGCATCGGCAACAAACCGGGCCACATCGTACTCAAGCAGAATTCCGTTTCCTCCCATTACTTCTCTTGCTCTGGAAACAATGTCTCTTGTTCTGAGAGTACAGAAAACTTTGGCTAAAGAAGCATGTTCGTCTTTCAAAATTCCTTCATCCTGCATTTCAGACAGTCTGAAAACCATGGTCTGCATGGCGGTAAGATTAGACAACATTTCCACCAGATGTCCCTGAATCATCTGGAATGAGGCAATAGGTCTTCCAAACTGTTCTCTCTTTCGGGTATAATCCAAAGCACTTTCGTAAGCTCCGCGTGCACAACCTGTGGCCATCCATGCTACTCCAGCTCTTGTCATTCTCAGTACTTTACCTGTATCTTTAAAGGAATTGGCATTCTGCAGACGGTTTTCTTCGGTAACGAGACAGTCTTTTAAGGTAATCAATCCGTTCTGAACAATTCTTAACGCCATTTTTCCTTTGATCTTTTCTACGGAATATCCCGGATTATCTTTTTCAACAATAAAACCTTTCACTTCTCCGCTATCCAGATCTCTTGCCCAGATAATGATCAGGTCAGCGAAAGTAGCATTCCCGATCCATTTTTTCTGGCCATTAAGAATCCAGCCTTCAGGTGTTTTTTTACAGGTCACTGTAAGTCCGCCTGCTGCTCCTGATCCAACTTCGGGCTCCGTAAGTCCAAAGGCACCAATTTTTTCAAATTTCTGCATCTGCGGAAGCCATTTTTGCTTCTGTTCTTCCGATCCGCAGATATAAATAGAACCCATCGCCAGTCCGGATTGTACACCGAAAAAAGTGGCAATAGAAGCATCTACTCTTGCCATTTCCATCGCAATAACACCTTCCATCAGGAAAGGCATTCCCGGACAGCCATAGCCTTCATAAGTAACACCACAAATATCCAGTTTTTGAAATTTTGGAATCAACTCAAAAGGAAATTCATCTCTGAGCCAGTAATGATTGACCAGAGGTTTTACTTCTTTTTCCATGAATGCTCTTACTTTCAGCTGAATTTCACGCTGTTCCGGAGTAAGAGTATGGTAGATATCATAAAAATCTCCGTCAATGGGCGGAAGTTCTTTCTTTTTCTTTTCCGGATCAAGCATTTTCATAAGCCCGGAAAGCTGTTTATCATCCAGTTTTGAGAAATTTTGCATCAGTTTTGGCAAGTCTACTTTTTGAGAAATGGCGCTCAGCTGATCAAAATCTATAGATGTGAATAATCCTATTGCGTTTCTGATTTTGGAAAAAGTATTTGACATAGTGATAGATTGTAGTTTTGGTTTGTAAAAGATAAGCAAAAACTGCTCCGAAAGCAATGATTAAGACTCCAGCCTATTTTACAAAACACTAAATTTCAACTTATTATAAATGAAAATTTTATTTACAAGCTTTTTACTTTTGATTTTCAAATGTTACAAAATATCCTGGCTGAACTTTGACTCAAGCAAAACAACAAAAATCAGCGCTATGAAAACCACTTACATTAAATTATCTCTGTCAGCTATACTTTTATTAGGAATTTATTCATGTAAAAAAGGAGAAGTAGCTTCAACAGACCTTGAAGCATATGCTACAACAGATTCTGCTTCTGCTATTGTTTCCGACAGTATTTCATCCGTTGCAGAAATGAAAGTAAAAGACAAACAGTTCATCAAAACAGCTGATGTGAACATGGAAGTAAAAGATGTGTATAATGCAACGATTGCTATTGAAAAATCGGTTCAGGAGCTTGGAGGATTTGTTACCAATAGTAATCTTCAAAGTAACGTTGTTTCTGAAAACACCTACAACACATCCAATGAAAAGGCGATGCTGGTTAAAAAATACCAGACAGAGAACAGAATGCAGGTTCGTATTCCTACGGAAAAACTGGGAGAATTATTGACAGCGATCAATACCAATAAATTATTTCTTAATTCAAGATCCATCAATGCTGAGGATGTTACGGCCAACATCAAGTATTCTGAACTGGAAGGAAAGAGAAATCAAAAAACTTCTGAGAACATCAGCAAGCTGAAAACAAATAAAGATAAAGTAACGCTGGATGATGAGAATATGTCTGAAGGAAATCTTCAAAAGCTTTCCAGCATGAACATGACGGATGATCTGAAATACAGCACGATTGACATTTACATCAAAGAGCCTCAGTTGCGTATTGCAGAAATTGCTGTCACCAACACCACAAGTATTGATAATAAGTATAAATACAATTTCATCTATGATGCTAAAGATGGCTTTGTATACGGTTTTTATCTGATTCAGAGAATTATTGTGGGGCTTATCAATGTATGGCCTCTCGTATTAATTGCTGCTGCAATCCTCTATTTTTTAAAAAAAAGAAAAATTTCAAAACCTGATTATTCAAAAAATCAGGAATAAAAAAACTATCCTAACCAATTGGTTATCATCATAATTTTAGATTTTACAGCCTCCTGTTTTCAGGAGGTTTTTATTTTTTTTGAAAAAAAACTGTAACGATTGTAATGCCTGTTTTACCTACTATTTAAAAGAACAGAAAATCAAAAAAATACTATGAAAAATTTTATCAAACTTGGATTTGCAGCATTATTGTCATTGAATTTCATAACGTCCAATGCACAAGATAAAAGCAGCAACAAAGAAAACAGCCTGCTTTGGGAGGTTTCCGGAAACGGTCTTTCTAAGCCCTCTTATATTACCGGGACTTTTCATATCTTATGCAGTAAAGATTTTGAGATTAAACCTAAAGTACTGAAAGCTCTTGAGAGTTCTGAAAACCTTGTTATGGAAATCAATTATACAGATCCCGCTGAAATGATGTCATTACAGAAAATGTTTAAAGCAGATAAAAAAATATCGGATCAGCTTTCACCTGAAGAAGCTAAAGAGCTGAATACGATTCTCGGTAACTATGGAACAGACCTGAAAAGTATTGATTCTTCAAGCCCGCAGGCGCTTTATGCATTACTTTCCACTAAAGCCATTCCATGTCCTCAGACTGAAGTAAAACTTTACGAGATGGAACTTCTTCAGAAAGCAATGAAAGATAAAAAAAGCATCAAAGGACTGGAAAAAGTAGAAGATCAGATGAAATCCATCAATGAAGCTTACGACCTGAAGAGCATTATTGCTCAACTTAAAATGGACAAAGAATATCAAATATTATTCAGACAGATGATTGAAGCTTTTAAAAATGAAAATGCAGAATCCCTTTACAGTCTTTTTAAGGATGAAAGATTTATGAATGCCCAACAGGAAAAGGCCATGCTTACCAACAGAAATCAGAACTGGGTAAAAGTAATGCCGGACATAATGAAAAAAGAAAGTTCTTTCTTTGCTGTCGGTGGATCTCATCTTATGGGTAAAAACGGAATTATCCCTCTTCTTCGGGCCAAAGGCTACACCGTAAGACCTGTATCAAGCTTATAACTATAACCAAACCATGAAACGATTTTGAGCAATCCAACTGAATCTGCTTTTTTAAAGCTTGTCAACCAGCACAAAGGTATCTTATACAAAGCCTCACGGATCTATGCAGATTCTGTAGAGGACCGGGAAGACCTTCAGCAGGAAATCCTAATCCAGCTTTGGAAGTCCTATCAGAACTTCAAAGGTAACAGTGAGTTTTCTACCTGGATGTACCGGGTTGCTATCAATACTGCCATTACCTATTTAAAAAAAGAAAAACAGAGATCCGGTAACCATACGGATGCTCCTCATCATTTTGAAGTTCAGCAGGAAGATTATAATCCCACCAAAGACAGGCAACTGGAAATTTTCTACAGTGCCGTTCAGGAATTGAATCCTTTGGAAAAAGCCGTCATATTTTATTTTATGGAAGGGATGTCACATAAAGAAATCGGAAACAATTTAGGTCTCAGTGAAGGTAATGCCCGTGTAAAACTCAACAGAACAAAAGAAAAAATACAGCAAATCATAAAAAAGTCAGGTTATGAATTTTGATCAATTAAAAGAACAGTGGAATAAAGAAGACAGTGATGTCCATATTCCTGATACCATAAAGCAATTAAAGGAAAGCAAACACCCTATAGAAAAAATCCAGAAAAATATGAAAAGAGAGTTCCCTATGCAGATTCTTGCGATCATTCTCATAGCTCTTTTTCCCCTTCAGTTTCAGTTTCCTTCTTCACAGTATATTATTTATTATGTGTCTTATACCGTGATGGTTGTCATATCATCCTACTACCTGTTAGGATTTTATAAATTCTACAAACAGACGGAACTTTATACAGGAAACACCAAAAACAGTCTTTGGAAAATATATCATGAACTCCGGCTGAATATGGAACGATATCAGTCTTTCGGATTTTTATTACTTCCTCATTTTCTGGTAACAGCAGGATTGGTGATTTACAATGCGATGGAAAAACAAGGAAAATCTCTGGCAGAACTTACAACTTCTCATCAGCAGGGATTAATTATCGCAGTGCTCATCGGAACTTTAGCCATCATAACAAGTATCGTTGTGTGGACAAAATATATCTACGGAAGAAGTGCCAAAGAACTTGAAAATATTCTGAACGAAATGGATGAATAGCATTGAAAACTCTTATCACAAAACACATTTTACAAAACCTCAGGCCTGTTCTGAGGTTTTGTTTTTTAAAAAATCGTTATTTATCTTCTTCAAATTTATCTGAGGTTTTATTTTTCCGTAAATTTGCAGATCAGAAATAAATCATTATGGATGATTAACCATTTTCATCCGATACATGATCTTCTGAATGATAAAAATTCTGTAATATGCTATCAAAAATAAATCCAACACAAACCAACAGCTGGAAAGCACTTGACGAACACTTCGGTGGAAATGACTTTGATCTTAGAACTCTCTTCCAATATAACCCGAACCGTTTTAACGAGTTTTCCCTGCAAAAGGACAACTATCTTTTTGATTATTCTAAAAACCTGATCGATTCCAGAACCAAGGATCTTCTGTTACAATTGGCAGAAGAAAGCCAGTTAAAAGATGCTATTTCCAGAATGTTCTCCGGAGATAAAATCAATGAAACTGAAGGAAGAGCTGTTCTTCACACCGCATTAAGAGATTTTTCAGACCGTGAAATTCTGGTGGATGGAGAAAATATCAAACCACAGATCAAAAGAGTTCTTGAGCATATGAAATCTTTTTCTGAGAAAATTATTTCAGGAGAACATAAAGGTTTTAGTGGAAAAGAGATCACAGATGTAGTCAACATCGGGATTGGAGGATCGGATTTGGGTCCTGTAATGGTTTGTTCGGCTTTAAAGCATTTTAAAACAAGATTAAACGCTCACTTTGTTTCCAACGTGGACGGAAATCATATCGCAGAAGTAGTAAAAGATTTAAATCCTGAAACTACTTTATTCATCATTGCTTCCAAGACTTTTACAACTCAGGAAACAATGACGAATGCCAATTCAGCTAAAGACTGGTTCCTGAAAGCAGGAAAACAGGAAGATGTTGCGAAGCATTTTGTGGCTTTATCTACTAATATTGAGGAAGTTAAAAAGTTCGGAATCGCAGAAGAAAATATTTTTGAGTTCTGGGACTGGGTAGGCGGAAGATATTCTCTTTGGAGTGCTATCGGATTAAGTATTGTTCTTTCTGTAGGATATGAAAATTTCGAGCAGCTTTTAAAAGGTGCTTTTGATACAGACCAACACTTCCAGACTGCAGAATTCTCTGAAAATATTCCTGTATTAATGGGGCTTCTGGGAATCTGGTACCGTAATTTCTATGCAGCAACTACTTATGCCATCTTACCTTATTCTCAATATCTGGACAGATTCGCTGCGTATCTTCAGCAGGGAGACATGGAAAGTAACGGAAAATGTGTAGACAGAAATGGTGAATTCGTAGAATATGAAACGGGGCCGATCATCTGGGGAGAACCTGGAACCAATGGACAACATGCATTCTATCAGTTAATCCATCAGGGAACAGAATTGATTCCGGCAGATTTTATTGCCTATGCAAAAAGCCCGAATCATGTTTCTGATCACCAAGACAAATTATTAGCGAACTTTTTTGCTCAGACTGAAGCACTTGCCTTCGGAAAACTGGAAGAGGAAGTAGAAGAAGAGCTTAGAAATTCCGGAAAATCTGATGAAGAAATAGACAGGCTGATCAATTTCAAGGTCTTCCATGGAAACACTCCAACTAACTCTATATTATTCAAGGAATTAACTCCTTTTTCATTAGGTCAGTTAATCGCCCTTTACGAACACAAAATTTTCGTCCAGGGAGTAATCTGGAATATTTTCAGCTTTGACCAGTTTGGAGTGGAATTAGGAAAAGTATTAGCCAACAAAATCCTTCCTGAGCTTGAAAATAATGAAGCAATAAGCTCTCATGACAGCTCAACCAACGGATTGATCAATTACTATAAAGAAAATAAATAGTAAGTAAAAAGAAAGTAAAAGTAAATCTATAAAGTAAAAAAGTAAAAATGGCAGAAATTCTTGACGGACTTAAAGTATCCAAGGAAATTAAAGCGGAGATCAAGGTTGAAGTAGAAAAGATTCTCGCAAGCAAAAGAAGAGCTCCGCATTTGGTGGCTATTCTTGTAGGAAATAATGGAGCTAGCAAGGCCTATGTAAACTCTAAAGTAAAAGACTGTGAGGAAGTAGGATTTCAATCCAGCTTAATTAAATTTCCAAGCACTGTTTCTGAATCTGAACTATTGGAAAAAATTGACGAGCTTAATAAGTCTAAAGCAGTAGACGGATTTATCGTTCAGCTGCCTTTACCGGATCAGATTGATCAGGAAAAAATCATCAATGCTATTGACCCTAGAAAAGACGTGGATGGCTTCCACCCGGAAAACTTTGGAAAAATGGCTCTTGAAATGGATACTTTCTTACCGGCAACTCCTTTCGGGATTTTAACATTATTGGAAAGATATAATATTGAAACGAAAGGAAAAGACTGTGTCATTATCGGAAGAAGTAAAATTGTAGGAAGACCAATGAGTATTTTGATGGGAAGAAAAGATTTCCCTGGAAACTCTACTGTTACCCTTACACACTCATATACGAAAGACATCGAAGAATATACAAGAAAAGCAGACATCGTCATTACCGCTTTGGGAGATCCGCATTTCTTAAAAGGAGATATGATTAAAGAAGGAGCTGTAATCGTGGACGTGGGTATTACAAGAGTAGACAATGATTCTCCAAAAGGATATTACCTTGCAGGTGATGTAGATTTTGACAGCTGTGCTGCCAAAGCAAGCTGGATCACTCCGGTACCTGGAGGAGTAGGCCCAATGACAAGAGCGATGTTGATGAAAAACACCATCATTGCTTACAAAACTTCGGTCTATAACGACTAATTTAAAATGAATAAAGAAGAAGATATTTTATTAAAAGAAGGTAAAATGCTCCCTGTGATGGAGCATTTTTACACTTTACAGGGAGAAGGAGCACATACCGGAAAAGCCGCCTATTTTATCAGGCTGGGAGGTTGTGATGTAGGATGTCACTGGTGTGATGTAAAAGAAAGCTGGGATCCGGAACTCCACCCTTTGATGAATGCAGAAGAAATTGCAGAAACAGCTGCCAGACATTGTAAAACAATAGTGCTGACCGGCGGTGAACCTTTAATGTGGAATTTAGATATCCTGACCTCCAAACTAAAAGAACTAGGATGTACAGTACATATTGAAACTTCAGGAGCGTATCCTATGAGCGGGCAACTGGACTGGATTACTCTCTCCCCTAAGAAAACAGGACTTCCTAAAGAAGAGATCTATCAAAAGGCCAATGAGCTTAAAGTCATTATTTTCAATCAGCATGATTTTACTTTTGCTCAGGAACAAGCTGCAAAAGTTTCCGAAAACTGTAAACTTTATCTTCAGAGTGAATGGAGCAAAAGAAACGACATGTATCCTAAGATCACAGATTTCATTCTGGAAAACCCTGAGTGGCAGGCTTCTGTTCAGACTCACAAATATCTGAATATCCCGTAAAAAAGTGTAAATTAGCCGTGCTTATCCGCTATAATACCGATAGATGCAGAGAATTCGATACTCTAGATACCTGAAATCAATCATTATGTTGCTTGACCTCATGGTTATTGCATCTATCTTCATATTCTTTTTTATAAGCAGAAACGAAAGCTTAAAATACAATAAAGAAACCTGGTACCAGAATAGTTTTTCTCTCATTCTGTTGTTTTTGTTCTGGGTGCTCCTTAGCGGTAGGACAAAAATATACAATATCCCGAGAAACCTTACTTATACCCTGTTTCTTGAACGGCTTTTAATTCATTTCCTGTTTTTTATACTGGGAGTGCTGCTTATAGGAAAGGTAAGTAAAAATGTGTTTTTCAATTCGGATATTTACTGGCTTTCACTTTACCTTTTTATTTCTATTTTTCTGGTTAAATCATTAGTGTATTTTGCCATCAAGTATTTACGATCTCTTGGTGCCAATTACAGGAATGTTATGTTTTTGGGAGATGAACATTCTACGGAAATTCTGAAGAATATCTTTACAGAACGTAAAGATTATGGATACCGGATATTTGAATACGAACATACCGGGGTGAAGATCAGTGAGCTGGTGGCTTTCTGGAAAAAGAACGGAATCCACACTTTGTTTTTATCTATGGAAAACTCCTATGACGAAGCGATGGAAAATGAAATTTTCAGACTGGCCGAAGATCATAAGATTCACATTTCACTGATTCCAAGTATCACCCAAAGTGATTTTTTCCTTTATGACCTTGGATATATACAGACCCAGCCGGTACTTAATCAGGCCAGGTACCCGTTAGATTATTATTCTAATTTCCTGATGAAAAGGACATTTGATATTTTCTTTTCTGTTATTATATTGGTCTTCATCTGCTCTTGGGTATTTCCAATCATTGCGATTTTAATTAAAACAACTTCCAAAGGACCTGTTTTTTTCTTTCAGAAAAGATATGGCTTTCATGAGGAGGTTTTTAGTTGCATTAAATTCAGAACAATGGTTGTGAATGATGAATCTACCACCAAAACCACCTCAGTAAATGATTCCAGAATTACCAAAATAGGTAAATTTTTAAGAAAAACAAGCCTTGATGAACTTCCTCAATTCATCAATGTGCTGAGAGGAGAAATGTCTGTGGTAGGCCCGCGTCCTCACATGCTGGCTGTCGACAATTATTACAAACCTAAAATCGGCAGATACAGCCTGAGAAGTATGGTAAGTCCTGGTATTACCGGTTTAGCACAGGTGAACGGACTGCGAGGTGACTTCGGAAATGTGGAAGTAGAGATGAAAAAAAGAGTTCTTGCTGATGCATTCTATGTAAGAAACTGGAGTTTCGTACTTGATCTGGTTATTATTTTAAAAACCGTTCTATTGGTTATTGGAGGAGATAAAAATGCAAAATAAAGAACAGGATAAGATAATATTGAAATAATTTTAACACAAAACCAAGCTTTGGTCTTATTCTTGACTGTAGCCCAATTAAATAAAAAAGTCTAATTTAGCAGTATGTTAAAAAAGTTTTTCACAGCAATAGGGGAATATATTATCCTCTTGGGAAAATCCCTGCAGAAACCTCAGAAAATGAGGGTTTTCTGGAAGCTGTTCATGAGAGAAATTAATGATTTGGGAGTAAATTCTTTCGGGCTCGTAGTCTTCACTTCTATTTTCGTGGGGGCTGTAGTTGCTATTCAGATGTTCAACAACTTTGATGCTTCTTCTTTTCCTATTCCTACTTCATTTGTAGGATACGCTACAAAGGCTGTATTGGTTCTGGAATTTTCGCCAACCATTATCAGTCTGATTCTTGCGGGTAAAGTAGGGTCTTATATTGCATCCAGTATTGGAACAATGAGGGTTTCCGAACAGATTGATGCTCTGGATATCATGGGAGTAAACTCTCCGAATTTTCTGATTTTCCCTAAAATTGTTGCCTGTGTTCTCTTTAACCCTCTTCTTATTGCTATCAGTATAGTATTTGGTATCGGCGGAGGATATATTGCCGGAATTCTGACCGGAAACTGGACCGAGAACGATTATATAGTGGGAATCCAAATGTATATGCCCAATCTGTTTATCTATTATGCATTTATCAAAACAACTGTTTTTGCCTTCATCATTGCCACAGTACCTTCTTATTTCGGATATAACGTAAAAGGAGGATCATTGGAAGTAGGTAGAGCCAGTACACAGGCGGTAGTATGGACAATGGTATTCATTATCATTTCCGAATTAATTTTAACCCAATTAATATTAAGCTGATGATTGAGGTAAAAGATCTTAAGAAAAGTTTTGGAGATGTTGAAGTATTGAAGGGAATTTCAACTTCATTTGATAAAGGAAAGGTAAACCTGATTATTGGACAGAGTGGTTCAGGAAAAACTGTGTTTTTAAAAAGTTTACTGAATGTATATATGCCTTCATCAGGAGAAATTCTGTTTGATGGAAAAGATATCAATACGATGACCAGAGATGAAAAACAGCATCTCCGTTCAGAAATCGGGACCGTCTTTCAGGGAAGCGCATTATTTGACTCTTTAACTGTTGAAGAAAACATTATGTTTCCTCTTGACATGTTTACCAATCTTACCTACAGAGAAAAAAAGAAAAGGGTTTTTGAAGTAATAGGAAGAGTACACCTTGATAAAGCTGAAAAGAAATATCCTTCTGAAATTTCAGGGGGAATGCAGAAAAGGGTTGCTATTGCGAGAGCAATTGTAAACAATCCCAAATATTTGTTCTGTGATGAACCCAATTCGGGACTTGATCCCTATACATCAAAAGTAATAGATGATCTTCTTTACGAGATCACAAAGGAATACAATACCACAACCATTGTCAATACCCACGATATGAACTCTGTAATGACGATTGGCGAGAAAATTGTATACCTAAGACTGGGAATCAAAGAATGGGAAGGCAACAAAGACATTCTGATTACTGCAGGCAATAAAAACCTGATTGACTTCGTTTATTCTTCAGAACTGTTTAAAGAGCTGAGAGAATATTTACTTGAGAATAATAAAACGATTGAAACGACAAATACAAAAATAGACGATAATGAAAAAGGTACTTAGTATAGCGTTATTAGGGTTTTCAATGTGGGCTTCTGCACAGATTTCACTGGCAGGTAAAGCCAACTTAATTTTTCCGACAGGCTCTCCTTCATGGTCCAATATCAAAGGAACAGTGAATGATGCAATTGAAGGAACAGGTAAAAATAATGTAGGTTTCAACGTTGGGCTTTCATTAAAAGTAGGTCTTCCTACTTCATTGTTTGTGATGCCTGAAATCTATTACACTCACTTCAAAAATGAGTTTACAACAGAGAACACTACTTTTGATGTAAAAAGCAACCGTATCGATGTTCCGGTTCTTTTAGGATATAACCTTTTAGGGAATATGCTGGGCGTTTTTGTAGGACCTGTAGGAAGTTTTAACTTAAATAAAGACAATACTTACAACGATTTCAAAGAAAATGCTAAAAATGATTTTACTGTAGGATACCAGTTTGGTGCACAGCTTGAAATCAAAAAACTTATTGTAAATGCAAGATATGAAGGTGCTTTCAGTAAAGACGAAAGAAATTTCATCAACAGAGTTTCCGGTACGGAAATCAGATATGATAACAGGCCTAATCTGTTTATGGTAGGTTTAGGATATAAATTCTAATTTAATATCGAAAATAACAACTTTAAACCCTCAAATTTAAATTTGAGGGTTTTTATTTTGTGCTTCAAGCTCAGCCTGGCGTTTTGCAATTTCTGCCGCTTGTTTTTCAAGCTCTTCTTTGTCTTTCTGCAGCTGTTTGAATTCTTTTCTTTTCTGTTCCGCTTTGATAGCGCTTCCTTTACTTACATATCCTACCATTCCTCCAATGATAAGTCCTATACCTATTCCTGCCATTATTCCCATAATGTGGGAAATTTTTATTTGTTCTACGGCAAAATCGGTTGTCAGATAGAAAAGTAATGCAGAAACTGCTAAAAGTATAAGTCCGGTAATTGATAAACTCTTCATAATATTGTGTTTAGGTGTTTATAAAAAAAGCCTTACCAAATTTACTAAAAATTTAATAAGGCTTTACTCAAGATTAAAATTCTCATTATAATTTTCCTCCCGCAGCCTTATAATATTCTAAAGCTTTCGGAAGATCTTTATTGATATCTGAAATTCTTGTTTCCGGGCTTGGGTGGGTAGATAAGAATTCAGGCTGCCTTGCTCCCGAAGAAGCTGCTTCCATTCTGTTCCAGAAAGGAATGGCTGCTCTTGGGTCATATCCGGCCATAGACATCAGATAAAGTCCCATTTCATCTGCCTCAGATTCCTGCCCTCTTCCGTATTTCAGTAAAGCCACTTGCGATCCGATAGGATATACCTTCTGGAAAACACTGGCCCATTGCGCATTGGAGATGGTTCCTCCCAGGATTGCACCTCCGTACTGGGCTACCATTGCCTGAGAAATCCTTTCGTTTCCGTGGCCTGCCAATGCGTGGGAAACTTCATGTCCCATTACAACGGCAAGTCCGTTATCGTCTTTTGTTACCGGCAATATTCCGGTATAAACTGCTACTTTACCGCCAGGCATACACCATGCGTTCAGCTCGTTGCTCTGCAATAGATTAAACTCCCAGCTATAGTTGGCAAGATCCGCTGATCTTCCAATACTCTGATAATATCTTTCTGCTGCATTTTTGATTCTGTTTCCTACATTTACCACTCTCTTTGCATCTGCCGTACCGGTAATCACTTTACCTTTAGACAATGTCGTTCTATATTCCTGTGAAGACATTGTTAAAATTTCCGAATTGTTGGCCAGTTGTAAAGAAGATCTTCCTGTAATCGGATTTGTAGTACAGGCAACAGCCGACAGAGCAATAGCTCCCATTCCTAATAGATGTGTAACTTTCATAGTTTGAGTGTTAATAATTCAACCTTAACAATTTTTATTCCAAAATATTTCTTAAAGAAAATATTTGCATACATTTTGCTGTTTAAAATTAATAATTATCTCATTATGAAAAAGTATATTTCTTTACTGATGATTTTTGGATTCCTGTTCTTATTTCAGAGCTGTGCATCACAAGGTTCATTAGATTCGAAAACAGTGGATACTTTAGTAAATTCCCAGGAGTTTACCTTCTATGCACAACGAGCCAATCCTACCAATTATGATGTTATCAATGTCATGAACTCTATGCCCAATGCTACTGCAACGAGAATGCTTAATCTGAATGGAGATTATACCATTGATGTAAGTAAAAATACACTGGATGTGGTACTGCCTTATTTTGGAAGGCTTTTCAATCCAACTTACGGAAGTACAAGTGATAACAGCTACAGATTTACCTCAAAAGATTTTACGGTAACTAAAACTCAGAATAAAAAGGGAACCTGGACTTTAAAATTCAAGCCTAAAGATGCAAGAAATGTAGATGAAGTGAATATAGAAATTTTTAAAAATGGTAAAGCCTTCGTATCGATGAGAAGCAGCGACAGGCAGCCCATTACTTATGACGGATATATTTCAAAAACTGAAGTAAAACAGGAAAAAGAGAAGCTTTAATCCTTTAATCCCTTTTTTGATCAGATAAAAATTTTTCAACAAATAATTTTGCTTCAGTACTTGGATTGGAAACCATGGCTGAAGCATTTTTTTTGTGCATATGATAAGCTTCCTCTACCGAATTGCTTTTTTTCATCAGGGATAAAATATATTCCTGGACCCAATATTCGAATCGCTTTTCAGCCTGCTGAACACGGATTTCTTCAAAACGGCCGCTTTTCTTTTTGAGATCAATAAATTCAAATATTTTATCGTAGACATCCTGCAGTCCTTCGTTATGAAGAGCAGAGCCTAATAGCACAGGGATCTTCCAGCCTTTTTCTTTAGGAGGAATAAAGTCCAGAGCTCTTTTCAGTTCAAGCCTTGTATTTTTTGCTTTCTGAAGGTTATCCAGATCCACTTTATTGATAAAAATAACATCCACCATTTCCATGATTCCTCTTTTTATGCCCTGAAGTTCATCTCCGCCTCCAATGATTTTAAGGAATAAGAAAACATCGGTAATATCAGCAACCAGTACTTCTGACTGTCCTACTCCAACGGTTTCTATTAAAATATAATCGTATCCTGCAGCCTCGCAGATCATCATGGTTTCAAAGGTAGTATTGGCTACTCCTCCCAAAAACCCGGAACTTGGGGAAGGGCGTATGAATGCATTTTCTTCTTTGGCCAGTTCTTCCATTCTGGTTTTATCCCCTAAAATACTTCCTTTGTTGATTGCCGAGCTGGGATCTATGGCCAAAACTGCCACTTTTTTACCTTGGGCAATAGCCAGGCGTCCAAAGTTTTCTATAAAAGTAGATTTGCCGGCTCCTGGAACTCCCGTTACTCCTACTCTCACAGAGTTTCCGGTATGAGGCATAATTTTCTTCAAAAGTTCTTCTGCCTGTACCCTGTGCTCTGCTTTTTTACTTTCAACCAATGTAATAGCTTTTGCAATCAGGCGCTTGTTTCCTGATTGTATTCCCTCTATTAATTCTTCTGTAGAAAATTTCATTGATTCAAAATTAATAATTAAAATGGGAATGGTCAATAGCCTATTCATAATGATGAGTTAAAAGACATCAATTATCTTCATTTGTAATTCCCTATCTCGTATGAATTCAATTTTTATTTCTTCTAAATTAAAACTAGAACACCCTGTATCAAAGGCTTAAGGAATTTATTACATTTGTTATATCTCAAAAAAAGAAACATGAAAAAACTCATCGCTGCGGCTTCGTTTACCGGTATTCTACTGGTTTCCTGTACGCCGAAAGCTGCTACCTCTACTGCTGCTGCAGGAACTTCAACGTCTACTGCAGAACAGATTGCTCAAGGGAAAACTATTTTTGAAAATTCCTGTGGAAGATGTCATAAATTGCCGGATCCTGCTTCACATACACCTGTACAATGGGTAGGAATCATGAATTCTATGGCTCCAAAGGCAAAACTGACGGATGAGCAGCACCAATGGGTTTATGATTATATTGTTTCTGTAAAGAAGTAATTCATCAAACAAAAATAGATATGAAAAAATTCATTTTAACAGGTATCGCGGCATCAGCATTTCTGGTATCGTGCGGACCAAAAAGTGTGGCTGTAACCGGGCCAAAGTATACCTCATCTGAGCAGCTGGCGCAGGGAAAGACCATTTTTGAAAATTCCTGTGCAAAATGCCATAAATTGCCGGAACCAACAAAACATGACGACAAAGGGTGGATCAACACTTTAAGCAGAATGGCTCCAAAGGCTAAGCTTACTGATGACCAGCATCAAATGGTGTATGATTATCTGATTTCTGTGAATAAAAAATAAGCTTTCTAAGGAAAGCTTATTTTTTATTCACCCAATTGGTACCTGCTGCTATCTTACGATAAGTTTTTCAACCTGAGACTGATTCCCCTGGCTGATATGAACCATATAAACTCCTTTTTGTAGCCCTTTTACAGAGACAGCTTTCTTCGACCCTGATTCTCTGGAGTCCGTCAATACTAATTTACCAGACATATCAAACATCGTAATTTTAACTTCTTTAAGGGATTGCTCTATATTTCCTACGAAAAATTCATCATAAGCAGGATTTGGGAATACAATAAACCTGGATCCTGTTTTTTTAATTTCCTGAGTCCCCAAAGCTGTGCTGCATTCAGCGGGTATCGTAAAGTCTTCTACCTGATCATTAGCAACCGTTTTGGAGCCTGCGGATGCATTCACCCCAAGTCCTCTTCTTGCAAATACATTCCAGATCAGGCATTTATCATTCCCTCCATTTCCTATTACATCAGCCTGCAGAATAGCATCCCTTCCATCAATAAAAGTGGGGCTGCACGGCTGCAGTTTAAGCCCATCAATGACAATCTGAAGAACCTTTGCATTTCCGGAAGTATTGCTGGCCAGTAGATCATTATTGTATCCATATTTTTCGATATACTTCCAGGCCAGGTCCCAAAGCATTGTTGCCCATATAAACCCTATCTGATGGACTTCTGTATTTGTATTTGTTTTTCCGTAAGTATAATTATTAATACTAAAATCAGGAGAATATTTCGCTAATCTGTTGCCATTTCCTGTTATAGGCTCGTTTTTCGTGTAAGTTGAATGTCCTCTGGGAACAGCTGAAGTGTCTCCGGGTCTGGCAGTCACCATAAGCCCAAAGAAATCAGACCAGCCTTCACCCATCTGCTCTGTGCTGTTGGTAGATGAGAGACAACTGTATCCCTGCGCGGTCATTCGGTTGGATATTCCATGTCCATACTCATGGGCCATAGTGCCATTATCAAAACATGCATTCTTGAAACCACTATAATCAAAATTAAGAGTTACATTAATTATATTTCCGTTGTTCAACTGCCCGGTCAAGTATAAACCTTCTGTTTTTCCTATACTGATAGTAGGAATGGTGACCTGTCCTCCATAAGTACCTGCCGCCAATGAATTTGGTATATCGGAAGAAGGTTTATACATAATGACACCCAGAGCTCCTGCGTTCTGTGCGTTGAGGGCTTTAAGACTATATTCACAATTAGCAGCTGTGATGACTGCAATTTTATTGGTCAGGCTTCCGACGGCCGGTGCAGTACAGGCATCAGCAGGTACCGGAATAGCAAGATCTCCTGTTACGGGAGCTTGATACAAAGGGCCAAACGATGCTCCGGCTGTCATTACTTTAGGTCTGCTCGCAACAGAAGCAGGAGAATTGTACTGATACCTTACTACGGGGTCATCTGCTGTTTGCAGCCTGTCATATAGATACATCTGCATTCTACCTGCCTTCACCTGTGGCTGTCCGTTGACAATTTTTTCATAGCCAGGGCTAAAATTGGCATTGTTAAGACCGCTTCCGTCAAAAGCTTCTGCATTAACAGCATCTCCTCCCATACCGCCATTTCCAAAATTATTGGTCTGGAAGTTTCTGGCAGATTCTGTAAATCCGAATTTATAAAACAGATCATGCATTTTATTATTCATATAAAATAAATTGGTGATAGCAGCATCTTTATAGGTGAAGGGATTATCATATCTTCCGTCAGCAAAAGGAAAATCAAAAATACGTGAGCTTCCGCCGTCCGGAGAGTATCCCGCTGTATTGGTATCATTCTGATCAGAATATGCGTAAACATTATTTCCCCGTGTTATGGTATAGCTGTTGGTTCCGTCAGAATGCCAGCCTTCGGGAGATGCTGTAAGATCCCATGGGTTACTGATTATAGAGCGGGCTCCAAATGTAGGAGCCTCTACCGGTAACGGAAACACGTTATAAGATGCATTATCCGGAACCTGCTTTCCGGGTATTTTTATATATTCCTTTCTTTCAGCGGGTGCCATATATGCCAGGTGAGACATTGCCGGTTCTTCAGAACTATTATCTTCATACTCAGCTCCCTCAAAACGACAACTCACTGTCATATTATCTTTAGTGAGTATTTCACCTGTATTTGCGTCAGCTATTACATGCCATACATCGGAAGAATTCTTGTCAGAAACAAATAATTCTTTTGCAAGTTTGTATACCTTATTATTCTCGAAGTAGACATCATCAGAGTAATTTATTTCAGAAATATCTTTCAGCCCCAGCTTACTTTTGATAAGATCATCTGAAAATTTTGCAGTGATATTTTTATAGCTATCAACAACAATATTCCTCTTAAATTCATTTTCTCAGAAATAATTTTATTTTCCCTGATAACTACTTTTCCCATAGCGTTATAGACTCTAAGCCCATTATAGGTTTGCTGCACATCTACAATTCTGGCTCCAAGACTTTTGGAAAGATCTTCGTTCAGAATAATAATTCCTGATGCATCACTTTTACTCTTTTGTGATATCTGCCCGTTATTGTGATAATACTCCTGAATAAGTTCCGAAGAATTTTGGCCACAAACATTTTCGGAAGCAAAAAATGCTGCCACCGAAAACGGTACTAGAAAAAAATTTTTTTTCATATTTGTTTTTTTAGGTAGATAAATATATAAAACACTACCTGCTAACAACTTATAAAAAAAATAAAATCATGAAAAACATCGATATCTCGATATTTTTGATTTTTTTTAATCATATTATTTATTTTTTTAAAGTTTTTGTTTTATAATTTTAACTTTTGAAGGCGCTCATTTTTTAATAAATGCATACATAATCAGCTATTTTTATCAAAGAAAGGAGATTTATTTAGTCTCCTCCTTCTTTTTAATCCTTCTAGCCGGCATTTTACCTTCAATCATCTTTTCTCTATCTTCAAGTACTTCAAGTGCTGCCCGGCTGTAAGCAAATTTCTTAGCTTCTTTAAGGGTCGCCACAGCCTGTTTGTACTCAAAGTTTCTTTCATGAAGAAAAGATTGGCAGTTCAGAATTTCTGATTTGTCAATACCTTTTAATTTCAGAGCAAAATCAATCAGTTTTTCTGCTTCTTCATAATCTTCATTATTCAAAAGACATTCAATATAATATTTGGGAGTATTGATATTCCCGATATTACTTTGCATGGCTTCATTAAAGTACTTCTTTGCTGTTTCATAATCCTTTAATTCTTCAGAATATACTCTTCCCATCAGACAAAGGCTGTCTGCATCTTCAGGTTCATAAGATAACGCGTAGTTCAGTGCATCCATGCATTCAGAAAGATTGAATGGAAAATAGTCTAACGCTTCAAAATAATATTTGCTTTTAGTTAAGGTCATTGTTGTAGTTTTTAAGTTCATTTTTCAAGGCATTCCTTTGTTTTTTGAATGTCCTGTCTTCATAATTCTTTTTAAAATCTGTTCCTGAAAATGTACGAACCGGATTTCCACGTTCCACCTGTATCTGCATAGACCAGGTTTCTTTCAGCTTTCTTTCCAACTGTTGAATATAAACCGCCATTACCTTTTCTTTTAATCTGATAACCGATAACTTTTTATTTTCAAGTTGTGAGCGGGAATCCTGCACAAAAACAGTTTCTTTCGTGGGAATATGAGTGGCGCGTACAGCAGTATTCACTTTATTTACATTTTGCCCTCCGCTTCCCTGACTCCTCGCAGTCTGAAATCTGATATCTTTTTCATTGAAATCAATCATTTTAACATTTTCCAATTCAAAAATTCCGATAAACCAGTTGCTTCTTTTATGCAGCTTCCTGAAGGTACTTTTTCCAATCCAGCAAATGCTTCCCAGCCAGCTTTTCAGAAACGGGTTTACATCTTTTCCTTTTAAAAGTACAGTTACTGATTTTAAGGTCAGATTTTCATCACCGCTTTCACGATGAATGATCTCATACTCTATTGTATTTTGTTTTGCCTCTTCAAGAAAGGTCTTCAGGACCTTGGCTACCACCCACTGGCATTCCAAAGGACCTCTTCCTGAAGTGATCTGTATTAATTTTTCCATTTTTTTGTTACATTTTACTAAACCTTACCGGTTTTTGAAACCTGTAAGGTTGTAAAGTATTAGATTAATTACCTGTCCATTCTCACAATTCGTGGCTGGAATGTTCCCAGGATGTCTACCAGCTCACTCTGTGCATTCATCACTTCATTGATGTCTTTGTAGGCCATTGGTGCTTCTTCAGCATTTCCACCCATCAGTGTGACATTTTTCAGCTTCAGTTCTTTTTTGATATCATGCTGGGTGAAAAGGCTTCTGCATTCCCCTCTTGAGTGCGCTCTTCCGGCTCCATGAGAGGCAGAGTTCAGCGATTCCGGGTTTCCTTTTCCACGAACGATAAATCCTTTCGCCGTCATGGATCCGGGAATCATTCCCAATTCATTCTCATTGGCAGGAGTGGCTCCTTTCCGGTGAACAATCACTTCTTTTCCGTTATGGATTTCTTTCCACGCGAAGTTGTGATGGTTTTCAATTCTGGCTTTTACTCTTCCACCGACCGCTTTCACCAGCCTTCTGTGAATATCATCGTGGCAGGCTGAAGCATAATCTCCGGCAAGGTTCATTGCCGTCCAGTATTCCAATCCCAGGTGGGTACTGAGGTCCAGCCATGCGAAGTTTTGTGCTTCTTTTGGTAATGGACACTGTTCTGTTGCCACTCTTGAGTAATACTGGGCTATTTCAGCTCCAAGACCTCTTGAGCCGCTGTGAGAAAGTATTCCCAGATATTTTCCTTTAGGCAGGCCAATCTGTTCATCTTCTTCGGTGATTTCCACTTCCCCGAATTCTACGAAGTGATTTCCTCCGCCTGAGGTTCCCATCTGTTTGATGGCTTTTCCCTTTAATCTTCTTAAGATCGGGATCATATCGAATGTATCTCTGTCGAAAATCTCGTGATCTATGTGAGATTTATGGGTCTCATACATTCCGAATTTTGTATGTTCAGCAAGCGCTTTTTCATACTTATCTCTCGCTCCTTCAAGATATGAAACGGGCGTATCCAGAATACTGAGGCTCATTCTGCAGCCAATATCCATTCCTACTCCATAAGGGATTACTGCATTTTCCACCGCCAGAACTCCACCGATAGGAAGGCCGTAACCACTGTGGGCATCTGGCATTAATGCTCCCTGAGTTGAAATTGGCAGCTTCAAGGCAGTGTATAGCTGATTTTTTGCCTCCTCTGAAATGTTAGTACCAAAAATCTGAAATGAAGCCCGCTGGGAATTCAGCATCCGCTTTTCAGTTTTTTTGGATGAAAGCAGGGTTTCTGCAATCTGTCCGAAGGTGAGATCTTTTTCAAATTCTTCCGGATTCAGCAGGATTTCCTTTAAAAGAGATTTTACGTGGTTAATATTCTTCGTTGCAAAATTTCTTTTCATGACTTCCAATGCTACGTTTACGCTTTGATTATTTGGATAGCCCAGTTTTAATATATCTTTTCCTTTTAGTTTTAAATTTCCCATTGTTTTTGTTTTAAATAACAGTAGGACTTATAAGTCCTGTAAGCTTTCCGCAATCTCTGTTGCAGACATTTTGCAGGTAGCATATTTCCTGCTTTTAATAAGTGGAATATCTTCTCTTTTGCTTTTCCATGAAGATGACTTACCATACATTGTTTTGTTGATAATTCCTACAATTTTATGCTGCCCTAAATAATCGTCCAGTTCTGCACACTCTTTTTCCAATTCAAAGTTTACAGGTTTATAATGGGTGATCATATTAGGTCTTGTACGCAGTGTAAACCTCCATGGTTCAATAAATTCGTAGTAAGGAACATAAGACTTCCGGGCCGGGCAGTATTCTTCCTGTTTCAAAAAATACTGTCTTTCTCTTGCTGTAAGTCCCAGCTTCGGGTCATTCCAGGAATATGAAGAAATATGCTGGAGTTTCTGTACTCTCTCTACATATATTCTCCGCCCGAATTTTCTTTTCTTTTTTAAAAACCGGCGGCTTTCCGAATACATGTAGGTATTAATTTTCTTCAGTATTCCTTCAAAGAATTCTCCGTCTTTGGATCTCATGACATCTTCTCTTACCACAAAGAATCTTACAAATCCTCTTTGATAAGGTTTATCCAAAAGAATCCATGGGGTATTTCGTCTGATTTCCCAAAGTTCTTCACTACGTCGATATTTTTTTCTTATCTGCTTTTCTACATCTTTTCTAATTGCTCTTTTTCTGCTTCTCACACTTCTCAGGCGGGAGAACAGAAGATTATCATTTTCCATTGTTAACAGAAGCCTTGTGTGAGATCTTAATTTTTATCTCACACAGCTTTTAATCAACTAAAATACTAGTTGAATGGATTAATAATAGACGAAATAGTTCTGAGGAATATTTCTCATCTTATTTTGCCTTTAATGACACTAAAAAAGATTTCGGGGAAACTTGAAGTTTGAAATATTGCGCAATAAAAAAACCCGAAATCTCTACGACTTCGGGTTTTGATATTTCATTGTACTGTTATTCTAAGAATGTACCAAACCGCGAAGCCTTACCACCATAAGTGGCAATCCAACTGTAGAATTCTGTTTAGTTCTGAACATTGCTTCGTCGTTTTTTATTGGTTAAACTTGATTTTCAGGTGCAAATATAGACATTTTTCTGAGAATCAAAATATTTTTTAATAAAAAGACTGGTTATTTCTTTAACCAGTCTTTTATTTATTGTGAAATTAATCTTTTGAACCCAGACTATCCATTTCGTCATCCATTCCTTTCACCTGATTGGAATGATAGACTCTTTCTGATCCGAGAAAGTAAAGATTATGTCTTGCTTTGGCAATGATACCATTATATTCATCCTCAGTCATACCCTCCGGAATGCTGTCTCTTTTTTCTGAAGGTTTTCGGTAGACTTCAAGAGCTCCATATTCATTTAATACTTCTTTGGCTGCTTTTGCCTGTTCAAGATTATCGGTATAAACAATAACATTGCTTCTGCCTACACTGTGTTTACGGTAAGCGTCCAACATTTCTGCATCGTGAGCAAAAACATAGTCAAAAAAATCCTGTGTCTGTTTATCTTCCTGATACTGATCAACAGACATACCACTTTCTACTCTGGACTTTGAAATAATGATGTTTGCTTCGTCAAAGCCTTTTTCTTTTAATCCTTTTTTAATTCCCTCTGTATCTACAGTCACCGGAAATACTGAAACTACTGTATAAGCCATAATGAAATTTTTTCATTAAACTATACAAAAGCCATGCAAGTTATTCTCTACAAATAATTAATTTAGGAATTTTTCCAGAATTTCTACGGCACATTTCGGCAGGTTGGTTCCGGGCCCGAAAATAAAATCGGCACCGTTGGCATACAAGAATTCATAATCCTGTTGTGGAATTACTCCACCTACAACGATGGTAATATCATCTGCTCCCAGCTTGGATAACTCTTCCACCACCTGCGGAACCAGTGTTTTGTGTCCTGCTGCCAATGAGGAAACTCCTAAAATGTGAATATCATTCTCCACAGCCTGTTTAGCAACTTCTTCCGGGGTCTGGAATAAGGGAGCCACATCCACATCAAATCCCATATCGGCAAATGCGGTTGCCACTACTTTTGCACCTCTGTCGTGGCCATCCTGTCCCATTTTGGCTACCATTAGTCTTGGACGTCGTCCTTCTTCTTCTTCAAATTTCTGAGTCAGGGTAAGGGCTTTTTCAAAGTATTCATTTTTACCGGCATTCATTGCGTATACACCAGAGATTGTTTTAATATTTGCTTTATATCTTCCGAAAGATTCTTCCATGGCATCACTCATTTCGCCAAGGGTAACTCTTCTTCTTGCGGCTTCAATACATAATGCCAGAAGGTTTCCTTTTCCTGTTTTTGCGCTTTCACGGATGTCATTAAGGATTTGTTCCACTGCTTCTGTATTTCGTTCTGCTTTGATGGTATTCAGTCTTTCGATCTGCTTTCTGCGAACTTCTGTATTATCAATATCTAAGATTTCTATCTGCTCCTGTTTCAATGAGGATTTGAATGAATTCACTCCGATAATGAATTCTTCTCCGCTATCAATCTTAGCCTGTTTTTTAGCGGCAGCTTCTTCAATTCTCATTTTTGGAATTCCGGCTTCGATAGCTTTGGTCATTCCTCCTTCCTGTTCTACCTCATCAATGTACCTCATCGCTTCTTCAATCATTTGCTGAGTAAGGCTTTCCACCAGGTTACTACCTCCCATCGGATCTACCACATCACATATTCCGCTTTCCTGCTGAAGAATGATCTGCGTATTTCTTGCAATTTTTGCTGAATAATCGGTGGGAAGTGCAATGGCTTCATCCAGTGCATTGGTGTGGAGAGACTGTGTTCCTCCTAAAGCCGAAGACAACGCTTCAATAGCTGTTCTTGTAATATTATTGAAGGGTTCCTGCTCTGTCAGAGACCAGCCGGAAGTCTGAGAGTGGGTTCTTAATGCCAGAGATTTCGGGTTCTGAGGATTAAACTGTTTTAAAAGGGTTGCCCAGATATATCTTGCAGCACGCATTTTAGCAATTTCCATGAAATGATTCATTCCGATTGCCCAGAAGAAAGATAATCTTGGGGCAAAATCGTCTACATTCATTCCTGCTTTGATTCCTGTTCTTACGTATTCAAGGCCGTCTGCCAGTGTGTACGCCATTTCAAGTACGGGTGTAGCACCAGCTTCCTGCATATGGTATCCGGAAATAGAAATTGAGTTGAATTTCGGAATGTTTTGCGAGGTATATTCAAAAATATCTGCGATGATCTTCATAGAAGGTGCCGGCGGATAGATGTACGTATTTCTCACCATGAATTCTTTCAAAATATCATTCTGAATGGTTCCTGAAAGCAGCTCCTGTTTTACTCCCTGCTCCTCTGCCGCTACGATGTAGAAAGACAAAATTGGAAGTACCGCTCCGTTCATGGTCATGGATACTGAAATCTGATCCAGTGGAATCTCATTGAAAAGAATCTTCATGTCTTCTACAGAGTCGATGGCAACACCTGCTTTTCCTACGTCTCCCACCACCCTTGAATGGTCAGAATCATATCCCCTGTGTGTGGCCAGGTCAAATGCTACGGAAAGCCCTTTCTGGCCGGCTGCAAGGTTTCTTCTGTAAAAAGCATTGGATTCTTCAGCTGTGGAAAACCCGGCATACTGACGAATCGTCCATGGCTTCTGAACATACATGGTGGAATACGGCCCTCTCAGATAGGGAGCAATTCCTGGTGAAGTCTGCGTTAATGATTCATCTTTTACATCTTTTTTTTCATAGGATGATTTGAGTTCAAGGCCGTCTTTTTCAAAATTGTAAATCTCTCTTTCCTGAGGTGATACACTAAAATCCGGGTTTTTCACAGAAATTGTCTTTCGCATTCCAATTATTTTTGTCCCCGTAAAGTTAATTTTTTTGAACGAAACATGAAACTTCTGTTAACATTCTGTTTTTCTTGATTTTAGCAAAAGAAAAAGGCCAGACATTTGTCCGGCCATTCTTATTTATAAATAGTGTGCTTATTTTTTGATAAGCTTCGTATTGTAAGTATTTTTGTCATCTTTTATTGTGATCACATACATCCCTTTGATTAATGAAGCAACATTAATTCTTTGTCCGTCAATCTGACCTTCCTGAGCTAATCTTCCGTCAGCAGTATAGATTTTATAATCTGCTTTTCCTTTCAGATTTTTCACTTCTACGAAAGTATCTGCAGGGTTCGGATAGATTGAAATCTCAGTTGATTTTACATCTTTTGTTTCATTTACAGCAAGGGTTTCTGCAATTTTTACAGTAAAGTCTCTGAAGCCTCCAGTAGAAATAACTCCTCCTCCCTGTACCGGAACTGATGAAACACCACATGGTCCTGTGGCTGCATTAAAGAATGTACTTGCAACTCTCATTCTCAATGATTTATCGCCTGCATATGCAGTTGCGGGTACAGTAAATGTAATTGTTCCATCATGGAAGCTAAGCTGGTTTGCTGCATTGTATACAGGGACAGCTGAATGAGATCCTACTTTTTCTGTAGATTCAAAAATTCCATTTCTATTATAATCGATCCAGATTTCAAGGAAGTCACTGTATGTACCCAAATCATGCCCTAAATTTCTAAATGAAGCTGTATACTGGGTTCCTTTTGTTAAATTAATTATTTTCGTTGGATCATCACTGAAATCAAGATAAGTTTTTGCTGCAGTGGCTAAATTACCTGAGAAATAGGCAAGATTAGATAGGTTAAGCTGAATAAGACCGCTATAATATGGGGCATTCAGGTTATTTCCCCCTGTACTCATCAGACAATAATCTGCTCCTGTAGTTAAACCTTTTGTTTTAAATGCATAGTTTGCTGAGAATGTTCCCGGAACACTATTCACAACAGCCGCAACCTGAGCTTCATAATTAGTTTCATCCTCTAAACTACTTAATAAAACAGAGTTTACAGAGCTTGTTGTATTCTGCCAGTTTGTTTCTCCTACTTTTCTATAGTTAATAGAATAAGTAGCTCCAGGCACGTTATTCCAAGACAATCTTGCTGTAGTTTTTAAGATTTCAGAAGCTAAAGCAGATACTCCTGTAGGAGCTGCTGTAGTAGATGTAGGGGCTGTGCCTACAGTTACTTGTGGAGATACTGCATAGAATACGTTTCCTATAGCTGAAATTTTTAATTTGATTGCTCCTGTCAGATTTGCAGGCATCTGTACTGTATAGGTTCCTGTATTTGGAGTGGAAGCCACTAATTCTGTCCATGCAGATCCATTAACAAGGTCTGTAGTATACTCAATCTTTACATTACTTGCATTATATGGTGCGGCATTGGTATTGGCAACATCCCAGGTAATTGTATTTGATGCATTATTGTATAGGGTTGTCGAAGAAGTAATTCCATTAAATTTAAATGGTCCGTCATTTCCTACAGTAAGGGTTGTTTCTGAAGATACAAGCATTGGTCTCAAAGCATTTTCATCTCTAGCAGTTACCGCATAGTGAAGTATTCTCGGTATGTAGGAAACTGTTTCCCAGGTAGCTTTATTAGTAAGTTTTCCAGCCATTACAAGTGGTAAACTCGGGAAATATCTTCTTCCGCTTGCTGTTCCGAAGAAAGATCTTGCAATCGAGCCTTGTGCATTGTATCCCCAACCACTGTCTCCGGAAATAGAAGCAAGATTATTGACACTGTCATATTGCTCCCAGGTATATTTTATTGCATCGCCTTCAGCATCGGTAGCAGATGCATCCAGGTAATAAGGAGTACCCTTTGGAATAGTGTATGCTGTAAGGGCTGCAATAGTAGGTGCTGTATTATTTGTAATATTTTCAGATGTCCCACAAGTGGTCTTGGCGTCTAAGCTATTAAGAATCTGATTAATTGAAGAATAATGGAAATAAGCATCCGAATTAGCCTGTACATTGTCCTGAGTAATTCCGGCATATCCCATAATTGTTGTTCCTCCACCCGGCTCAACATTTACACCAGAACCTTCCGTAGCATGTGAAAAGGTATGGTTTCCTCCAAGCTGGTGTCCCATTTCATGCGCAACATAATCAATATCAAAAAGATCTCCTGTTGGATTGGTATTCTGTGTAAACGCAGATCCTTTTGCTAATGAAGTAGCTGTAGCAGGATCTACACATGTAGATCCGATAGATCCGGCATTTCCGTTACCACCGGCAGCATTGAATACATGCCCCATATCATAATTCGCATTCCCTACTTGAGCTGTTAAGGTTTGCTGAAGCTGTAAGTTTAAGTTTCCAGTATAAGGGTCTGTTGCAGGATCTGTATATATAATGTTAGGAAGATCCTGAATAATCAGTTTAATTGCAAAATCTTTTTGAAAAACGCCATTTACACGGGTTATAGTAGCATTCATCTGAGTAACGGTATTGGTTACTCCACCAGTCGGATCAAATTTCTTTGTATATTCTCCCGTAGTAGAGAGAGCCAATCTGTAAGTTCTGAATTTTGTACTTGCCGGTCTGCTTGTAATTCCTACATTAGAAAGATTTTTTTTTCCGAAGGCTTCTAATGATTTAATATCTTTGAAATTTTTCTCTTCGGTAGTACATTCAAAACCATGATCTGCCTCTGTTCTTTTTGTTTTATAGAAAACACCATACACCTGCTTATCAGCAGTAATAGGCTCTATAAACTGAAACTTCCCGTCTTTGATAATCATCGACTGCATTTCGGTAGGTGCAGTACTGAATCTTACATATTTGCCAGGATCATCAACCCCTACTCCTACATAAGATCCCAGCTGATATCTGTCTGCCATGGATTTCTCCATCACAGGATCACTATATACAGCAAATTTTTCAATTTTTCCTTCTGCTGTAGGCAGAGATACGATCACAGCCTGAGCTCCTTTACCTGTTTCTACAGCATCTTTCAGAATATTTCTAAGAGACTGTAAATCAAATCTGTAAGCATACTGAACTTCGACTTCTTTTCTGATCTCTGATGTTCTTTGTGAGGCAGGTTCCCACCTCTGCGCATTAAGGCTGGATAGCCCAGCAGCCAATGCACAAACCAGTAAAATTCTTTTTTTCATAATTACCTAATTAGTTTAGAATTAATAAACTTTAAATATCCGCCTTAAAAATAAGAATTATAAACATAACAACATAAAAAAAACAGTCAATTTTAAATAAAATCGACCGTTTGTTTAAATATTTTACTTTTTTAAAATTATTTCTTTATTCCCATCTCAAACAATGCAAATGATATAAGATCTGCATTTTCACTGATCACCTGATCTGTAGATCTTCCGGCGCCGTGTCCTGCATTCTTTTCAATTCTTAAGAGAATAGGGTTTTTACATGCCTGTTTTTCCTGAAGCTCTGCACCAAATTTGAAAGAGTGTGCCGGAACAACCCTGTCATCGTGATCACTTGTGATAATCATTGTGGAAGGATAACAAGTTCCTGCTTTTACATTGTGTACCGGAGAATAAGATTTAAGGTATTCAAACATTTCTTTACTGTCTTCTGCAGTACCGTAATCATAAGACCATCCTGCTCCGGCTGTAAATTTATTATACCTCAGCATATCCAGAACTCCAACTCCGGGAAAGGCTACTCGGGCAAGATCAGGCCTCATCGTCATTGTCGCTCCTACCAGTAATCCTCCGTTTGATCTTCCTGACAGCGCCATGTATTCTTTTGAAGTATACCCTTTACTTTGAAGATATTCTCCGGCAGCGATAAAATCTTCAAAAACATTTTTCTTCTGCTGTTTAGTCCCGGCATCGTGCCACTTTTTACCATACTCACCTCCTCCACGGATATTTGGAACAGCGTAAATACCGCCATTCTCCATCCAGATGGCATTAACTACAGAGAATGATGGCTGCAGGCTGATGTTGAAACCTCCGTAAGAATACAGAATAGTAGGGTTTTTACCGTTAAGTTTAGTTCCTTTCTTGTAATTGATCATCATAGGTACTTTTGTACCGTCTTTTGAAGTATAGAATACCTGTTCTGAAACATAGTCATCCGGATTAAACTTCACTTTAGGTTTTTGATAGATTTCAGATTTTCCTGAGTCTACATTGAATTTATAAGTAGTTCCCGGTGTAATATAATTGCTGAAAGAGAAGTAAACATCTTTCTCTTTTTCTTTTCCTCCGAACCCTGAGATATTTCCTTTGCCGGGAAGTGCAATTTCTCTGATCAGTTTTCCGGTTTTATCAAACTGTTTTACCTGATCAATAGCATCAATCATATAGGTTGCGAAGAAATATCCACCACCTGAAGAAATTCCCAAAACATTTTCTGTTTGTGGAATGACATCTTTCCATGTTGCCGGAGCCGGGTTACTGATGGTTGTTTTTACAAGACGCATATTCGGTGCATCTTTATCTGTGAAAATGAAAAGATCATCACCCTGTGTGTCTACAATGCTGGCATTGATATCAAATCCGTTCATAATCTGCACAAAATCTCCGCCTTTTTGAAGGTCTTTTATGTACAATTCATTACCATTTGTAGCATTAGCTGCAGAAATGATAAGATATCTCTGGTCTTCAGAAACTCCTGCACTTAAATATCTTCTTGGCGTTTTCTCTCCTCCGAAAATCAGTTTATCTTCAGACTGCTTTGTTCCCAGCTTGTGAAAGTATACTTTATGTTTATCAGTCATCCCTGAAAGAACTGTTCCTTCTTTCGGTTTGTCGTAGCTTGAATAATAGAAGCCTTCGTCTCCCTGCCATGAAATTCCACTGAATTTCACATCCAGTAAAGTTTCATCAATTTGTTTTTTGGTTACTGCATCAATGATGATGATCTTGTTCCAATCGCTTCCTCCTTCAGAAATAGAGTAGGCAGCAAGGTTACCTTTTTTATTGAACGACAGGTTGGAAAGAGAAGTTGTTCCCTTTTCTGAAAATTTATTAGGATCTAAAAAGACTTCTGTAGCATTGGTCTTGTTGTTTGTTCTATACAAAACAGACTGAGCCTGCAGACCGTCATTTTTATAATAATAGGTATAATCTCCTTCTTTGAAAGGTGCAGAAATTTTTTCATAGTTCCAGATTTCCTTCAACTGATTTTTAATTTTATCCCTGAACGGAATCTTAGAAAGGTAATTCTGGCTGTAAGCAACTTCTTCATCCACCCATTTTTTTGTAGGTTCAGAATCATTTTCCAGATCTCTGAAGGGATCAGAAACGGCAGTTCCAAAATAGGTATCTGTCTGGTTTCCTTTTAACGCTTTAGGGTAATTCATTTTCTGAGAATAAAAAGATGCTGAAAATAATACTCCAGCTGTTAACAATATAGGCTTAAAATTCATACTGATCGGTTTGTCTCAAAAATACGTAAAGTATGTGAAATAAAAAAAGCCCCGTTGTATTGGGACTTTCTATACTTTATAATCGGTTATTCATTGGCTCCGAAGCTTTCAAAATAAAAATCGGTAAGGTTGGAAACAATCTCATCCGGGCTTCCGTTCCAGTAATATATTTTATCTCCTACTTTCATTTCGTAAAGATTAAAACTCTGATCAGCTGTTACTGTTTTATCAGCATTTTTGAAATCCTGAGCTGCCTGAACCAGATATTTTTTCAGTTCTTCTGCTTTTATTTTACTCAGATCGCCTTTTGGTCCGGAAGTTAATTTCGAGGGAACCAGAAAGCTTACGGAATAACTTATTTCTGCAATTTTTTCGTCCTTAACATATTCATTCGGTACCACTTTTACATTTTTAACAGTCAGTTTTCCTGTTTTAAAATTCCCAAACATCGCAATAAAATACTCTTCCGCCTCTTTTTTGCATGCTGCAGCCGTGGCTTTAGGGAAAGCAGCCAGAAAATTCTCAACGCTGCCATTTATCATTTCTTTTGAAGTTTCCTTAAAATCTACCTGATACGCATTCTGGCCTTCTACAGTAGGTCTTAGATAATCGTTAAGTTTGTTCAAAGCAGTTTCATCATTATTCACAAAAGTTCCGAAAAAGAGTTCAAAGGCTTCTTTGGGTTTCTTCACTTCTGTCTGAGCCATCAGCTGTTGTCCCATCACGGAAAGCAATAGCAGGAAAATAATTTTGTAATTTTTCATAGTTTAAATTGTATTTAGTATGTAAAAAAGCCTCTGAAAAATCAGAGGCTGTATTTTAATTATTTCGATTTTTTAGTAATTTTCTTCTTCCCCTTTCATCTTTTCTGCATTTTCTGCCATGATTACGGCATCAATCATTTCAGAAATATCGCCATTCATGTAAGCATCAAGATTGTACATAGACTTGTTGATTCTGTGATCTGTAACTCTACCCTGTGGATAATTGTACGTTTTAATTTTTGCAGAACGGTCACCGGTAGAAACCATGGATTTACGTTGTGCAGCGATATCTCCCTGTACTTTCTGTAATTCGATATCGTATAGTTTTGTTCTCAGCATTTCCATCGCCAGCTCACGGTTAGCAAGCTGAGAACGAGCCTGCTGACAAACCACAACAAGTCCTGAAGGTTTGTGGGTAAGCTGAACTTTCGTTTCAACCTTGTTTACGTTCTGACCTCCGGCACCACCTGAACGGGAAGTCTGCATTTCAATATCTGCAGGATTCAGTTCAAAATCTACTTCTTCAGCTTCCGGAAGAACTGCAACCGTAATGGCAGAAGTGTGTACTCTTCCCTGAGATTCTGTCTCAGGTACACGCTGTACACGGTGAACTCCGGATTCAAACTTCATGATTCCGTAAACACCTTCTCCTTCCACCTTCATGATCAATTCCTTGTATCCTTTCGCTGCTTCATTAGAATCTGTCACTTCATGTCTCCATCCTTTTGTTTTGAAATACATGGTATACATTCTGTAGATATCTTCCACGAAAATAGCGGCTTCATCACCTCCGGTTCCGGCACGTAGTTCCACGATAACGTTTTTGTCATCTGCAGGATCTTTAGGAATCAGCAATACTTTCAGCTCTTCTTCCAATCCGGGAAGTTTAGCCTGGGCTTCCAGTTTTTCTTCTTTAGCCAGATCTACCAGATCTCTGTCTGAACCATCTGCAATGATTTCTTCAGATTCTGCGATACTATCCAAAGCGCCTTTGTACTGATCATAAACTCTTACAATTTTTCCCAAATCACTATATTCTTTGTTCAAAGAAGAATATCTTTTTTGGTCTGAAATGACATCAGGCTGTATAATAAGGTCTGCAACCTCATTATATCTTTGTTTTATAGCTTCTAATTTTGGAATTAATGATTTAGACATTGTAGAAATTTTGTGGGTGCAAAGATAAGGATTATTAATTCAAAATTAAAATTCCAAATCATCATAAATTTTTGAGCATTAGGGATAAAGGATACAAAACCACAAAAAGGTAGATTTGCCAATCTGTTTATTCCCTTTCTGAATCATCAAAACTAAGTTTGAGATCCTTTAGAAAGTCTTCTGTCTATAAGATATAAAATAATTCCTACAGCGATAATTCCCAATCCTATCAAGCTTTCCTTAGGATTATGAATGAATGTAAAATAGAGGATATAGATACTGAACAAAAGAAAAACTGCCGGAAAAATATGGAAAGTATTCGACTTAAAAATCTTTCTGTCTTTTTTCTTCAGAAAGAAAACCGTCGAAATCGCAAGACTGGCAAAAAGCTGTAGTATAAAAGCTGTATAAACAAAAATTTCTTTAAAGCTTCCCGTTAAAATAATAATAGCAGCAATCACAGCATGGGCAAAAATAGCTCTTACCGGAATTCCTTTTGTATTTCCAGATGATAAAGGTTTCCAGATGTGTGTATGTTTTGCAAAAGCCTGTGTCAGTCTTGAGCCAACCCACAAATATCCGCTTATGGTTGCAATCAGCTGCAGGGCTATAAAAATATTAACAATTTTTCCAAAAGCTGTTCCAAGCATATTGACTGCTGCTTCGCCCATCACATCTTCTTTTCCTGCCAGCTGATTCACTGGAGCGTGTTTCAGCATAATATAATTCACCAGAATATAGCTCACCGTCACAAAAACAGTTCCTATAATCAATGATTTAGGAAGGTTTTTCTTCACATCCTTTATTTCTCCCGCAATATAGGAAGCTGAATTCCAGCCAGTGTATGAATAGGTCACAAATACCAGAGAGGTTGCAAAGGCAGGAAGCATGATCTCATTCTGCCAGCTGTCACTGAAATTAAGGCTGTTGCCGATCTGGGGTGAATTTGAAATTCCTACTCCAAGAATAACCAGTACAATAATAAAAGCGATCTTAATGAATGTAAAAAAGTTGTGAAACCTGCTGGATGTTTTCAGGCTGAATGATAATGCAATTGCCACCAGGAATATCGCGGCTATGGCAAATCCGTTTCCAAAGCTATAATCAAATACAGAAAGGTATTTTGACATAGCCAAAGCAGCCAGCGCTACGGGAGAGGAAAATCCTATGATGAGCGAAATCCAGCTTATGAGATATCCGAAAATCGGATGATAGGTTTCTTTAAGATAAATAAAATCGCCTCCGTTTCCTTTAAAATGGGAACCTAATTCTGCGTAGCAAAATGCCCCAAACAAAGCGAGAACCCCTCCGATGCTCCATAGCAGGAAAATACTGTAGGTGTTGGTAATATCGGAAAGCTGAAATCCCAGGGTGGTAAAAATCCCGGTTCCGATCATATTGGAAACGACGATGGCTGCGGCTGTTTTCCAGCCAATCTTATGTGAGGCAGTACTCATTTAATGATTAAAAATTAAAATTAAGCCTTCCGAAGAAATAATTCCCCAGCGTTCCCATCTGCACAGGCGCATATTTGAATACTCCATAATATGAATTTTTATAAATCTGGCGGTCCGGAAAGACATCAAATATATTGTTGGCCCCTACTGTAAAATTGATACTTTTGGTGATATCATACCCAACGCTGATGTCTGTCACTACTTTTGGTGAGAATTCCTGCACGTCTCCAAACGGATAACCATCTCTTATTACCTTACCAAAATAGGTATTTCTTACGAGAAAACTGAATTTTCCGATTCCATAATTTAATCCTAATGAAGCTTTTGTTTTTGGAGACAGTGTTTCAATGATATTGATCTGATCGGGACCAAAAAACTGATCCTGAGGCGTTCCTAAGTTTTCAGGAAAATGAAAATCTGTGATTTTTGTTTCCGTATAGTTTCCGGCAAGATTCATATTTAATTTTCCATTCCCAAGAATCCAGTCATAGGAAACCACTACATCTACTCCTTTCGTTTCTGTATCAATAGCATTGGCGAAGAATCTTCCGCTTTCTACTTCATTTCCATGCCCAACTACAGCAGGATTTGATAATCTTGGATCTGTAATATTACCTGTAATAACTATTCTGTCTTTTACTTTAATAAAATAGCCATCTATTGTAATGAACAGTCCTTTTAATGGTTTTAACGTCAATCCGGCACTTGCATTGACAGAAGTTTCCTGCTTGAGCTTATCAAATCCAAGAATTCTGGCAGCTTCACTATCGTTGCTGAATATTCCTTTGGTAACAATCTTTGAACCGGAAGTAGAAATATCTGCATAGGAATTATTAAAATACTGCTGCTGAAGTGAAGGAGCCCTGAATCCTGTCCCAACAGCGGCTCTTACCGCATAGTTTTTTACAAACTCATATCGTACCGCGAGTTTTCCATTCAAGGTGTTTCCGAAATCTGAATAATTTTCAAACCTGGCAGCAGCATCAATATTCAGTTTTTTATCCAAATCATAGGAAACATCTGCATATACTGCGGTGGAATGCCTGCCTTTCTTCAAGGCGTTGTTGGGAGAAAATCCGATAAAGGACTGAGAACCACCTGCACCAAGCACTGTTGATCCTTCAGTGGCAACATTTCCATTGATGTCATATTGGGTATAGGAAGCCTCATCCCCGGCTTTGATCTGGTATTGTTCAGACCTGAATTCTCCCCCGAAAGCAATATTGAAACGGTTTATATTTTTTGAAACATCAAGATTTACAGTATTCTGAAGGAAACTATGGGCGCCTGCATAAAAACTTGTTGGTGATTTTGCTCCCAGAGAAGCGTTATTGGTATTGCTTACATTATAATTGAAGGTATTGCTCCCGAATGTATTGCTTAGGTCAAACAGCCAGTCATTGACATTATATTTTGCACCTACGGCATAAGAAACATCATATACCTGAGACCCAAGAACCGCCTGAAAACCATTCGGATAAATGGATGAAACCACATTAGACTTTTCGCTTGGCAGTCTTCTGAAACCAAACCCTTCTCCTTCTTTAATACTGAATCCTCCGAAAGAATAGAGTTTAAAATGATCATTAAAGGGATATTCTGAATTGAAAAACAACTGTCCCTGTCTGATCTGGGCATCTCCGATCTGAAAATTGAAATCATCACGGGTCAACCCTCTTTTTTCAATTTCGGCATCATCCGCAGCTCTGGCTGCTTTTACCGCTTCAGCGTCACCTGCAAATTCATACGCAAAATTATCTCCGAAAATATCCAGATCGTGATTTTGAGTTCTTGTGGTTTTTCCTCTGTGGCTTAATTGCAGGGAAAGATTGATATAACCGTCTTTCTTTCCTAATGAAGCTCCGTAGTTGACTCCTGCCTGATACGTATCTCCATCATTTCTTCCACTTAATCCGTAAGTAAGGCTTGCTGAAGCTCCGGCATTTTTCTTAAGAATTATGTTGATCACTCCGGCAATAGCATCAGAACCATATTGTGCAGCAGCTCCGTCTCTTAACACTTCTATTCTATCAATAGCAATTACGGGAATGGTACTCAAATCTGTTCCTACAGAACCATTTCCTACGGTATTCTGATAATTGACCAATGAAGTAGTATGTCTTCTTTTTCCGTTAAGCAATACGAGAACCTGATCGGGGCCCATTCCTCTTAATGTTACCGGATCAATATGCTCTGTGCCATCAGAAGCAGACTGCCTCACTGCATTAAACGACGGAATCACATAATTCAGGAGATCCTGAGCGGTCATTTGCGGAGTGCTTCTCTGGATTTTATCGATATTGATAACATCTACAGGAACCGGCGTCTCCAGTTTTGTTCTTTTAACATTACGGTTTCCGACGATGATGATATCTTCGATCTGTTTTCCTTTTTCCTCACTTTCCTGAGCAGCTACCAGAATTGCCCCAAGCAATAGTACAGCTGTGCTTAATTTTTTCATTTTTGTTCTTGCCAATTAATACTACCAATCTGACGGATCTTTCCGCAGATACACAAGACTTCAAGAAATGGAATTCATATAGAGTATTGACTTCAATTATCTCTCCCAAAGGGTTGGAATTAGCACCTTTACACGCTGGAATTGTGCAGGTTGCTAAGGTTTCACCGGGCCAAATCCCTCCACCTTTCTTGATAAATCTACGGCAAAAGTAGACTATTTTTCTGAACTTACAAAAAAAGCAAATCTGCTGATCTGCAAATTTGCCTTTTATTTTGTATGGAACCTGTTTAAACTTTTTATTTTTGAACCATTAAGATTTAATAAGAGTTTAAGAGGATTAAGAGAAACTTAAAAATCAGAATGATTAACCTTAACTATACTTTATTTCTTAAACCTTCTTAATGGTTTTTAAGATATTAAATATTTTTTATAAGTCTAGACAACTAAATCTTTTGTTTTATTTAATAATCATCTTTTGAATGGCTATTCCTGTATCTGATTTCAACTGCACAAGATACGTGCCTGCCGGATAATCAACCTTCAAATTATAAGTTCCGCTCTCTTTATCGAGTTTGAAAGTATCCAGTTTTTTACCGGTCATATCAAAAATTGAAATTTCCCCATTTTTTGCTTTATTGAAAACCAGTTTAGCGATTCCATTTCGGACAGGATTATCTGCAATCTGAAGAGATAATTTGTTGGCGGCATTGACATCTGCTGTTGACAAAGCACCCGCGTAATTACCAAAGATTCTAAATTCTCCCGGTTGTAAAGTGATTGGAGCTGTTGTGGAAGCTACATTTGAAATACTGTTGTCCATCAGATTCTGCCATTGACCTGTGTAAGGGAAATAAGGCACTACATTCTGTGCGGAAGTCGTGTAATTGGCCAATACGACAACATTCTTTATTCCTGTTGTAATAGAGGCATCATATACATAAATTCTTGTGATCAGACCATTGGGGTCGTTCGTAAGATTGTTGGATTCTATACTATAGGTTTTCGATTTAAAGACCTGATGACTGTTTCTGATGTTGATGATTTTAGCCCATGTATCGTAGACCGCCTTTCTATTCAGATCAGTATCATATCCGAGCGTAAATGCAACAGGTTTCTCATCGGTTCTGCATCCGCTGTCTATCGTACCGTTTGCACATCTGTTGATGCTGAATTCATATCCTAATTCTCCAAACTGCCAGATCATTTTCGGACCAGGGATAGTAAAGAACGTGGCCCCGAACGTTTTCATTCTTTCAAGAGCGGTATTCAGGTTTTTTACATCATAACTTCCGTTCGCTGCACCGTATGCAAGGTTTTTAAACATCAGTCTTTCTTCATCGTGGCTTTCTCCGTAGCCTACGCCACTCATATTGGTAAATCCGTGAAGACTGTGGTTCATTCGGTCGTAATTGCTGTTTTCCTTATATCCCATCGTATTCTGATTGTAAGGATCTGTCTGTTTATTCCAAAGCATAACGCCTTTTCCTTCTGCTATTCTGTAATTCGCCCATTGCTGCTCTTCTGCATCAGTTCCAAGGTGTTCGAAGATCATGTAGGAATTGGGATCAATCGCCCATTGTCTGTCTGCATAATGTTTCATGATGTCTACTCTGTCCTGCTGGTAGGCATTGGTACAGGCTTCATCATTTTCGGAACAGCTTTGCGTAAATCCTTTGGTTAAATCCCAGCGGAAACCATCTATGTGATATTCAGTCAGCCATTGCTCAAGACATCTTTCAACATAATATTGCGTTGAAAGGCTGGTATGGTTAAAATCGTTAAATACATTGTATGAATGTTTCGGAACCTGATTAAAGTAAGGATTGTTGGCTGCAACATTTCCATAGCCATCACCACCCGGATCAATATTCCAGAGTCTTACCAGAGGTGAACGTCCTGTAGCATGGTTAAATGCTACATCCAGAATGACTGCAATTCCGTTCTGATGACATACATCTACAAATTCTTTGAATTTTTCGGGAGTACCGTAGGCTTTGTCCAATGCATAATGAAAAGAAGTATTATATCCCCAGGAAAGATTTCCGTCAAATTCCATGATGGGAAGCAGTTCTATAGCATTGATTTTCAAATTCTTTAAATAGGAAATTTTATTGATCAGTGACTGCCAGTTCTTTTCCTGTGTGAAATCTCTCAATAATAATTCATACACTATAAGATCCTGTTTCGCAGGTCTCTGAAAATTGGTAACCTGCCAGTTATAAGCGGTCTGGCCTGTTTTAAATGTTGACACTTCAAAACCCTGTCCGGCAGGAAATGCTGGTAAGTTCGGGTAGGTAGAAGCCGAAATCCACGGGTCATCGTAAGAAGATAAAATTTGTGGGGAATAAGGGTCTGCTACTTTTCTCAAATCATTGGTTCTGTATTGGAAGGTATAAAGTTGCTGAGGCGTGATTCCATTGAGCTCAATCCAGTACAGATCGGGATTTGTGGTGTCTTTTTTCATTAAATAGGTATCATTCACCGCCCAGTTATTGAAACTTCCTATGACGTGTACAAAATTTTTTCCCGGAGCATATAAAGCCAATCCCACCTTGGTTGGATCTGTCGGATGATAATTGATTCCCTGTCTGATCCAGTTGGGTATTGCCTGGGAAACAACATTTCTCGGAACCTGTACAATGAATGCAGCCGTTTTGGAATTGGTTCCCTGTGTCGCCACAAGTTCCATATTTGCATCCTGAGTAACCGTATAACCGTAAGAATAAGACTGTGAAGGCGTTGTGGTTGAATTGACAACAGTTCCGTTGGCTTTTAGCTGAAATGTAGCATTGGTACTTGTTGTTGCCGTAATGGTAATGGAATTTCCCACTGGAACTGAAGTAAGGCTGTTCGCCAATGGATTTGTAAGCGTTAAGTTTAAAGTCCCTACGTTTACAAAAATATCGGGTGAAGTCTGGTGCGATCCCGTCTTATCTTTTAATAAAAACCCAAATCTTCCGATTCCTGTTCTTCCATAAAAAGAAGTTGGTGTAAAAGTGAGTGAATAACTATCTGTAGCTGCATTATAATTCAGCTTATTCAGATCATTGGAATTGTTCCAGCTGCCATTGGTAGGGCAATCCTGACTGTTCTGATAATTGGTGTCAAACGACCATGTCCAGATATAAATGGCGTTGTTGGAAACGCCCCACGCAGACTCATCAATCTGATCCCCGGGAACAGTAAGTGTGATCGCATCTGTTTCGTTGAACGGATCAGGAGAAATTGTATAATTGATCTGTCCGAATACAGCCATGGTAATCAACAGAAAAACAACAGAATAAAACTTTTTCATTTATTATTTTTTATCGAATATAGTATAAATTTTTCTTCATGACCACTGTTCCTGTTCAGTATTCATCAAATATTTCTATTTTTTCGGAGAAATAATAATAAAAAAAGGCTCATGAAAATTTCATGAGCCTTCCAATAAAAGTAATTGTAATAAACTAAATTCTTTTGGCGAAATCTTTGGTATTGAGATCCGCTTACTCCTTTATAATCTTTTTAGAAACAGATTGTCCGTTCTTCAACTTTAACTCTACGATGTATAATCCTGAAAGAAGTTCAGTCAAATTGATCTGATGATCCGAGAACTGTACATTCATTCTTTGCCCTACAGCATTGGTAACGTTTACTTTTTCAATTCCTGAATCAGCTTTAACCATAAGAATTCCTTTGGTTGGGTTAGGATACATTTCAATAACAGATTGATTCTGTTTGATTTCTGAAGTACCTAAAGAAGATGCAGGCTTGATACATCTTACTGATGATCCCTGCCCTCTCATAGCTCCGGCAGATGGATTGGCAATCGTAGATCCGATATAGAGATATTTTCCTCCTAAACTTGATGTATCAGAGCTCCAGAAATACCCTCTTTGCCCTACAAAAGTAAAGTTCCCGTCACTGGAGCTTCTGTATCCTCCTGCCGATAATTTGAGATTGCTGCTGTAAGCCGTTGCCGGATTACCAATACTTTCTGCTCCTATTAAAGTAGTCCAGTCTGCCTGAGAAGGCATTTTCCAGTCTGGTCCTATTGCTTTACAAGGATCTATACCTACAGAAGCATTGACATCTGCAAGTGATGCCCCATTCCATGTATCTCCACTTGCAAAATTTGCCCACCATGCCGGAGATCCTGCAACATAAGCTCCAGCAATGGTACTTGTTCCTTCCGGAGTATTAGGAGATGGTGCTGGTACAATCTGGGAATTTCTAAGCTGGTGTCCATCATCCCATCTTCCCCATTGGAAAAGGTCTCCATAAGAATTCGCATCCGCTACTGATGTAGCCACCTGTAAGCTTCCAAGGTTCTGCTGAAGCCAGATTTTTCCGTCTGCTCCTCTTACCGTAGTATAAGCAACTTGCTGTCCGCGATACATAAAACTTACACAACCAATATCACCAACACTGGCTCCAGGATCTGTATTGCTGCATGTTTGCGGATTAAGGTTCAGGGAAATTCTTTTCACCTTTGTTGTATTGTCGGAATAAGCCAAAACAAGATAATTTTGTGCCTTATCTATTGCTAAATCATTGTATTTTGCCTCTCCAGCTGAAATAAAATCTCCTCCAAAAGGAACCCAGTTTTGCGAATCGTCTAATTGATAAACGGTATTTCTCAGGAAATTATCATTTTCAAAACGGCTGGCTACCACATATGGCTTTCCTGAGTCTGTTACGGCTAAAGCAACATGCTGTACTCTTCCCTCTGAGAAGTTGGCATTTCCAACCTGTACCCAGGAGCTTCCGTCAAACTTTCTGACATTCAACTTCCTTCCTCCTCCGGAGTTGGAAACATAAGCAACATAGATTCTGTTCGCTCCATCTAAAGCAATATCAGCATTATACTGCTCTCCTGATGAAGAATCATCTGCTGCTGTTCCCCCTACCAGTGTCCAGTTTTGTGCTGAGCTGGCATCTGTACTGTTCTGATATACTTTTATCCCTCCGGAAACATTGCAGGTGTACACCATATTATTGGTTCCTATTACCATTTCTGCAAATTCAGCACCTCCTGAAAAACCTGCATTTCCGACCTGTTCCCATGCACCTCCGGAATATTTTTTTACTGTTCCGGAACCGTAAGATCCATAAGTGAATATAATATTATCAGAAGATACCGCAGAAGCCTGATAATTTACCGAGCTGTCTGTAGCATTAGGAAGCTGAGACCATAAAGAGCCTGTAAATAAACGTACTTCCATCCCGGAGCCTGGATAACCAAGCTGATTGGTATAATAAATACTGTTTCCGTTTGGACTTATAGACAATGAGTTATAAGTAGCTGTCCCTGTAGTTACGCCTGGAACACCGCCTAAGTAAGACCATGAGCTTCCACTAAATTTCTGAACAGAACCTTTAGCTACAGAAACATCATAATAGGACAGATAATAATTTCCTGAATTGTCAATAACAAGATTATTGAAACCACTTCCTCCTGGAGATACATCCTGAATGCCTCCTACACTTTCCCATTGCTGGGCATACATATAGCTTCCAGCAACGGTTAGCAATGCTAATCCTGTTCTGATTTTCCGTATTGCAAAATGTAAATCTTTAAACATATGAAATATTATTTTTAATTATTCTAAATTTAATTTAATTTTGCGCAAAAGTACCTCACATTATCAACCCCGAGTTATCATTTTCGAACTTTTGGTTATCCTGCGGAGGACTTTTATCTTAAGAAGTTGTACCATGGCTGTAAAAATGTGTTGTATGAGGAGTCAATTAAAAAGTGGACATTTGTTCATATCCGAGGACATCAAAATCATCATGCAGGAAGACCTGTGTCCTGATCAATCCGTCAAGTCTCATATTCTGGAGGGGAAATCAAGTTTTAATTTGATTTTCATGTTGAGTGATGGTATTAATTTAGAAGGTCATGATTATGGAACAAAATTTTTATTCAGGAAAAATCAATATATCCTGCATTATTCACCACAGGAAAGCAGAGCAGAACTCTGGACAGAAAACCAGGAAATTCTGAAATATCTCCAGATACAGATCAATTATCAATATATTTTTAATCTCATCAATCCCGAGCTTAATCGTGAAAATGCTGAAATTCTGGAAAATATGATTCATAATAATTTCATTTTCCTTCATAAAGAAACACCGCCGGACATGACGGTTGAGATGCATATGATTGTTAAAGAAATTCTTGGTTATAGCAAACGGGGAATTATGCAGAAGTTATTTATAGAAGCAAAGATTATCAAACTTCTTATCCTGATCTTTGAGCAATTTAATGAGAAAAACATTTTCGAAGACACTCCAAAAACACCTGAAATGATCAGGAAATTCATTGATGAAAATTACCATAGAAATATAAAAGCAGAAGAAATTGGAAAATATTTTGGACTGAACCAGAATACTATCAGAAAGGAATTCAAAACGCAGTATCATACAACGATTGCTCATTATATATCAGAGCTCAGGATGTTGAAAGCAAAGAAAATGATTACCAATAAAGAAATTATGATCAAAGAAATTGCTATTGAGTGCGGTTATGAATATCTCCAGAACTTTACGCGGGCGTTTAAAAAGAAATTTGGGGTATCTCCGGAAAGTCTGAGAAATAATAAATAGAAAAACCGCTTAATTGCTTAAGCGGTCTATATATGTTGTTTTGCTTTGATATTACTTTTTCAGAATTCAGGTGAAAAAGCAATGACAATCAATTAATGATGATGTCCGTGATCGTGAAGGAAAGGTCCGTTTCCTTTCGGCTCGTTATAGATAACTTCTACACCTTCCTGCTCAGTAATAAGCTTTCTTCTGATATCTTCAGGGTCGAAAGGCTTTACTTTTCCGAAATACTCTTTCAAACCTTCAGTTAGCCACATTGGGATTACTAATCCGAAGAACATAAAAATACACCAGAATCCTACTAGGAACATAGTAATGAAGAATATAGTCCAAAGGAACTGGTAGAACGGCCAAAATGCTGATAATATCGTTATCATTCTCTTAAAGATTTTAGGCAAAAATAGAACTTTTTTCCTTTTTACACAAAAGATCAGCGTTCTATTTTGTTATTTATTTTAATTTTAAACTAATTAGTGAGCAAGATTTGCAAAGAAATCATTGCCCTTATCATCGGAAATGATGAAGGCAGGGAAGTCTTTTACTTCAATTTTTCTTACGGCTTCCATTCCTAATTCCGGGAAGTCTACCACATCTACAGATACAATATTGTCTTTCGCAAGAATAGCAGCCGGCCCTCCGATAGATCCAAGATAGAAACCTCCGTATTTATGACATGCATTGGTAACATCCTTACTTCTGTTTCCTTTTGCCAGCATGATCATACTTCCGCCATGGCTTTGGAATTCGTCTACATAAACGTCCATTCTTCCGGCAGTAGTAGGCCCGAAACTTCCTGAAGCCATTCCTTCCGGAGTTTTTGCAGGTCCTGCATAATAGATCGGGTGATTTTTGAAATAGTCCGGCATTGGTTTACCGCTGTCGATAATTTCTTTGATTTTTGCGTGAGCAATATCTCTTGCAACAATCAGGGTTCCGTTCAGTTTTAATCTTGTTTTGATCGGATATTTAGAAAGTTCAGCAAGAATTTCCGGCATTGGTTTGTTCAGATTAATCTCAACAGCTTCTTCCAGATGTGGAGGCGTATCAGGTAAGAATCTTTTCGGATCCTGTTCCAGCTGCTCCAGGAAGATTCCTTCTTTGGTAATTTTTCCTTTGATATTTCTGTCTGCAGAACAGGAAACGCCCATTCCAACAGGACAAGATGCCGCGTGTCTCGGAAGTCTGATCACTCTTACATCGTGAGTAAGGTATTTTCCTCCAAACTGAGCTCCGATAGCACTTTCCTGGCAGATTTTCTGAACTTTAGCTTCCCATTCAAGATCTCTGAATGCCTGTCCGGCCTCATTTCCTTCTGTCGGAAGATGATCATAATATTTTGCTGATGCTTTTTTAACGGCTGCAAGATTGGCTTCAGCTGAAGTTCCTCCGATTACCAATGCTAAGTGGTAAGGCGGACATGCAGCGGTACCAAGGTCTGAAATTTTTTCTTTGATGAATTCTTCAAGAGATTTTTCGTTCAGTAAAGATTTCGTTTTTTGATATAAGAATGTTTTATTGGCGGAACCTCCTCCTTTCGTTAAGAATAAAAATTCATAATAATCTCCTTTTTTAGCATAGATATCAATCTGTGCAGGAAGGTTGGATCCGGAATTCTTCTCATCAAACATCGTTAAAGGAACGACCTGAGAATATCTTAAGTTTCTTTTCTGATAGGTATTGTAAATTCCTTTGCTCAGGTATTCGCCATCATCTACTCCTGTATATACATTTTCTCCTTTCTTTCCCATTACAATCGCAGTACCTGTATCCTGACATGAAGGGAGAGCTCCTTCTGCAGCTACTGCAGCATTCTGTAAAAGGTTGTAAGCAACGAATCTGTCATTATCTGTAGCTTCAGGATCATCAATAATTCTTCTAAGGCTTTCCAGGTGTGAAGAACGAAGCATGAAAGAAACATCTGCCATGGCTTCTTCTGCCAATAACTCCAGTCCCTTCGGATCTACTGTTAAAATTTCTCTGTCACCCAGCTTTTCAACCTTTACATAATCTGATGTAAGTTTTTTGTACACCGTATCATCTTTCTGAATAGGATACGGATCCTGATATCTAAAATCCATTCAATTTTTGTTTCTACAAAAATACGCCTCCTTAAAAAAAATATGAGTAAAATCAGTCATTTAAATTGATATTTATAATGATTATAAATTGGAGGTTTCTGAGTTTATAAGTACCTTTATAGAAGCTAAATAAACAAAGCCAAAATATTATTTATTTCATTAAACATGATACTACCAACAATTTTTTTGGCGTAAAAATAAAAGATCATACAAATTTCAACACTATGAATTACAGAATAGAAAAAGACACCATGGGAGAAGTGCAGGTACCTGCAGATAAACTTTGGGGTGCACAGACGGAACGTTCCAGAAATAATTTCAAAATAGGACCTGAGGGTTCAATGCCGCATGAAATCATTGAAGCTTTTGCTTATCTGAAGAAGGCTGCCGCTTATGCCAATACTGATCTGGGAGTACTTCCTGTGGAAAAAAGAGATATGATCGCGAAAGTATGTGATGAAATTTTGGAGGGAAAATTGAATGATCAGTTTCCATTAGTGATCTGGCAGACGGGTTCCGGAACCCAGTCGAACATGAATGTCAATGAAGTAATTTCAAACAGAGCACACGTCAATAATGGCGGAACATTGGGAGAAAAATCTGAAATCCACCCGAATGATGATGTGAATAAGTCTCAGTCATCCAACGATACCTATCCCACTGCCATGCACATTGCTGCATATACCAAAGTGGTGGAAGTAACCATTCCGGCTGTTGAGAAACTAAAAAATACGTTGTCTGAGAAATCAAAAGCCTTTAAAGATGTGGTAAAGATCGGGAGAACCCATCTCATGGATGCCACTCCACTTACTCTTGGACAGGAATTTTCAGGTTATGTTGCCCAGCTGGAATTCGGATTGAGAGCTTTAAAAAATACCCTACCTCATCTTTCTGAACTGGCATTGGGAGGAACTGCTGTAGGAACAGGTTTGAATACGCCTAAAGGCTATGATGTAAAAGTAGCAGAATATATTGCTCAATTTACAAAACACCCTTTTGTTACTGCTGAAAATAAATTTGAAGCCCTTGCTGCACATGATGCGATTGTAGAATCTCACGGAGCGTTAAAGCAGCTGGCTGTTTCATTATACAAAATTGCTCAGGATGTTAGACTGATGGCATCAGGGCCACGCTCGGGAATTGGGGAAATTCATATTCCTGAAAATGAGCCGGGATCTTCTATTATGCCGGGGAAAGTAAATCCTACTCAGAATGAGGCAATGACGATGGTTTGTGCTCAGGTTTTAGGAAATGATACCACCATTTCATTTGCCGGAACTCAGGGGAATTATGAACTGAATGTTTTCAAACCGGTAATGGCATACAACTTCTTACAATCTGCCCAATTGATTGCCGATGCATGTATTTCTTTCAATGATCACTGCGCAATAGGTATTGAGCCGAATCATGAGAGAATTAAGGAGCTTGTAGACAAATCTTTAATGCTGGTGACCGCTTTAAACACCCATATCGGGTATGAAAATGCTGCCAAGATTGCCAAGACAGCCCATAAAAACGGAACCACACTAAAAGAAGAAGCCATCAATCTTGGTTTGTTAACTGCTGAACAGTTTGACGAATGGGTAAAACCTGAAGATATGGTTGGAAGCTTAAAATAATGATTTTATAACTGATACTATGTAAAAACTCCGGGAAAGGTTCCCGGAGTTTTTCATTTGCTATCAAAGTACTATTTAATCTAATCCAATGGTTAAGCCGAATATCAGTGCTTTATCATTTTTGAAATAACCGTCTTTAAAGAAGTTGCTGAAATCTTTTTTAACAAAGAGACTGAAACTGTTATAAGAAACAGTAAGCTGTGCTCCGTAGACGAAAGGATTCACCTGATAATTTCCCCTGTCTCTCATTTCGCCATCATTTCCTTTTACAATATTGTTGGTAGACATTTTTACGCCACCATATACATTGGCTCCAATTTTAAATCCTGTGTAATAACTTCTGTACTGAACATCCATTCCACCATTTTTAAGTTTGGAAAAATTATACTGCATACCAAGAGGAACAATAATATATCCTGTTCTCAGTTTACTTTTATCAAGACTGCCGCCATATTGAGACAGAGCTACTCCCTGATCTGCACTTTTGGTAAAGAACATATTATTATCTGTCCTCACCGTTCTCCACGAAAATCCCAGTCCTGAAGTAACAGCCCACGGGCTTGTTCTGCTAAGCTGGTAATTCAGTTTCAGGCCGAATTCCAGATTATTGGCATATCCTATATTTTTATCCAGTTCATTATCCGGAGAACTGTTTGTCAAAGTCATGATTCCGTATGAGAAATATCCGGTAAAGCTTCTGGTAGGACGAAATTTTTTCAGCAATTTTTCTTTAAGCTCTTCTTTGGAAGTCACATCAGTATTCAGGAGAGAATATCTTACCTGCTTCTGAATCACATCATCCAGATCAAATCCCAGTTCTTCAATTCTTTTGTCCATTTTTTCAGAATAGCGGTCTGCGATCTTAGCTTTTTCTCTGTCAAAATCTGCCTTATCCAGGTTTTTTGCCTGCAGAACCAACAGTTCTTCTTCCATCAGCTTTTTCTCTTCCTGAATAATGGTATTGATTTTTGCTGCATATTCTTCTACTTTCTCTTTTACAATCGGGCTCACTTCTGTATCTTTTTTAGAAGAAAGGTTAATATTGAAGGTCTTCTGTGCATAGAATGATGCGGAAAAAGAGCACATCAATCCCATTACGATTAATTTCTTGATCATATTATTAATTTTTAAATTTTTACGGATACGTTATCTGGCATTCAGATCGATAGTAGTCGCCACGTTACTTCCATCTTTTGTTTTTTCGATGACATCTTTATGTTCTACTGAAAAAAGAAGTGTGGATGGGTCTACATATTTCTTCTTTTTAACCGGAGTTTTTAAAGAATCGGCTTTTGCCATGAGCTGAGGATGAGTAAGCTGTGGAATTTCCTGTTTTTTCAAAGGAAGGTTTTCTTTGGGAATCAGTGGAGTCTGTGCAATTGCCACCGCAGAAATCCCTTCTGCTTTATCGGAGGGTGATGTTTGATTCTCTTCTTTCTTTTCATTGTTCTGAGCTGCCAGAGAAATATTATCGTGAATAGAATCAGTTACTATTTTATCAGAAGAAGTTTTTTCTGCAGTCTTCACCATGACAGGTTCAATCTCTGAAGGCTGATTGAGAAAAAACAGAACAGTACCTAAACCGAAGGTCAACATTAAACATGCTGCCACTAAAAACCAGTTCATTTTTGATTTGGAACCGCGATTATTGTTATTATGAAACTCAATTTCAGACCAGAGATCACGGGAAGGAGCAATCTCTCTTTCCTCCATCTGTTTTTTGATCTGGTATTCAATAGTATCTTTAGACGTTTTCATTTTTCACTTTTTTTTGTTGTTGAAAGTAAATATTTCTTAACTTTTCTTTTGCTCTGAACAACTGTGTTTTGCTCACTGCCACTGAAATCTGTAAAGTATCTGCAATTTCCTGATGAGAATATCCTTCCAGTACATACAGGTTAAAAACCATTCGGTAAGCATCAGGCAGCTGATCTAACAGATCCTGCGCATTAAAATCACAATCAATCTCCGGCTCGTGGATGTCTTCATGAAAAGATGGGTTAATCTCGTCCAGATAGAAAACGGTTTTATGACTTTTGATAAAGTTCAGGCATTCATTCACCACAATTCTTCTTGCCCAGCTATCCAGATTCGATTCTCCTCTGAAGCTTTCTATGTGTTTAAAAATTTTACAGAATGCTTTGATAAGACAATCTTCTGCCTGATACAGATCGCTCACATAGCTTTTGCTGACACTCAGGAATTTCCTGACATTCTGCTCATAGAAAATCTTCTGCGCAGCCGGATCCTGTTTCTTCAGGAGGCTCAACAAATCATTCTTTTTATTTCCGAACAAGAGTTTCATGTTTATGCTGTTTCTATACTAAAGACAATCAAAACAAAAAAAGGTTACAATTTTTGAAAAAAATTTTTATTTGTATTTTTTAATTAAAGAAAAAGCCGCCCTGGAATGAGGCAGCTTGCATTTTATCCTGAAAATTCATCAAGCATATTTCTGGTAGGAACAAAGAAAAGCGTTCCTGTAACTGCTGTGCTGAAATCTAAAATTCTGTCATAATTTCCCGGAGGATCACCGATAAACATATTGGTCAACATCTTTTTTGTTGTGGTAAATGTACTTGAATAGGCAATAAAATAAGTTCCGAACTCATTGGTAGAGGGATTGCCGAAAGGCATATTATCTCTGACTATTTTTAGTTCTTCACCGTTTTCGCCCTCAATATTGGCTAAAGCAATGTGTGAATTTGATGGTTTTACCGCATCAGACATTTCAATATCATTCTCTTTTGATCTTCCGATCACTTTTTCCTGCTCTTCCGTGGATAAGCCTTTCCAGGCATCCATGTTATGAAGATATTTTTGAACAAAAAGATAGCTTCCTCCTTTATACTGAAGGTCTTCATCTCCTATCTTTCCAAAATAATCACGGTCATCGCCATGCGGATTTTCCGTTCCGTCTACAAAACCAAGAATGGAGCGTGCATCCCAGTATTTGAATCCATGAACCTCCAGAATACTTTCGGCCACTGAGCTTAATAACCGGGAGATCTCGACAGCCATATCAAAAATCAGGCTTTTATTATCTGCTCTCAGATGAAAATGAAGGTCTCCGGGAGTAGAAACAGCCGTATGTTTCGTTCCTTTTATTTCTTCAAAATTGACTAATTCTTTTGGCGGCGGCGTTGGAAGTTCCAGTTTTTTCCATGCTTCTGCACCAATTCCCATGACACAGCTTGCCCTGCTGTCCGGGAAACGGTTAAACACTGAATTATTAAGATTTAAAACCAAAGCACATAGTTCCTGAAAAACTTCTTTCAGCTCAGGGCTGTCATTAAGTTTCCAGACCATGAAAATAGTATTGCTATTGGGATAATCTGTTACATTCTGTGATTCTATCGTATTCATACCTGTTTTTTTGTGGTATTAAATATCCGAAACTGAAACCTGATCTGCAAAATATTGTTCCAGATCTTTCAAGGTTTCCGGATTGGTCTGAATATCTTTTACCAACACCCCTTTGTTCACAACCACGATTCTGTTGCAAACTTCTGTAGTATGGGAAAGATCATGGCTGGAAATAAGGAAAGTAACACCATCCTGTTTTGATAATTCCTTGATCAGGTTTTTAAGCTTGATCTGGGTAGACGGATCGAGGTTGGCAAAAGGTTCATCAAGAATAATAATCTCAGGATTTCCAATAATGGCTCCTACAATTCCTACTTTTTTCTGATTTCCCTTTGAAAGATCACGGACATATTTCCCGGATCTCAGGATTTCTCCATTGAAAAAATCGTGGAAAGGCTTAAGGAATTCGTCTACAGAAGCTTTGTTCTGGCCTCTCAGCTCTCCGATAAAGTAAAAATATTCTTCAGGCGTAAGATAGCCGATAAGAAAGGTGTCATCTACAAAGGCTGAAACCTTATTTTTCCAGGCTTCAGATTCGTTAACCTTAATTCCGTCAATGCTTACAAATCCTGTCGTAGCCTGAATCAGATCCAGCATAAGGCTGAAAAGGGTTGTTTTTCCTGCTCCGTTGTTTCCCACGAGGCCAAATGTTTCTCCGTTGGGAATTTCAAGATGTTCAATGTTGAGAACGGTTGCTGTTCCGTATGTTTTGGATAAATTTTGTATGTTGATCATGGTTTAACTTATATTTTTAAATGCATCCAGTGTGCTGTATTTTTCTTTTTTGTAAAGTTTTACAATAATATCAAAGATCTTCTCCCTCAGGAAAAATCCTATAATTCCTATAATTGCAATACTGATTACTCCTCCGGTAAGTCCCCACAAATATTTTGTTAAAGCAAATACACCCATCGGAAGTAACATTTTAGGAATCAGCAGAAGCATGGCGATCATATTGAAGCTCCCTTTCTGTCCCAATCGTTTTTCTTTTGAATTCAGGTCAATCTGAGTTTTATTGAAAGCTCCGGACCACAAGGTAAATTGAGAATTCACCCCGATATTATATAAACCTGCTGCAAAAAATGTAACGTAAACTTCCCAGCCAAAATAGGCATAACAAACCGCTATAATCACAGAAACTCCAGTTACAATATTCATCAGCCACCATTTTGCTTTCAGATATTCTTTGTAAGGAACGTTCAGGGTCATCATCAATGGATAGTATGAACTGTCAAAAGCGGGAACTCTCTGTCCAAAAAGAAACTGGAAGCCTCCTGTTACAAAAAGTCCCATAAACATCATCATTGCCGGTGTTTTATACATTGAAGAAGTAAACATCAGCAATCCGTAGAACAGAAACATAAAACTGCCCAGCAAAATTCCTTTGGGTACTTTATTGCGTCTCAACATTTTAATATCATTATTGATAAATGTCCCGATAACGCCGTATTTATTCAGGAAGGCAATATTTTCTGTTTTCCCGACAGTCTTCTTCGCTTCAAGCCCCTGATCCAGATAAAACTCCTGACGCAGGTAACGGAAACATATCCACCACAGCATTACGAACAAAGCAACAGGGATCAGTATAACGTGTGGCTTTTCATAGAAACTAAAGAAAACCGATTCGGAATATGATAAAACCGGAACAATATTGTAATATCCCAACGCTCCTATGCCTAGAAAGCATACTCCGATAATTACCGCCAGGGTCTCTTTACCGTTGAAAAAAATGTTGATAAAATTATTCAGGTACAATAGTGAAATCACACCAATCAGCCACACCATGATTCCCAAAATACTATATCCATTGAATATGGCAATCAGTGAAAAGGTAATAAAGAACAGAGAACTCAGCCAGCTGAATGCGGAAAGAAAAGTTTTGGCCAGCATAAAATTGACCAGCGTATTCTTCCGGATATTCATGGTCAGAAATGGCTTCATGTTCTGTGTGGGGATTTCCTGCCAGAGATATTTGAGAACAAGATCAATAATCCAGGCAACAATCATGAATTTTGAAACCACCTGTAAAGGATTCTGATGCATTTCCTCCTGAATGTAGAAAAAGGCAATAAATGCTCCGCCCACAAGACATCCGATAAAGTAGAGAATTCCTATGAAACGGAGAATTTTCATGGTTAGATTGATCCCTAAAGATGTACCACGAAAAAAGCTTTTTATTTCAAGCCTAAGGAACTTTAGAAACATATATTAGTTTTTTACATTAGTCAATATAATGTAAAAAATGTTACAGATTTATTTGTTTTGTTTTTGTTTATGGCGTACACAAGCCCAACAGGATTAGTTTTCCTTCTGACAAAAATCTTCACACATCTGAAACACCTGATATGATCTTCAATATTTTAAATAGCCTATTTTCTCTTTTATTCTGTTCTGGCTATCCGCAATATCATTTAAATTGAGATTTTTATTCTTATTTTTAAAATTAGAGTATTGAAAACCAATACTCTAATTTATTACCAACACGTTTGGAACATTACTGTTCTTAATTATTTTAAAGAAATTTCTTAACTAAAAACCCTAAAATAAATAAAACAATACCTATTATAGAAAATGCTTTAAATACTCCCAAAATAATATTAATGGCTTCATTATTATTTGAACTTTTGTCATTTTTAACAATAATTTTCTCAAAAAATAGCAGCTTAAAATACTGTGAAACAGTAGGAGAAAAATTGATTTTTTTCAAATGTATAGCATTATCTATTTCTTCAAAATTATTATAATGCAGTCCCATTAACTTAAAAGATGTTTTATTTTGTTTATTAACTAAATACACCACTTTATAACTGCCTGTTGTTCCAGATTCAGTTATACTTATTTTTCCGATAAAATCCTCAATATTTAAAGTTTTGCCAAAAGGCTTTGTAATGGAATAGTATTTCAATTTATTTTCTTGGATCATTAAAAGTTTTATATGTTTTAAATAATTAATTGAAAATAGAAACAAACCCACAAATAATGATAAAATCAATATATGTTTAATGTCTAAAGAAAAATTTTTTAATATTTTAAAAATAAAAACTAAGCCAAAAACCGTCCAAACAGACATAAATAATCCCCAGAATATGGAATTTCCCGTAAATTTACTTTTAATCATATTTTTTTTCTTAATATAAACCATCATACATTTCAAAACTTATACTTTGTCCAATACTACTCTCATCTATCACATCCGAAAGTGTTTTAAACCCGTTGCCATTAAGATAATTAACACCACCTGTTCCCATATCTATAATAAACCAAGCTCCTGCTACAATAGAGCCAACTCCTGTTGTTGAAGCTCCAAGCATAATTCCATTTATGTACGTAGATGCTTTAACCTGTCCTGACATTGCAACATCAGCTACCAGTAAAACACCGCCAGCAGCTGTCAGTTTTGTCCCTAAACTTCTTGCCCCTTGAAATCCTTTCACCTGTTGCCCCCTCCAGAATTTAGCTCCAGGATTTTTCCATCTATTTTGCCATCTGAATGAGGTTCCTCTTGTTTTGGTTTGATGCCATAAGTCATTATATTTAAAAACACCTGTTCTTGGTACATTTGCAGTAGCTGCAGCACCTACTGTAGTATTTACCCACCAGGTAGTATTGGATATTGTTTTACCAAAGTCAATATTATCACTATAACCTTTGAGTTTCAACATACCAAAAGCTCCTATTCCTGTTACAGTAGGATCAGGATCCTCATAATCTGTCCACCATCTTAAGACTCCATCCTTATTGCTAACACCTGCTGTTCCTCCATTATAAAATGCATTCATCAAATCCGTATAGGCTTGTGTTCTTCCAAACGGGGTGTAACCACCGCCACCACCCTGCATACCATCAGACGTGTTGAATGACATTGTGGGTTTGTATGAACCCGGCATATAATCGAATGTTGTAGACGGGCGGATGCTTCCGTCTTCATTAAACCATCTACCGTCTACATCAAAGTTTGAGATAGGGTTATTGGCTACATACGCATAGGGACTGGTAGAAAGATAGCTTTCTGCCAGCTGGTCTATCCCGTTCCATCTTCCCAGATCAGGCATATACTGTCGCCAGCCATAATCAAACAATCGTGTTTCCTGAAGTTCCTTCCCGTTGTATTTATAGCTGTAGAAACTTTCGGATTAAACAACAACACATCTGAAACACCTGATCTGATCTTCAATATTTTAGACAGCCTATTTTCTCTTTTATTCTGTTCTGGCTATCCGCAATATTATCTCAACTTTACATTTTTACTAGTATTTTTAAAATTAGAGTATTGAAAACCAATACTCTAATTTATTACCAACATATTTGGAACATTACCCCAATACTCTAATTTATCATTAATACATTTGGAACATTACCACAATTAATAGTAATCATATTTTACTGCAAATACCCAAAACATAATACATAGGAATACAAAAATTAATGAAATCTTTCTTGATTCTTTTACTGTATCTTTATTTGCATAAAAGGCATTAATCTTTTCTGTCAAATCGTCTTCGCCTATTAACCAAGAATCAAAATATAAGTGAGCATAAGCAATTCCTATCAATATAAGATACATCCATTTCCCAATTTCAAATTTATTCCCAAAAAAAATAACAGAGGGAAAAACCAATAAGAAAAAAAGTACAAAACCTAAAGTCATAGAAGAATAAAAATTTTTATTCTTATGTGTTTTATAATAAATATGTGTTTGCAGATAACACTCATAGTAAGCATACAAATAAGCATTTTTAATTTTAGTCGTAAAATTTTTCATATTAGTTTTCAATATTTAAATAATCATAATGATTGCTCCCCCTATTCATAGCACCCCATGTCCATATATTCCAGTAATTTACATCAGTATTATCGATACCCAAGGATATAGCAGGGCCTACATAAGGAACAAAACCCGATAAAAAACTTGAGATTCCCCTCGATATATAACCTGGATGGTGGGATTCTCTGAATTGTTCAAATGAAATTAACAATCCCAATCTTGCAACTCCTTTTACCAATTTAGAATTATTTACAGCATTAATAGCTTTTACATTTTTCATAAATTTTACACCGGAAATGTATTTGTTTCCATTCAAATAACCATTACTCCTATATAAATTGTAAGTTTTGAAAATATTAGGTGTTTTTATCATCTTACCAGCGTTTACAAGGTCATTTGATACCTGAGCAGTAGTTCTTAAGGTGAGCCCAATTCCATTTGTTGCATAAGATTGAGCAGTACTTGCATTATTTAATAATCCCCAATAGTCATTATTATCTCCTTTAAACTTCAACATACCCAACGCACCAACTCCTTTCACAAGATTTCCTTCTTCATCGTAGCTATCAGGTATACTAGTCCACCATCTTAAAGCTCCCCCATGATTACTAATACCTACTTCTCCTTTATTAAAAAAAGCAGTCATCAAATCCGTATAGGCTTGTGTTCGCCCAAACGGGGTGTAACCACCGCCACCACCCTGCATACCATCAGACGTGCTGAATGACATTGTGGGTTTGTATGAACCCGGCATATAATCAAATGTCGTAGACGGACGGATACTTCCGTCTTCATTAATCCATCTTCCGTCAGGATCTGTATTAGAAACAGGATTATTGGCTACATATGCATAAGGACTGGTAGAAAGGTAGCTTTCTGCCAGCTGATCTATCCCGTTCCAACGTCCGATATCCGGCATGTAGTCTCGCCAGCCGTAGCTGTACAATCCTATTTCCTGAAGCTCTTCCTCATTATATTTTAAAATTAGAGTATTGGAAACCAATACCCTAATTTATTACCAACTTGTTTGGAACATTACAGACATATTTGAAATATTAATTTCCAAGTACTTTTGCAACTATTACAAAACTTAATATGAAAAATCCTAAAATTCCTATTATAATTCCCAAGCTTATCCATGCCCATTTATGTCTTACTGCTCTCGCTTCTTTATCAAATTCATCAAAGTATTTTAGATATTTATTATTCTTAAACAGTAATCTCTCGTTAATAATCCAAGGCATAACTAACAACCCTATTACAAATATCCATTTATAGGAGCTTCCTGGCTCCCAAAAGATTTGTATTAACGATTTCCCTAATATTGCCTGAAAAATATTAAATAATCCATATTCTATAAGAATTATTAAACCTCCCATTTGAATACCTGAAATAGTTATATTTTGTCCATATACACGGTTGTTTATTGCATTTTCACTAGCTAGTCTTATTTCTTCTGGTGAACTATTTTTCCTTTTGAGCGTATTTGCTATAAAAGGAATTTTATAAATCAAATCAAAAATTAGTGTAATAGGATAAGTTATTATTTGGGAAGCTTTAACTTCGAATAAATAAATAAAGTAGTGAATATAGTTCCAAGTTTTTTCCATAAATTATTATTCTTCATTAAAAATTTTGTTTGTTATTTTATAGGATCAGGTTTGTTTAAAATACCGCTAGCCCATTGTTCTGCATAATCTCCTCCATATACTCCTCCTAATATTCCACCCACAATTCCACCAATAGCCCCTCCAATTGCTGCTCCAGGTATTGCTCCAACTCCTTCAAACCAAACTCCTATCAGAGCTCCCAATTCTCCGCCAGCTAATGTTCCTGCTTTCCCCCCTAGCCAAGCACCTGCCATTCCTCCTACTACGTTAGCTGTTGCTACCTGAGCTCTAATACCAAACTTTCCACCATCTTGATATGTACCATATCCTATTTGTGCAGCACTGATTCCATATCCTACATAACCAGCTCTTTTGGCATATTTTCCAAGCATTTCAGTATGTCTTACATAATCGCCTCTTAGTCCTATTAAAGATCCTCTGGCTCTTCCAGCATATGCTGTACTTCTCATTTGTCCAAGATTATCTATCCAATATCCACTATTATACAGAGCTGTTCTCCGATCAGCAAGATATTTAAATCCTCCTCCAGCAGTACTTGCGCCCCAATCTGCCCAGTTTTTATAGGCATCTAATGGAATGTCCTTAAATTTAGCGTTATACCCTATGCCGAGATCTATATCTCCATGTATATCTGTTCCACTATAAGAGGTTAAAGTAGGTGTTCCCTTCCACCAAGTTAAATTACCATCTCCAATGCTAAGTTCGGAGAAGTTTCCTCTATTTACAAAATAATTGAATATGGAACCTGCATCTGTTCCAGTAAAAGTGTAACCACCACCGCCTGCACCTTCTCCTGGATTTTGTCCCATAAACTGAGTCATCCTTATCTGAGACTGAGCCATATCTCTGAAAGGATTAGAGTTTCCGGAAGTGTCGATATGTCCATTATCATCCATCCATCTTCCGTCTACATCAAACTGTGAAACCGGGTTATTGGCTACATACGCATATGTGCTTGTAGAAGCATAGGCTTCTGCCAGCTTATCTATGCCGTACCATTTGCCTGTTTCCGGCATATACTGCCGCCAGCCGTAATCCAGCCAGCCCGTTTCTTTTTGTAATTCTTTCCCGTTATACTTATAATTGTAGGCAGGATTTCCCGCCAAAACATTATACCCTTCATGCTTCATCCCAAACGGATAGTAGTTGTTTTCTTCAAGAACTTCTGCTCCACTCCCATTGCTGAAGTAGCTTAAGCGTACATTTCCTAAATGGTCTTTGTAATTGTAAATATACTTATTATCCTGAAAACTGTAATATCCTTCTGCGGTAGGCACAAATTTCAGTGTATACGGCGTTACATTCTGCACTTCTTCATACTGGAACCCATCCAGATAATCCGTCGTTTTTTTTCTGTATACAGAATTTTCACTGTATCTATGCTCCTTTCTATGCTTTGTGCCGTCTGCTTTATAAAAATAATAGGTGTTTTCATTCTGCCAAAGCCCCCGGGTATAGTACATCTTATCAAACATCATATAATCCGGAAGGTTCAGGAAATTGTAATTAATCTGCAAAATACCTTTGTCCTGATGGGCGGTCATATTCCCGTTATTATCATAGGTAATGGTTTTTCCCGAAGTATCAGGATAGCCTTTATAGTTATAAGAGGCATCCGCAACGGAAATAAGCCGGTTGCCGGTATAGGAATAGCTAAGATTGTCTATCATTTCCGCCATTCCTGCCGTACTTTTCCCATTCCTCTGCAATGCTGTGATATTCCCGTTCTGGTCATAGTTCAAAGCTTCATTAAAGAAATTGTTTTGTGGTACGGATGAGCCGGGCTCCGAATAAATTCCTTTTTTCATCCGGTTGAGTGCGTCATATTGGTAATCATACCTTCTGAGTATCTGATCATTGGATGTTTTCCAATCTATTTCCGAAATCCCCCCATTATATTTTGCCGGAGCCTGGGCCGGATTTGCCGGGGTATTATACTTAATCTCATACCCAAAAAGTTTTCCGTTCAGATTGGCAGGATCATTGATTTTGGTAAGCCATCCCCTGATATTGTACGTATAATCTATACTTTGAAGAGGTGTGCTTCCATTTGTACCTCCTATTTTTTTGGTGGTAATCTGAGAAAGCTCGTTATAGGTATTCTGAGACAGGATTTCTTCAGGGTTATTGTCTACTTTATGTTTATGCACCAATAATCTGTTCTGATGATCATAGGAATAGGTTTGAGTAATTACTTTTTCCGCATCTGTATTCAGTCTTTTATGATATACTTTGGTTCGCTGGGCAATTCCTGCAAAATCAAGCTCAGATTCTGTTTTGGTATATCCCCCAAGGTGATTAATACTGTAAGAACCTACGGTTCTTCCTTTCTGGTCATAGTAAATATAGTTTTTTGTCCAGTTATCATCTTCAATATTTTTCACAAAACCCATCACGGGAAGTCCTTTGCTGCTTTTACCATTAACAGGAGTATCTTTTAAAACGGCAGCCCCCTGGATCGTCTGGGGAAAAGCAAGATTAAAGCTGTAAGCAGGATAGGTGTCATAATAATTCACGGATAATAATGCGACCCATTTGGAAGCATGAGGATAGGTAGTGGCAGGATCATAAAAAACATCCATCCCCTGTCTGTTAAAGACAACCGAACTGCTTATTTTCACATTATTGTTTATGATTCCATCAGCCAGCCCCTGCTCCGTATTTCTTTCTCCCCCGGAAGCTATTCCGGTAAAAGCCACTCTTCCCAACTGATCATATTTTACATACATCCACTGCCCTTTTTCCTTAAGGTTGGCATCCTGCGAAGCTACCAGCCTGTTCTGGTTATCATAGACCATGTACTCCCAGCCTTTTCCGGGAAGCTTTTTCTCTACCAGCCGGTTTCTGCTGTCATACTTATACTGATAACATATATTATCTGCTGCTGCGGAATTCAAAGCTGCGGCTGATGCCAATGGCGGGATAATATAGGCAAGCTGCTTGTAATCATTGTATACATAATAGGTATCTGCATTTTGGGCAGCATCCACTATTTTCCTTGAAAGCACGGTCTGTCCGGAGCCATCTTTAAATTCAACCACTTTATGACCATCTTCATCGGTAACAGTATTTTTTACGAGCTGTCCGGCTGCATATTCTGCGACGGTATACTGTAATTCATTTCTGTAGAGTTTTCCCGCAGTATCCCAACCTGCTGTTACCTGGTATTTTTTTACATGGTCAGCAGCTGTATTGAGATCATAACCCAAAAGCACAGCCTTTCCGTTCCAGTCGTTCCCCGTCATTTTCTGCTGTAAAACCCTCTGTAACGGAGAGTTTTCAAGAACAGTCTCAGTATAGATCTTTTCTCCGGAATAGATATTGGTTACATCTGCAACAGGAAATGAAACCATTCCCGGAGTCTGTGAGTACATCCCTCCGTTAGATGTAGAGCTCTGGGGAACCGGGAGGTAACTTCTGGTCTTTCTTCCCTGGTCATCATAGACAATGGGAGTTACGATATCTCTTCCTAAAGGGGTTGCTTTCACATTCACGATCTGTCTGGGTCTTCCCAGAAGGTCAAAATACTGTACCGTTTCTGTTTTTTTGCTACAGTCTTCATTCATACAGTCTGTAGCCGATATAAAGTTTTCTGTTGTCGTTGTCTGGGCGTTTGAGAAGCCTAAGGACAAGAAACCGAATATAAGTGTTAGTTTTTTCATCTTAATTAAGATATTAGATGTTAAAAATTGGATGTACAAATTCTTATAGTAAAGTTTTCATACTTCATGATCAATGTCCGGTATTGTACTGGTATTTCTTCAGCAGCTTCCCGGTTTCATCTTCTATTTTTTCAAGCCTTCCTGCCGTATCATATTGATAAACCACACGGATTCCCGTAGGCGGAGTCGTCATTTTCATCCTTGCCTGGGAATCATATACATAAGTGGTGATCTGATAATCTTTAAGATTGGCATTGTTTCTGAACACATCCAAAGCATTTTGAAGATCCTGTTCTGAGACAACAACCGCATCAGATTTTGCTATAATATCTCCCAAATACGGAAAGACCTGATCATAAGCAGCTCCCTCTACTTTAGCAATAGGCTGTGTTTTATTATAGCCCCAGATCATCGAAACAGGAATCCCTCCCTTAATGGTATACTGCTCCAGATTCCCTTTGAGATCATACCTGTTGAAAGTAACTTCGGAAGATAAAAGATTCTGAGAATCATACGATCTGACTGAAGAGGGGTATTTATTTCCCGGATTTTCATACATGGTTTCTGTTCTTGCCATTACTTTTCCGGGATCAGCAGCGTTTTTCTTCAGTACGGAAGTTGTTTCTAAAGGCAGGCCAACCATATTGGAGCTTAGCAGCTTCTGATTATTTTTCTCCAGCGCATATTGATAGGTGGTCTCCTGAATACTGCCATCAAAAGAAGTAGTGCGCTCAAGATTAGGTTTATTGTTATGGGTATTTCTGAAGATCTCATTCTTCATCTCTATTGTTCCTGAGTCAAAATAACTTTTAGAGGTCACTTTATTGTTCCTGATCCATGATGTTTTTACCTGTAATGAAAGTAAATTATAGAGCGGCCCGTCAAATTCTTCTATTGTATAATCATATGTATCCTCAGATATTTTTTGATCCGATGCATTATAAACTTCTTTTTTATCAAGGAGACCTTCACGGGTAAGATTGTAATGAGGCCAGAAATCTCCCTGCTGAGGATAAGCATCCGGTGCCTTAAAATAATATTTGGTATACCCCATATTATTGCCACTGGAAACTTTTACATTTTTATAAATCCTGGTATCTCCCACCGAAAATCCACTGGAAACCCCGGCATCATCGAACTTATTATATTCGTATTCTTCTATTTTCGCCGGTGCAGGAGGATTGGCAGCATCAATTGCAGAAGCGTTATAATATTTGATATTTTTAATCCTTGCAGGACCTGTCATCTGACGTTCTTTAATAGTGACCTGAGCAGCCGGACCGTCCCCTTCACGCCATATCTGAACAACAGCAGGATCACTTAATGTAGTAGTGGGACATGACATATCATTACAATACAAATCAAGATAATACTCTCCAGGCTCAAATGTCCTGCTTTGCACATATTCAAAACCAGAGACAGGATCTATCGGTTCTCCTAAACTATGCGAAATCACATAGGTGCTTCCTTCTTTTTTCCAGAATTGGAGCGCCCATGGAAAAGCCGCTACCTGCCCGATCCCTGTAGCATCTATATCAAGAGTTTTAGTATCTGTTAAGGTAAAAGCATATTTTCTTTGCCCATTGGCCCTTGTAAATGAAATATCAGTAAGAAGTACTTTAGGAATAGGAAGGGTTTCTATTCTTTCAGTATCCCTCGTCGGAAAGCCAAAATTATATTCAATCATTCCGCGTGTTGGTAACTGAATTCTTTTCAGTTCAGAAATACCACTATTGATCATTTGATTATTTTGATCAGGATAGAATACATTCTCATAAGTAAATGCATATTTTTCAATGGCAGCTCCGCTCTGATCTACCTGGCTGAAAGAATTCAAATACCTTCGGAGTGCCGGAGACCCGCTTGCAGGCTTATAAGAATAATCGAACGTATATTTCTTAACAAAAGTATTATTTGCAGTCTTTAATACAATACTGGTAATGGCAAATATATCATTGTGCTCAGCATATTCTTCATTTCTATCATAGTTCATTTCTATAATTCCCCGCCCTTTAACTTCTATGCGGCTAAGTTTATTGGATTCTGCATCGATAATCTGATTTCCTGAACCGGGAGCATATTTCAGATCCCGTAAATAAATATACTTTACCAGTTCCTGACCATTTTCGTCAAGAACAGAGGAAAGGTAAAAAGCACTTCTGTATTTCTGATCGGCATATTGAGCTCCGGAAGGACGATCGAATTTCCATACCGTCATCTGGTTAATATCATAATCACTGAAAACATATTGAATTCCCGTTTCACTTGTTATCGTAAAGGAATTTAAAATAAGAGTGGCCTGATTGGCAGTGCGCTGATATTCTACTTTAGAGGTATAGGGGGTAAGCTTTACAACACTAAATGTATTATTGGCAATATCCCTGACTATCTTAAATTTTCCCGATTCCTCAGGAGTACTGAAATTATAAATATCATTAAATTCATTTTTGATATAATGACTATAGCTGCTATCATCAAATGATTCGTCAAAATCTCCTACGATCTCCCGGGAGACAACACCTCCTCCAAAAAACGACCATCCTCGTCCTACTTCACTTACCCATTCATCATTGAGGGTATTACCTGCATGATAGCTAATTCCTAAATTGATGCTAACCGGCTTATTACCCGTTCCAAGATTGATTAACGGATAAGAAATATCCGGTATTCCGGTTTGTATCGAAACAGGCATTGTAGTGTAAGTAGACAACCCTGCGGCAGAGGGTGTTGGCCTTGTAATTTCAATATTTGCACTTTGTCCGGTATATAATGTAAAATATAAAGTACATACCAGTAATAGCAATGTTTTTTTCATGATCTGTGTTTTTATTTCTTAATCAGTTTAGCATTTGCCGTTTTATTGTTATCCGTTTTTATCGTCACCAGATAAGCTCCCTGCACCAAAGCCTGGGTATTGATCTTAGTTACTTTGTTCTTAGTTTTTATACTCTGAAGCTGTCTTCCACTCATATCATATAAGAGAATTTCTGCATCCTTAAAACCCTGTCCTGAGCCTGTCGAAGGATCAAAACCAATTTCCACATAAGCATAGTCTGAAACAGGATTCGGATAGATTTTGATATCATATTTCTCGATTAACTGATCAACCTGTTTATCTCCCAGTTTCACAATCTTCCAGTTTTCTTTACCCAGTTCTTCAGCACTGGTTCCGGCCAAAACAATAGAACCGTCTCTGTTCAGCTTTAAATCAGAAAGCCTTTCTTCCTTTTTTCTGGATTCTCCTTTTACATGTTTTCTCCACTGTTCATTTCCGTTTGGATCAAGATAGAGCATCCAGAAGGTCTCATCATCAGTTTCTACTCTTCCTTCTGCCTGCGTATAACCTCCTAACAGAATGCCTTTAGATTTCCCGCTTCCATCTTCCTGCTTCCCGCTTATTACACTCATTCCCATCAGGATATCACGGTTCTTGAAATTGTAAGATTTCTGCCACTGTTCATCTCCTCTTTCATTTAAAGCAATCAGCCAAAGGTCTGTTCCTTCCTCTAATCCGACGGTTTTGTTTCCTGATCTTTCCGATCTGGATTCCCCACCAACTATAAATCCATTGGAAGTTAATGCCAGCGTTCTGATATGATCATCACCTTTCCCTCCGAAATTCTTTTCCCATTCAACGTTCCCGTTTTTGTCCAACTTAACAATCCAGTAGTCGCCTTCACCGAAGTTGCTGCTGACTTTGGAATAAGAGTCGATCTTCACACCACTTCCAGCCTCCAGCTTCCTGCTTCCCGCCTTTACTTCAGAACTCCTCGAATAAATTCCTAATAGCGCTCCTCCGTCTTTCGTTGGAATCATCTTCTCTACTTCGTCTAACCCTTTTCCTCCTAAAATCAATTGTGATAATTCTTTTCCGTCTTTGTCTAATCGGGTAATTAAAACATCTTTGGAACCATAGCCCTTTGATGAGTTTTGGACATTCCCTGTAACAAAGAATCCTAAGTCTGTAGTTTGGATAACAGCTCTGGCTTCTTCATCAGAAGAACTTCCAAGAGTTTTTTGCCATAGTTCATCACCAAATTCATTGATTCTGATCAGCCAGATATCTGATCCTCCTTTAGAATCTTCTTTTTTATCCAATCCTTTTCCAGAATAAGATGTTCCGGCCAAAAGAAATCCGCCATCCTGTGTCGTCACTGTAGCAGACAGATAATCATGGTTTTGTCCTGAGAAATATTTCTCCCAGACTTCTTGTCCCTGCTGGTTCAGTTTTACTAAATGAAAATCGTAACCGTTATTTTGCTTACTGCCTAAAGCTTGTTGCTTATTGCTTTGAATAGAACTTCCTGTGATCAAATACTGCTGATCAATGGTTGTTGTAACCTGACTTAGAAAATCCTGAGTAGAAGATTGGATGTCTTTCTGCCATACCAATTCCTGCGCAGATGCGCCCAATGCTGTGCATAGAATGAATGCACTGAGAGAGATTTTTTTCATTCCTGTGTTTATTTAGTTAACATTGTTATTATGATAGATCATGGTTAGATCCGGTTCTTTTTAATCCTTATCCGTTCCTGAGAATCAGATCCCTTTACAGGATAAAGAATATTTCAAATATAGTATTCTTTGATGCAAAAATTAGTGTATTTCACATGCATAAAAATCTATCTGAATTTGTACATACGAATTTGATTTTTAAATATTTAGAAATAATTGAAGAATATACACCGAATGGATGTAATCGAATAAAAATTTCATAGTTATTGTTTTTTAGCTATAATGGACCCGTTTATAAAAACCTGGCAAATTTAACATTTTTTAACATGATTATGTGAATATTGCTTTAACTTAATACAAAAATATTCTCTCAAAGCGACAGAACATGTCGTAATAAAAATACATTTTCACCACTGCAAAAAAATATAGTATTGAAACATGACTGAGTGATAAATGTATCAATACATTGAAAATTTCAATATTTCCGGTATGAATTAACAGGTCGCTCCTACGGAGCTTTATGGGCTACGGGGATTTCATTTTTCTAACAGCAGATCCCGATGGGACCAGATTAATCTCCAATGGAAGCTAACGGTTAACAGGACATATTTGTTTTAAAATTATAGTTCGGAAGTAGCGACCTGCCATTTATACTTTACATTGAGATGCTGAAAAAGGAAATCCTGCAAAAAGATGCAGCAATAGAAGCTCTGAAAAAAGAATTGAAGAGTTAGGAAAATAGTAAATCCTTCGACAGGCTCAGGATGACATCGCTAATACTAACTGTTTACAGAGGTGAGAAATCGGGTTTATAATTGGCTGAATTAGCCTATTAATTCTTTAGCCTGTGCCAGCGCTGCTTCCGTAATTTTACTTCCGGAAAGTAACTGGGCAATCTCGTTCAGTTTTTCTTCACTGCTCAAAGGAATAATAGTAGATTGTGTTCTGCCGGAAATATCCTGTTTCACCACTTTGTAATTATCATTTCCTTTGGCTGCGACCTGTGCAAGGTGGGAAATAACAATCAATTGCATGTCTTCAGACATTTCGCGCATCAGATTTCCGATCTCTTCAGCTACTTTTCCTGAAACACCAGTATCAATTTCGTCCAGAATAAGGGTTGGCAGTTCATCACTTTCTGCAATAATCTTCTTTACGGCAAGCATTACTCTTGATCTTTCTCCTCCGGAAATGGCCGTTTGGATCGGTTTTAAAGGGAAACCGGAGTTGGCCTGAAACAACAGCTGGATATTTTCTTTCCCAAACGGGTTGAATTCATCTGCATCGTGTAATTCTATATCCACTTTTGCCTTTTCGAGACCTAGCTTTTTAAGAAGTCCTTCTGCTTTTTTGATGAAAACAGGAACATTCTTGTGTCTGTTCTTTGAAAGTTTTGCAGCAAGGCTTTGAAGTGTTTTTTCTTTTTGAGAGATATTTTCTTCTGTTTCTTCAATCTGTAATTCCAGATCCGAAGCTCCTCTCTGGTCTCCGGCCAGCTGATTTCTGATCTCAATCAGTTCATTAAGATCTGAAACATTATGTTTAAGGAATAAGGCATTGATTTTATTATTAAGATCGGTAAGGTAGATCAGGTTTTCAGGATTAATTTCCACTCTTTCCGCTTCATGTTCCAGTTCGGAAATGATGTCTTTAAGCTCTACAAAGGTGGTTTCCAGCCTTTCATCTAGTTCTGCGAAACTCGTAGAAACTTCGGAAATTTTTGACAGTTTGTTGGTCGCTTCGTTAAAGAATGACAGAATTCCTATTTCCTCCTGATGAAATCTGGATAAGATCTGGCCTACATTTTCAGAGATCATTCCCGCATTTTCCTGAATGGAAAGCTGGTTCTGAACATCTTCAAAATCAACATCATCAAGCTTAAGCTCTTCCAGTTCGTTGAGCAAAAATTCTTTATAATCGCTTTCTTTATTAGATTCTGAAAGTTGGGTCTTTAATTTTTTCAACAACAATTTCAGCGTTTGAAACTCAGAAAATTCCTGTTGATACTCTTCAATGATTTTTTTATTTTCAGAAAGTCCGTCGATAATTTTAAACTGGTATTCTGAAGTAAAAAGATTGGATGTTTCAAATTGGGAATGGATATCGATCAGTTGTGAGGAAAGCTCTCTAAGAATATCCAGCGTTACCGGCACATCATTGATAAATGCCCGCGATTTCCCTGAAGGAAGTATTTCTCTTCGGATAATAGTCTGCAGCTCATAGTCCAGGTCGTTCTCTATAAAGAATTTTTTAAACTGGTTATTGAGGGAAAACTCGGTTTCCACCACACTTTTTTCTTCAGCTTTGGCGATTGATTTTACATCTGCTCTTTCACCTAAAATAAGCCTGAGAGCACCTAAGATGATCGATTTACCCGCCCCGGTTTCTCCGGTAATGACCTGTAAACCATTCTTCAATGATACTTCAAGGGTATCAATCAGGGCAAAGTTTTTAATGTAAATTCTCGAAAGCATTGATAATCCGGGTTATAATCCAATTTGAGTTTGAACTGTAAAAATAAGTTTTTTTTCCATTCTTCTCCGATTAAATTAAAGCATAATTAGCAGGCAGTGGTTGTTAGTGAAGGAACAAAATGTTTTTTTGACTCTTGAATAATCAACCGCCCATCTTCAATGTATCCACCAATTTTTAGACCTTCCATTTATTCCACTTATTATCTATATTCTTCGGTGAGAGGATGATCATTGTTTGCTTAAGATCATTTAGAATCAGCCCTCCATTATTCCCGGAATTGAAAATATTGAAAATTTCATCGCTTTTGGTATCCATGAAAAGATTAAAGAAGAATGCCTGCTGGAAATTATTCTCATACATTTTTAATTGCATCAGTGCATCGAAAATGACTTTTTTCCCGGCAGTCTGATCCTGGTTGAAAAGGTTATCCAGACCTGCTCTGTGATAGGTATAAATGGTGGAACGTAACTGATTCCAATTAGGGTTCATAATTTCGTTGATCAAAATAGAACGGCTTCTCGGCTCATTGATAGTGTTCCAGCCTTCATAGTTCCTGTTTTGGGAATTCTGTGCAATCTGCTGCGCTTTCGCATACCATTGTGATCCTCCCATAGACTGGAAGCTATCTGCATCCAGACCCAAAACAACATAAATATAGAAACTGACCACATCCGTAAGATTCTTGCCGGAGAACTGTCTTTCATTAAAAATAAGACTTTCATTCTCAATATATTCAAAGCCAAATCTCTGATCCTGAAGATTAATTAAAGGAGATTCGTAGGTTGTATTGTACACAGGTCTTACTGCCTGAATCACAATCGTTCCTTTGAATTTGTTAACATCTCTTTCCGAAATAACAATAGAAAAAGCACATTTTATTTTTTCAAAATTCTGAAGTCTTTTACCGGTCCAGCTGGTGTTATTGATAAAATCCCTGAGACTTTTCTCCAACGCTTTATAGGCCTGCTGGTTACTTCCTCCCAGCTGATTGGCGTTTACCTGCACCGTTGCCAGCAGCTCCTGAGAAAAACTTTGGGTGTATAGAAATAACAGAAAAAATAAACTTATAATTTTTTTCATTGTCTATTAAAAATTGAGAACGGAAATTTATTAAAATTATTTTAAAAGTTGAGTCTCAACAAAATTGAGAATATCTTTCGCTACATCATCCTTGGATTTCAGATTGAATTCCTTCTTCTCTGTTCTGGTAAATATTTTGATTTTATTGGTATCATTTTTAAAACCGGCTCCTTCATCACGCAGAGAGTTCAGAACAATCATATCCAGGTTTTTCTTTTCCAGTTTTCCTTTGGCATTTTCTTCTTCATTTTGCGTTTCCAAGGCAAATCCTACCAAAAACTGATGGGTTTTCTTTTCACCCATTGTTTTAAGAATATCGGGATTCTTAACCAGCTCTATCGTCAGGTTTTCATCGTTTTTCTTGATTTTCTCCTTAGCCACCTCTTTGGGAGCATAATCCGCTACTGCCGCACTGGCAATTCCGATGTCTATGGTGTCGTAAAATTCAAATACTTTGGCCAGCATCTCTTTTGCTGAAGTCACTTTATGAACTTCAACATTCGGATTGTTTATAGTCTGAGAACTTGGACCGGAAATCAGAATAACTTTTGCTCCTCTTTTTGAAGCTTCTTCTGCCAGAGAAAATCCCATTTTACCGGATGAATGGTTTCCGATGAATCTTACAGGATCTATCGCTTCATAGGTAGGTCCTGCAGTAATTAAAACCGTTTTTCCTTCAAGGCTTCGGAATTGGATATCCGAATTAAAATAATGCTCAACAGCATTAACAATTGTTGCCGGCTCTGCCATTCTTCCCTGCCCGATCAGTCCACTGGCCAGCTCTCCGTTTTCCGCCGGAATAATAATATGTCCGAAGCTTTCCGCCTGCTCCAGATTTTTTTGGGTAGAAGGGTGTGCATACATATCAAGGTCCATTGCAGGCGCAATGAATACCGGACATTTTGCAGACATATAGGTTGCAATAACGAGATTATCACACATCCCGTGAACCATTTTAGACAGCGTATTGGCCGTACATGGGGCAACAATCATAACATCTGCCCACAGAGCCATATCCACATGGCTGTTCCATGTTCCGTTATCACTGTAAAAATCCGAATACACCGGTTTTTTGGATAATGTAGACAGGCTTAGTTTCGTCACAAAGTTTTCTGTATCAGGAGTCATAATAACCTGTACTTCGGCACCTTTTTTCACAAAATCCCTGATCAGAAAGTGGATTTTATATGCCGCAATTCCTCCGGAGACAGCGATAAGTATTTTTTTACCGGAAACACTCATTAAGTTCTAATTTTTGGAAACACTAAAGTACTTATTTTTTCCCACACAATGAGGTTTTAAAACAACAAAGGTCATAAAAGAAGTGAATTCCTTTATGACCTTGATTTATTAAAACACAGAAGATTACTTTCTTTCTTCTGTTTTTCTGAAATAAACATCTCCGTTTAACCATTCTTCAATAGCAATTGAAGTTGGCTTTGGAAGCTTTTCGTAATGTTTAGAGATCTCAATTTGTTCTCTGTTTTCGAAAACCTCTTCTAATGTAGAATTGTGAACGGCAAATTCATCCAGTTTGTTGTGAAGCTCCGTACGGATCTCCGCATTGATCTGCTCTGCTCTCTTTCCCATGATAACAATAGCTTCATAGATTGAACCTACTTTATCTTCAATCTTATCTTTATCGTAAGTAATTGTATTTACTTCTGCTTTTGTATCTTTTACACTCATTTTGAGAAAATTATTTTTATTTTAAGATGGCAAATTTACGAATTATCTTTGAATTTTGAAAGTCGCTGCCGGCGGAGGTGTTTTAAGTGCTGCACTGTCCCTCTGTAACTGCATTGCTTTCTTTTCATTGCTGATCTGATCTTTGATCTGCTGGTCAGCTTTATCCTTATCAGCCAGTTTTTCAGCTTCTTTTTTCTGTCTTGCCGTTAAAGCCGCCATTCTGGCTTCAGTTTGTTTTTTAACAACTGCGAAGTTTTGTTTTTCTTTTTCCAGTTTTTCTCTAAGATCTGTTGCAGTTTTAGAATATTCTGTATTAGGAAGCTCTTTCTCTACAAGCTTTGTATACGTAAGCGCGCTCTCAATACGTTCATCTTTAAGATTATAAACAGATTTCATCGCCAGTTCATAACGTGCTTTCATGATATAATCATAAATTTTTGAACGAAGCTTTGTACTTGGAAAATCTTCCAGCACATTATCAAATGCTACGTTTGCTGCTTTATACTCACCCATTTTGTAGTATTGTCTTGCATTTTCATAAGCTTTAAATTCCAGCTTATAAGACAATTCATCAATTAATTGGCTGATATTCTTAGATCTTTCAGAGTTGGGATAATTGTTCAGGAATTCCTGAAGCTCATTAATGGCCAATTCTGTACTCGACTGATCCAGGTTGTAATCCATAGAACCTTCATAGTAGCATAAAGCAGACATATATGCTGCTTCTTCTGCTCTCGGGTCTTTTGGAAAACTTACTGCAAAATTCTTAAACTGGTGTCCTGCCAGCTTATAACTTTTGTCATAATAGTTGGCATAAGCTGTATTGAAACCTACGTTAGGAAAATCATCTGTTCCCGCCACAAGATTGGCAAGTCTGTCGTAAAGAGCCAATGCATTTTTCCATTTTTTCTTGGCAAAATTTTCATTAGCTGCCTTTAAGATAAATTCTTTATCAGCACTTCTCATTGCTCTCTCCTGCTGACTTACACAAGATGTAATCACCGCTACAGCAAAAAGACCTAAAATATATTTTTTCATATATAAAATTCAACAGTTTTCGGATTATACAGCCGATTTACTAATTTGCAAAAATATAACTTTTTTGCCAATAGATTTTTTTTTATGAATATTTAACGTAATTTTAGTCTGCAGCGTATCCCAAAATAGCAAAAACACTTAATAAAAGATTCATTCTCACCTTTTTCTCAGCTTCTTTGGCATAGGTTTCCTCATTTTTGCTCGGAACATAGAGTTCATAGAAATTTTTATTCCTGATGACAAATAAAGTGGATCCGATGATCATGGTAAGAATATCTTCAGGTTTGGGTGTAAAAGTAAAAACACCTGATGCAACACCTTTCTTAATGACTTCATCCAGTTTTTTCACGAATAGCTGATAGAAATCCAGCAATTCATCTTTAAGATTCTCCGTATGACGAAGCTCCTGGGTTACAAAACCATGGAAATAATTATACTTGAAAAGCTGAGAAACGATGTACTTGATCATTTCCCGCAGCTGCATTTCAGGTTTACCTTCTTTGATGGTATCCGCAAATTCTGAAAAATTCTCTCTTGTTTTCAATACTCTGTACTGATAGAGATAAGACATCATTTTCTCTTTAGAACCGAAGTAATAAGAAATCATGGCGACGTTGATATTCGCTTTAGAACAAATATCTCTTACAGAAGTTCCCTCATATCCTTTCTTCGCGATAAGCTCTTCTGCAATATCCAGTATGTGAATCTGTTTTTCTGTAAATTTTTTTTTCATGAAGTGTACTTTGAGTAAAGTTAAGAAATTTTTAACACATTTATAAACGATCGTTTAATAATTTTAGATTAAATCTGAAATTGCTTACTTTTGGATATGGAATTTTTTGATTTTCATCATCATAAGAAATATATCAGAAATGGAATTTATAATCTGAACATAGAGCAAATTCCTCCTGACTCTCCTTATTCTATCGGAATTCATCCCCAGGATATTGATGTTGCCCATCTCGAACAACAGTTTTCATGGATGGAAGACACAATGTTTCAAAACTGTTTTGCTATCGGTGAATGTGGTTTGGATTCTTTGGTTTCTATTGATCAGAAAATCCAGGAAGAAGTTTTTTTAAGACAGATAAAGATAGCCAATGAAGTCGAAAAACCTATGATCATTCATTGTGTCAGAAAATTTTATGAGGTCATTTCTTTGGGGAAGAAGGCCGAACAGCCCATGATCATTCATGGTTTTAATAAAAAACGTCAAATTGCAGAAGATCTTCTTGCCAATAATTTTTACCTGAGTTTTGGAAAAGCTGTTTTGTATAATTTATCTTTGCAGGATATTGTGAAAAACACTCCATTAAACAAATTCTTTTTAGAAACTGACAATGAAGACTTTAATATCGGAGAATTGTACCTTAAAGTTTCGGAAATAAAAGAAATTTCTCTGGGGCAACTTAATGAACAAATTTTAGAAAATTTACATACAATAAAAAATGGATAAATACTGGCTGGAAAGGACTGAACTTTTGATAAAGGAAGATGGATTGGATAAGCTTATCAAGGCCAATGTGCTTGTAGTAGGCTTAGGAGGAGTAGGTTCTTTTGCTGCAGAATTTCTTGCCAGGGCCGGCGTAGGAAATATGACCATAGTGGATGGAGACACCGTAGATATTACAAATATCAACAGACAGCTTCCTGCCTTACATTCTACTGTTGGCAAACATAAAGTAGAGGTTGTAGCTGAAAGGCTTCTTGATATCAATCCACAACTTAATTTAATCAGGATCAATGAGTTTCTGAATCCTGAGAGAATGGATGAAATCCTTGATTCCGGAAAGTTTGATTATGTACTTGACTGTATTGACAGTGTAACGCCAAAAATCTGTTTAATAAAAGCTGCCAGAAGAAGAAAGATCAAGATTGTAAGTTCTATGGGAGCCGGAGGAAAAACAGATCCGAGTATGGTGATGGTAAGGGATATCAGTAAAACCCACAACTGTTTCCTTGCAAAACAGGTAAGAAAAAGGCTTAAGAAAGAAAAAATCAATAAAGGAATCAGATGTGTGTTCTCCAATGAAATTCAAAAGGAGGAAAGCTTAAAAATGACTGACGGAAGCAATTTCAAAAAATCATTCTATGGTACCATTAGCTTTATTCCTGCAATTTTCGGATTGTATGCAGCCGCTGAAGTGATTAATCATTTAGTGAAAAAGATGAAAGATTAATGCAGAACTTCAAATATCCAAGAGCGGAAAAGCTCAAAAAAAACACGGAAATCAGTTTGCTTTTTGAGAAAGGCAAATGGAGAACGAGTGGAAATCTAAGGATCATTGTTCTGAAAGATAAACCTAACCTTCCGGTAGAAGCTGCAAGATTCGGAGTTTCTGTTTCTAAAAGATATTTTAAAAGAGCTGTGCACAGGAATCGCATCAAGAGGCTGCTGAGAGAATGTTACCGCCTGAATAAAGATCTTTTCAGGCAGGCCTTTGGAGAAAAATCTATGGCAATGCTGTTTTGGGTTTCTTCTGAGATGCCACCGAAATTCCAGGACGTGGAGGCACAGTTCATCAAGCTTTGTGAAGCTCAAAAAAAGTAATCATCTATTCTGATGAAATAATATAGAACTGTGAGGCATTTTCTTACAGTTCTTTTTATTTCCCACAGATCGCACAGATTGTCACAGATAAGTATGAATAAAATATTTTTAACTCTACGCTAAATCACGAATTGCAAAGCTCGAGACTCGGATCACGTATCACTCACCCCAAACTCAGACATTAACATTACTTCAAATATCATATAGTTTTTGTATTTTTAGGGAAAACAATAAATCTGAAAATTAATATGTTAGACAATGTTCCCTATTTTTCTTATATAATCAGTGCTTTTATCGGTATTGGACTGGCGGCAGCTACAGGCTTCCGGGTATTCCTTCCCATGTTTGTTGTAAGTCTTGCTTCTTATTTTAACTGGATTCCGATGAATGAGCATTTTGAATGGCTTGCGGGTCTCCCGACGCTTATTACAACAGGAATAGCTACTGTTATAGAGATCCTGGCTTATTACATCCCTTTTGTAGATCATTTACTGGATACTGTTTCCATACCTATGGCAACTGTTGCTGGTTCCATATTATTTGCCAGTCAGTTTGCTGAACTTGGGACTTTTCCACAATGGGCACTGGCATTGATTGCCGGAGGAGGTACGGCTGCTACGATCAGCTCCGGATTTGCAGGAATAAGGGCTGCTTCCACTGCTACTACAGGAGGTTTGGGAAATTCTATGGTAGGAACAACGGAGACGGCAGGTGCCGGTATAATGTCTGTTCTTGCGATGGCAACACCGGTTATCGCCGCAATATTTGCCATCATTACATTAATTGTTGTTATCGTATTTGGACGAAAGGCCTGGAAAAAAATAAGAAGTAGTAAAAGTAGTTCTCAGAAATTATAAAATAAAAAGGTACTGTTTTTATCAGTACCTTTTTATTTTTTAGTTTTTACTTCTGAAGTCCTTGATATCCTGAATTTTGGATTCAAAATATTCTTTTTTCTCAGGACTCTTTTTGATTAATATTTCAAACGCCTTTATTGCCTTTGTATAGAGTTTCTGTTCAAAATAAAGATTAGCTAATGTCTCCGTCATCAAATGCGAGATATCATCATTCTTTTCTTTTACAACATAGGTACTTTCTTCCTTTAGCTGACTGATTCTGGGATTGTTCTCAATAAAGGTTTCAATAGCCTTTTCTTTGATTTCGGCTTTGTCCTTTACTGTTTCTTCTGTTCTGTCAATCTTAAGCCAGCTCTGCCATGTATTGATAAAACCCGGAACATTACTGTCTATTGATGATTGAGTGGTATTTTTCATAGTAACCTCCTGTACTTTTTCTACAGCTTCCTGTTTCTTTTCTTCAACCTTAAGGGTAGAAATATCGGTTCCAAAGAAAGAAACATTCATTACAGGAACATCTTCATTTACTGTTTCTGTTTCCGTTTTTTCTTCCTGAGCTGATTCAACCGGAGCAGAATGATCCTTTTCAACTTCAGAATTTTCTGCTATTGGTAAAACTTCTTCCTGAGCAGTTTCTTCAATAATTTCATTTGTCTCACCTGATTTGGACTCCACGGTAGTCACTTCCGGCTCTGCAACAGTTACAGCTTCTGTTTCCTGAGTTTTAATTTCAGGGGTTGATGCTTTTTCTGCTTTACTGATCAATGAATCTGGTAAATGGGATTCCAAACTCATTGGCTTCCATGCAGTCTGCACTTCAGCTGTTTCCTGTATTTTTTCTTCTGCAATTTCTGATGTAACATCCTCGATTACAAATGATTGACTTTCAACAACTTCTTCCTTTACAGGCTCTTCTTTTATTTCTTCAGGTTTTTCTTCACTGGTTGACCAGAAATGGAAACTTTGGGTATCAGCGAAGCTAATTTCATGATCTTCAGAAGCTTCCGGCTCGACTTTTTCTTCCTGAACAACAGGCTTAGCCTCCTTCATTTTCTTTTCAACTTCTTCAATAAGGCGTCTCATCTCTTCCTCATGTTTATTTACATTGGATTGAGATACTTCAGCTGTTTCAGAAATCTCCTCGTTGTTGGCCTGGATTTTAACTTCCGGCATAAACGATTCTGTTCCATGGAAGCTTACTTCCGCATCAGATAATTTCGCTGAAGGCGCTTCTTCATTACCATTTTCTTCTTCTTTTTCAAGAGAAATCTGATCTTCGTCAATGATGGTTTCCGGTGTAAAGTTTTCTCCGGCGTTCTCTTCTGCTGCAACTTGTATTTCTTCTTGCTGAACAGATTCTTCCTCAGAAACAGTTTCCGTTTTATGTGCTGTTGATTCAGCTTTTACAGGTTCTTCTGCTACCGCCTCTTCAATATGTAGTTCCGGTGCTAAAGGGACTACTTCATGGAAGCTGACATTCTCTTCTTCCTCAATCTTTTCTTCCTCTTTTTCTGAAGAAATCTGCTCTTCGTGAATGATGGTTTCCCGTGTAAAGTTCTCTCCTCCATTTTCATCACCCTGAGTCTGTATGGATGCTGCTTCCTCCTGAACCTGTTCTTCAACTACAGTATCTGTCTTTTGTGTTACCAGAGTTCCTGATTCAAGGGTAGATTCAATATCGATGGTCTCAGAATTTACTTCATCCAGGAAGTTTTCTTCTCCTTCAAATAAAATTCTGTTTCGTTCACCTTTTACATAAATAGGCTTAGCTTCCTGTGAGATTGGTAATACACAAGTATTTTCTTTTTCTTCCGATGGCTTTTCCAAAGAAATATCTTCTTCTCTTTTAATAGGGAAAGATTTTGCCTTTGGAGCTAATTGAGCAGGCTTTTCGATTGTTGCAGAAGGTTTCTTCTCTTCAACAATTTCCGGTTTGGGCTCTTGTTTGATCTTCCCGTTAATCAACTGATACAGAATTTTCTTATCAGTAGTATACGCAGCTGTTGTAGAAAGCTCTTTCTGATAGTTTTCTTTTTCGTACAGATGCACGCCATACAGGTGAAGTGCCCTGATATTCTGAATATAAGGAAAAGTGTGAATCTCTTCTTTCAAAAGACCAAGGTCTTCAGACTGAATATTTTTCGGATTTTTTATTAATTCTAAAACTCTCGGATTCATCTTACCAGTTCGCTACAATGTCGTTAAATATCTTGTTAATAATTCTATCTGTTACCAGTTTTACCTGCTGGTCTTCGATCTGACTTAAGGATACATCACTGTTGAAAGCGGCTTCATCAGAATACGTTCTGTCAAAACTTGCATCCGGATGGATTTTATTTTCATAATGTACCTTTACCGTAATCGTAAGTTTATTCTGTGCCTGTTGAATCACTCCACCAGAAGGGTTGGTCTGGGTATTGGAGCTGATGGTGGTAGGCGTAATGGAATAGTCTGTAATTTCTCCTTCAATCAGGATATCCGGATTTTCTTTCGTTCCCTTCAAAGTTGTTCTTTGAAGGAATCTGTTTTGTATTGCTGTAGAAAACTGTTGTGATAATGCAGGATTTACCAGCGGTGCATTATTGGGAAATTCATTGATCTGAACTGTTTTCTCATCTGTAAGAGACGATCCCGTAAAACTGTAGCATGAATTTAAAACTCCCAGCAACGCAAAGAGCATTCCCGTAAATAATGATTGTTTCAGGCTTATATTTTTAATTTTAAAATCCATCTTTAAATCCGATTTCCGTAATTTCATCATACTCAATTTGTTGAATAGCATCTTCATAAGCAAAATAATTTGCTGTATATAAGAATGGTAAGGTAAGAAAAATTCCTATCCCGCAGGCAATAATCCCAATCTGAGCCAAAATACTTACTACTACAGAGAAAAGGAAGATTGACAATAGATTTCCTTTGGTCATTATTTTTGAAATAACCCATGCTTCTTTTACTTCCCTGATGCCTTTAAGACTGATTAATGGTATGATATAAAAACCTTTTAATACAAAGTAATATATCGCTCCAATCAATAAAAACATATAGGGAAACACAAAAAATGCTACCATTGGATTGGGTTCATTACCCTCAGATAAAGCACCTGATATACCCAGCACAGCAAATAAAGGAATGTAAAGCAGTAAAACACCTCCGAAAACAATTAACTGCAGCATAAAATAAGGCATAAAATCTTTAAAATCAAAGATATCTCCGGGACTTGCCGGCTGGTTTCTGTTCAGCCTTTGAAGGTATTTGTATAAATTACCCATCGCTAATATTCCGCAGAACGGAATGATCGACATGATAAAGCACATTAAAAATGCTACAAAAATATTTCCGAAATCTTTCTTTAAAAGTTCGAAACCTTTATTAATATATTCTCCGAGTTTAAAATTGATCGGCTTAGGTGTTAAATTGACTTTCATTATTTATGTTGTGCTAATCTTCCAGGTTATATTGTTTTATTTTTCTGTATAAAGTTCTTTGTGAGATTCCCAGTTCATCTGCAGCTCTGTTTCTACGTCCTTTGTGCTTTTCCAAAGCCTTGATAATCAAATCTTTTTCATTATTCTGAAGAGAAAGTGATTCCGGTCTGTTTTCTTCAATTTCGATATCTTCAATATCTTCATAGCTGTCATCAGGATTTGAAATAATCGTAGGAGTCTGAACGGCCGGTGTATCATTATTATTTTCAAAATATAACATCGACCCGGAATTCACTTGTGACTGACTATCAGAAGTGTAAATTCTGTTGATCAGGTTTTTCTCATGATTGCTCAGATCTGCTGTACCTCTGTTCTTGATCAGTTCCGAAGTTAAGGATTTTAAATCATTAATATCATTCCTCATATCGAACAGGATTTTATACATGATTTCCCTTTCGCTTCCGAAATCGCTCTGCTTGGGAGTACTTTGAGTATTTACGACCATTGGGAGATGGGTTTCCATCGGAATATACTCGGCAAGTTTTTCAGCAGTAATATTTCTGTTTCTTTCCACAACGGTCATCTGCTCTACTAAATTTCTTAGCTGGCGGACGTTCCCCGGGAAAGAATAACTTTCTATATAGTGAACAGCACTCTGCTCTAGCTCCAGTTCCGGCATTCTGTATTTTTCAGCAAAATCTATTGCAAATTTTCTGAATAACAAATGGATATCTCCTTTTCTTTCTCTCAAAGGAGGCATATCAATCTGAACAGTATTCAAACGGTAATACAAATCCTCACGGAACCTTCCGTCATGGATGGCTTTCATCATATTAACGTTGGTAGCTGCCACAATCCTCACATTGGTTTTCTGCACCTGTGAAGAACCTACTTTCATAAATTCACCACTTTCCAGCACTCTTAAAAGACGTACCTGAGTCTGCAGGGGAAGTTCTCCTACCTCATCCAAAAAGATGGTTCCGCCGTCTGCCACTTCAAAATATCCTTTTCTTGTAGCTGTAGCTCCTGTAAAAGCTCCCTTTTCGTGCCCGAATAGCTCAGAGTCTATGGTTCCTTCCGGAATGGCTCCACAGTTTACCACGATATAAGGCTGATGTTTTCTTCTGGATTCTGAATGAATGATTTTCGGAATAAATTCTTTTCCCACCCCACTTTCTCCAATCACAAGTACAGAGATATCTGTGGGTGCAACCTGGATAGATTTTTCCAGGGCACGATTGAGTGCAGGAAAGTTTCCGATAATTCCGAAACGGTTTTTTATGTTTTGTAGCTCGTTGCTCATAAGTAAATTTTTGATTATTGATTGAATGTTAATCTTCTACAGCACTTCAACCCGTTGTGTGTAGACCTTGTTAAATTGATGAGTGCAGACAGCTTTCAAGGTCTTTCCTTCATCATACGTTTGCAGGGCTAACATGTTTAAATCCAAATAATCTTTGTTTCTGATCTTAGAAACTTTACTTTTAAAGTATGTATTCTCAGCAAAGCCGTACCCTTTGCTTTGTTTTTCAAAATTTTCCAGGGCTTTGTCATATCTTCCCAGCTCAAGATAGGTAATTCCCAGCTGATAATGATCAAACATTCCCTTCGCATAACCTCTGGCAGCCAGAAGCCTTTCTATAATCCCAGCTGCTTTTTCTTTCTGTCCTGAAGCACTGTAGGACATCGCTCTTACTAAGTCCGTACTATAGTCTCCGTTTTGAGACCTTCCTAAGTCTCCAGGCTCATATATATTTAAACCTTCTAAATCCTGAATTGCACTTCTATAGCCTCTCAGAAACTGAAACTTTGTCCAGCCTCTGTAACCAGGGTGCATCCCGGGATCTAAGGTAACTGCTTTATCTATTAGAATCTTCCAGGTTACAAAATCTCCGTTTTTAAGATATGGAACGGCTTTTTCCATATATACATGAGAGAAATCAGAAGACAATTCAGTGGTTTTGTCAAAGCCTTCCTGAGATTCTGCGAAACTTTGTAAATCTGAAGCCCAGTTGTATAACTCACAAGCTTTTTTGCAGTTCTCACCCTCTACTGCATTACAGTTGACCTGTGCAATAGTATTGGTGTAAACGATAAGTAACAAAAAGCTAAGGTAATACCTCTGAAACTTTTCCATTTTCAATTTTATAGGTTAAATCCTGATAATAATCTACTTTTAAACCTTTTATCTCTTCCGGCATCCAGCCTTCGAGTGATTTTGTAAACTGCGTAACAATTTACTAAAAATCTTACGGTAATATACCCGTTGATTTTTTTTAGAATATATATTTTCTTTTTAAATTTTTCAGTGATAGCATCTTTTCGCTTGTCTGTCCAAATTCCTTTGGACCCTGAAACTTAATTTTATTCAACTGTTCTCCCTAAAAGTGTGCCTTGCGTATTGTCATACACAAAAACGTTCACAATGTCACCTATTTTCTGTCCTTCCAGTTTATCGAAGACACATACGGCATTCTGAGAGTTTCTTCCTTTCCACTGGTTTTTATTTTTCTTGGAAATTCCTTCAATCAGAATCTGATGCTCTCTTCCAACATAGGATTTCATTCTTTGTTTTGAAAGCTCTCCCTGAAGGGCAATAACCTCAGCAAGACGTCTCTGCTTCACATCAGCCGGAATATTGTCTTCCATTTTCTTGTGAGCAGGAGTTCCCGGCCTTTCTGAGTACGCAAACATATAACCGTAGTCATATTCCACTTCTCTCATCAGACTCAAGGTATCCTGGTGGTCTTCTTCTGTTTCATTACAGAATCCTACGATCATATCCTGTGAAAATGCTACTTCCGGAACAATTTCTTTTGCTTTTCTGATCAGATCAAGATATTCTTCACGGGTATGTTGTCTGTTCATCGCTTCCAGCATATTATTGCTTCCGCTTTGTACAGGAAGATGTACATATTTACAGATGTTGTCATGTTTTGCCATCATTCTGAATACGTCCAGACTCATATCCTGAGGGTTGGAAGTAGAGAATCTGATTCTCAGCTCAGGAACAGCTTTAGCTACCAGATCAAGCAATTGCGCAAAATTTACGGCTGTTGCTTTCTGCATTTCAGATGCTTTGGCAAAATCTTTTTTAGGACCTCCTCCATACCAAAGATAAGAGTCTACGTTTTGTCCTAAAAGGGTAATTTCTTTATATCCGTTATTGGCAAGATCTTTACATTCTTCAATAATGGAGTGTGGGTCACGGCTTCTTTCTCTTCCTCTGGTAAATGGAACCACACAGAATGTACACATATTATCACAACCTCTTGTAATGGTAACAAAAGCGGTAACACCGTTTCCTCCTAAACGGACAGGATTGATATCGGCATACGTCTCTTCTTTGGAAAGAATAACGTTGATGGCATCTCTTCCATCGTCAGTTTCTTTCAAAAGGTTCGGTAAGTCTCTGTAGGCATCAGGACCTACAACAAGATCTACCAATTGTTCTTCTTCTAAAAACTTGGTTTTCAATCTTTCTGCCATACATCCCAGAACACCAACCGTCATATTCGGTCTTTCTTTTTTAAGATTTTTGAACTGAGAAAGACGCATTCTTACGGTCTGTTCCGCTTTTTCGCGGATGGAGCATGTATTTAAAAGAATCAGGTCAGCTTCTTCAACTTTCATCGTTGTATTATACCCCTGTTCATTAAGAATGGATGCAACAATTTCAGAGTCAGAGAAGTTCATCTGACAACCATAGCTTTCTAAAAACAGTTTTTTAGAGTTCTCCGGTCTTTCTGCAATAGCAAAAGCTTCGCCCTGTTTTGTTTCGTCTATATATTTTTCCTGCACGATAATCGATTTAAGATTCGTAATTTAAAATTACGAACGAATAAGTTTGCAAAGATACAAAATATTGTGACAGAATGTCAGCGCTATTATTTTAACAAAATCATAAATTGAAAAAGTGTTGGAATTCTCTCATTGAGCCTCCCATTACTTTAATTTTGAAAAAGAAAACTAATAATCCTAATCGATATCTGCAGACATTGAAGAAAAGTTCATTTTAACTTTAATCTGTGAGGCTACTGGCTTCCCGTTACAAGACGCCGGAATCCAGTTTCTCTTTATCCTTCTTACGACGTACTGCATATCGTCAAAGAAAACTTCGCTGTTGGTCACCTTAGGCATTCCTTTCACATCTGTTACTTTTCCCTTTTCATCAAGCACTAAGGTAAAGGTAAAATCTCCCGTCAAAGCATAGAAATCAGAATTCAGGTACGCATACATATATCGGTTCAGGATATCTTTGTAGGCTGCAACACCTCCTTCAAAAGCAGCGGGTTTAAAATCATTACATTTTACAGCAACCTGCATAAAGGGTTCTTTAATATCTATTTTTAAAAGATTTTTATTACTCTCTCTGATAAAAGAATCATCCCTTTCTTCCTGATCCTGCGCCAGTGAAAAATTCATTGCACATAAAGCCAAAAATAAAAATATAGTTCTCATGCTTGTTTCCTAATAATAAACAAAGGTAAATATTTAGCTTATGTATAAAAAAGAAAAACTTCACGCCAAGCATGAAGTTTTATATATAGTTTCTGAATATCAGACAACTGTCTGATTATTTCTTTTCTTATTATAGCAGGCCTTTGATATGTTTATAATTGGTCTTCACCGTTTCAAAAACCTCATCCATTTTACCGCCAAGCATAAGCTGAGCCATAGACTTTGTCATTCCCATAATCTGATCAAATTCAACCTTCGGAGGAAGAGCCAACGCATTGGGATTCGTAAAAATATTCAGAAGATAAGGTCCTTTGTAATCCAGGCATTCTTTGATAGCGCTTTCCACATCTTCGGGAAGATGGACATTTTTTCCCGGATATCCCATGGCATGCGCGATCATGGCAAAATCAGGATTAATCATGTCTGTCTCATTGTCGGGCATTCCACCAACTTCCATTTCCAGCTTTACCATTCCCAACGTTCTGTTGTTGAAAACAATTAGTTTCACAGGAAGTTTATACTGAAAAATAGTAGCCATATCTCCTAATAACATAGATAATCCTCCATCTCCACACAGGGCAATCACTTGTTTTTCGGGGTGTGCCAATGCAGCGCCTATTGCCATCGGCATCGCATTCGCCATTGAGCCATGATTAAATGATCCCAGCATCTTCCTTTCCCCCGTTCCTGTAATAAAACGGGCTCCCCAAACGCAGCACATTCCGGTGTCTACGGTAAAAATAGCATCATTTTCAGCAAGCTTATCTAAAGTGTGAGCTACATATTCCGGCTGAATAGCATTCTCTTTTCCAAAATCTTTTACATATTCCAACTGGTTTTCTTTTACTTTATCGTAAAACGCCAGCTGTTCATTCAGAAAATGAACATCAGTTTTTTCGTCAAGTAACGGCAATAATGCTTTGATGGTTTCTTTGACATCTCCGGCAAGTCCTAGCTCGAGTTTTGCTCTTCTTCCCAATCTTTCAGGACTTTCATCAATCTGGACGATTTTATTTTTTAAAGGCATGAATTTCTGATAAGGAAAATCCGTCCCCAGAAGAATGACGAGATCAGCTTCATGCATGGCGTGATAGGCTGAAGGAAATCCTAACAGACCTGTAAGTCCCACTTCATTTGGATTATTGGGCTGAATAGCCATTTTCCCGCGGAATGAATATCCTACAGGTGCCTTTAACAGCTTTGACAAAGTGATCACCTCATCACATGCTTCAGCAGCACCTATCCCACAGTATAGGGTTACTTTTTTACTTTTATTCACCAGTTCCGACAAACTTTTCAGCTCATCATCCGATGGTCTTATCACAGGATTGGTTTTAAAGATTTGGGTGGAAGTAGAGCCTTCTTCGGCATCCAGCTCAGAAACATCTCCCGGAAGACCTATGACCGCAACTCCTTTTTTGGATATAGCATGCTGAATGGCGGTCTGCACGGTTCTCTGTACCTGTTCAGGTCTTGTAATCATTTGATTATAATAACTGCAGTCATCAAACAGCTTTATCGTATTGGTTTCCTGAAAGTAATCCATGCCCATTTCATCACTGGGAATGGTGGAAGCAATCACCAGCATAGGAACATGAGAGCGATGAGCTTCATACACTCCATTGATCAAATGAACGTGTCCGGGGCCACAGCTTCCGGCACAAACTGCCAAACCATCAAGCTCAGCCTCTGCCGCTGCGGCATAAGCCCCTACTTCTTCGTGTCTTACATGAATCCACTGGATACTGCTTTTTTTAACGGCAATATTCAGATGATTGAGACTGTCGCCGGTTACTGCATAAATTCTTTTCACATTGGCATTTTCGAGCATTTCAACAATCTGCTCTGCTATGTTTTTTGCCATAATTAGTCTGTTTTGGTGGTTATTTTTTGGTGAAAATAGTATTTGAGAAGAAGAAAATCTTCCTATCTCTATCAAATTTAACTAATAAAGTTGAGACTCCATCCCTAACTCGATGTTAAAAAATTGTAATTTAATTTTGATTCTATTGAAACCTCACGGGTTTTGAAAACCCGTGAGGTTTCATTTCCATGTAAAACAAAACAGCCACCAAAAAGGCAGCTGCTTATATCATATGTTTCGGATTTTACATTACTATTTCAATCTGATTTCTCAACAAATCTTCAAACTCGTCTCTTTTACGGATCAAATGAGCTTTTCCGTCTAAGAATAATACTTCTGCTGGCTTTAATCTAGAATTGAAGTTTGAACTCATTTCAAAACCGTAAGCTCCTGCATTATGGAAAGCAAGAATATCTCCTTCTCTTACCTCATTCAGTTTTCTGTCCCATGCGAACGTATCTGTTTCGCAGATATTTCCTACTACCGTATAAATTCTTTCTGCACCTTTTGGATTGGACAGGTTTTCAATCATATGGTAAGAATCATAGAACATTGGGCGGATCAGATGATTAAATCCGGAATTCACTCCAACAAAAACAGTAGCTGTTGTCTGCTTGATCACATTAGCTTTCACTAATAAATATCCACTTTTCCCCACCAGGAATTTTCCAGGCTCAAACCATAATTCGAATTTTTTTCCTGTAGATTTTGAAAATTCAGAAATTACTTTCTCTACTTTTTTACCTAATGTTTTCACATCAGTTTCTTCTTCACTATCCTGGTAAGGGATTTTGAATCCGCTTCCCATATCCAGATATTTCAGGTTCGGGAAATGCTCAGAAAGCTCCAGCATAATCTCCAAAGCCTGAAGGAATACATCCGGATCTTTTATTTCACTTCCCGTGTGCATGTGAAGACCTTCAACATTAAGGTTGGTACTCTTCATCACTCTTTCGATGTGACGAACCTGGTGAATAGAAATCCCGAATTTACTGTCGATGTGCCCAGTTGAAATCTTATAGTTACCTCCTGCAAAAATATGCGGATTGATTCTTACTAAAATCGGATAGGTATTTCCGTATTTATTCCCGAATTGCTCAAGAATAGAAATGTTATCAATGTTAATATGAACTCCAAAAGTCATTGCTTCCTCTATTTCAGCAAGGTCAACACAGTTGGGTGTAAATAATATCTTTTCTTTCGAAAATCCTGCCTTTAATCCCAGCTTAACTTCGTTGATAGATACACAATCCAAAGATGCACCCAAATTCTTGACATACTTAAGAATATTGATATTGGTCAAGGCCTTCGCTGCGTAGAAGAACTTAGTATGTTTTAAAAATGAAGAAGTAAGTTTTTCGTATTGAATTTTGATGGATTCAGCATCATAAACATACACCGGTGTGCCAAACTCATTGGCAATCTTTAATAATTCTTTTGAATTCATAATTTCATTTTAACATAAAAAAAGGCAGATTCTTCGAAAAAGAGCCTGCCACATTGATTATTTTTTTATGCAAGACAACTCTTTTAAATATTCCAAACCTTAGAGAACTTTACAGTTCCCTTTTTTCCAGTTTTATTTTGTTTAAAATTTTGCATTGCTACTATTTATTTTTTGCAAAAATACTATTTATTTTTTATTTCAGTACAATTGATTTGAATGGCATGGTCTGCAGAATAAAACTTATAACATGAAGACACTCTATCACTTCGGCAGTGGTAAGGTCTCAAAATCCGCTCGAAGAAGTGCCAGCTGCAGTTCGTTATTCAAATCTGTAGAAGACAGCGGAAGATCAATTTTCAGTTTAGCCAGCTTACTCAGCGTCTGAATCTGTGTAAACAATTCATAGAAGCCAAATGAAACCACTTTTCCGTTTTCTATAATTAAAAACAGTTTTTCTCCTAATTTTCTTCCCGGCCCGAGCCATAGCTCATTTCTTTTTCTGAATTCAATTTTTTGTTTCAAGACAGAAAAATCTTTAAATTCTTCCTGAGAACCAATAAACTGAACAGCTTTTGTTCCCTGGGTAAATGACCTGAATTTCAAGACCGGCTTCTCAGTTTTATTAAGCTTATTTTTCTCAACTACATATTTATTATTCCTGAAATATAATCCGAAAGGTAAGACCTCTTTCTTTTTAATATTCTTGGAATTAAGAATCAGTTTGGCAATAATATCTGTTCCTGTAAGCTCAAAATTAATCTGTTCAACATCTTTCTGGATCTGCTCCCATTTTTTTGATTTCGAATTGAAAACCTTTTTGGAAAATTTGTTGATATCCTGAACGTAATCAGAAAACATAATACGTCCTGCTTCATCCTGAAAATACACAAAACCTTTGTCATTAGGAAGATCCTGTGTAAGTTCTTTGATCTTGTTGATATACGTTTTGGCATTAGACTCATCATGCTGCTTCTGAATAATCTCATTTTCAATATCTTTTGAGATCAGAAGTTTGAAAAGTTCTAATGTAGCTCTTGCATCGCCTTCCGCCCTGTGATGGTTGGTCAATGGAATACCCAATGATTTCACCAGTTTTCCCAAGGAATAACTTACTTCATCAGGAATCAGTTTTTTTGCTAACGGAATTGTATCTAAAGTATTGATTTTAAAATCATAACCAAGCCTTTTGAATGACTGGCGAAGCATCCTGTAATCAAAATCAATATTATGACCTACCAAAGTTGTATTCTGAGTAATTTCTATCACTCTTTTGGCAATTTCATGAAATTTCGGAGCAGTCTTGACCATTTTTGGGGTAATACTGGTCAGCTTCTGTACAAAAGGAGTAATATCACCTTCGGGGTTTACAAGGGATATAAACTGATCTGTAATTTTCTGACCGTCATATCTGTAGATGGCGATATCTATAATGCATTCATTTCTATAACTTGCACCATTACTTTCTATATCTATAATTGAATACATGAATGTGTGTTAACTGCTGTTTTTCTAGTTTACTATTTAGACCTGCTTTTATTCCCCAATAAAATAAGGCTCTGTTTTTTACTGTTATGTAAAGATAACCTGCTAAAATAACAAAAAATATATCAAAACACAGCAGGTTAGCTTTCAAAATTATCTTCTTCTGCCTCCCAGCCCGAACATTCCGAGAATAGCTTTTGCTCCTTCCCTCATTAAAGTAGAGGTAAAGGTACGGCCAGCCTTACTCTGTAAAACCTGTTCGAACATTCCGGGTTCTTCTTTTACGGGTTTTGCCTTCTGTGCAGGTGCGGGGTTTTGTGCTGCCTGTTCCATTCTGGTGGTCAGCATTTCGTAGGCAGACTCTCTGTCTAATGCCTGCTCATATTTTGCTACCATTGCTGATCTGGAAGTAAGATCGGAGACTTCCGCCTCACTCAGAACATCCATTCTCGATTCGGGAGAAATCAGGTAAGTATGCACTAATGGTGTCGGTATTCCTTTTTCATCAAGTGCTGTAACAAATGCTTCTCCGATTCCCAAATTCTGGATCAGGCTGGAAGCATTGTAATATTCTGTGGTAGGATAGTTTTCAACGGCCTTGGTAATTTCTTTTTTATCTTTTGCGGTAAATCCTCTTAAGGCATGCTGTATTTTTAATCCTAATTGGGAAAGAACATTTTCTGGAACATCCCCGGGAATCTGGGTAATAAAATAAATTCCTACTCCTTTGGAACGGATTAATTTCACCATTGTTTCGATCTGTGAAAGAAGAGCTTTGGAAGCTTCATCAAAAATCAGATGGGCTTCATCAATGAATAGTACCAGCTTTGGTTTCCCACTGTCTCCTTCTTCCGGAAACGTCATATAAATTTCAGCAAAAAGCGAAAGCATAAACGTTGAGAAAAGCTGCGGTTTATTCTGAATATCTGCGACTCTTAAAATATTAACCACTCCTTTTCCATCCCTTGTTTCCAGTAAATCATGAACGTCAAAGCTTAATTCACCGAAAAATCCTGCTGCGCCCTGCTGCTCCAAAGCTACAATAGATCTTAAAATAGCTCCCAAAGATGCTGATGCAATGGATCCATAATTGGCTGCAAGCTCAGCTTTTCCCTGTGCATTATCGGTCACATACTGCAATACTTTCTTCAAGTCATTAAGATCAATCAAAGGAAGACCTTTATCATCACAATATTTGAAGACAATAGACATGATACTTTGCTGGGTATCATTCAATTCAAGGATTTTGCTTAATAAAACAGGCCCAAATTCTGTAACAGTAGCCCTCAGTTTCACTCCTTTTCCTCCTGAAATGCTCATCAATTCTACCGGAAAGCCTTGGGGATTATATGGAAGCTGTGTCTTCGCATATCTTTCCTCAATGATGGGATTCATTTGTCCTGCTTCTGCAATCCCGGAAAAGTCTCCTTTAATATCCAGAACCAAAGACGGAATTCCTGCGTGAGAAAGCTGTTCTGCAAACACCTGTAACGTTTTTGTCTTACCGGTTCCGGTAGCTCCTGCAATAAGACCGTGGCGATTAATCGTTTTCAGAGGAATGGTTACGTTTACTTCCGTAACAACTTCTCCATCCAACATCCCTTTTCCTAATATTATATGCTCTCCTTTTGGAGTGTATCTCGTGTTTAATTCTTCAATAAATTGTGTTTTGTCTGCCATTTGATCGCTTTTTTAACTTATAAATATAGAATTTTTTAGAAAAATTTGAGTAAATAAAATAATATAATGATTAAATTATATTCTAAGTTCCCTAAATTTATTTTTTAATTTAGCCTTGAGAACAACATATATACCACACATGATGTCATTAAAAAAAATTCTACTCGTTATTTTTGCTTTTTCCTCCACCTTGTTTCTTGCTCAGAAAAGAAATGGCCCTGTTAATTTACAGATTAAAGGCGATTACACCCACTTGCCGACATCAGCCGTTTTCCCAGTTTTATGGTCTGGCTTTCAAAGAGAAGAAATAGTATCTTATGATCTACAGAATAAGCACATTGTGGTAAGCTATGTACAACAACACCGTAAAAAAAGTAAAACGGTCCTGACCTTATATATTTATCCTAAAAAATTAGTTGACAACCAGCTTTTGAGAGATGAATTTTCCATATATGAAACGGTTCTGAATCAGAATTCCAATAAAAGTGTAGACTTAAAACCTATGTTTGGAAATATATCCAATGATAAGGTAAAAGTAAACTATATCTATTCAATTTTTGATCATTCAATGGGTGAACGTGATTTTTTCAAAGGTGTAAAATATACTGATAAGAAGTCACTCCTTTCTATTTATGAATGTGGAGGATGGGGCTTTAAAATCCGAGGATCAAGCGATGAAATGACCCGTGATCAACTGTCTGAACTCAAAAACAAAGCTGAGACCTATTTTGGTGTATTGGATATCGCTGCTAAAAAAACTCTTCCTATTAGCCATACTCCGGATATCATCTTATCTCCTGTTATCAAAAGAGATTCCATGATGACTAATGCTGTGCTTGCTTCGGTGTATGCAAAAACAAAATGGCTGGGAGAAAATGCAGATAAAAAAGAACTTCTGACAGGCTTCAATGATATGAATATCGAGTCTGAAGTATATGCCATAGACAAAATGATAGAATTCTATAAAACTCATGAAACAAAGTGGCCGATGCACGAAGACACTAAAAAATATTTTGGTGAGATAATTAGATTAGCAGACAACGGAAAAATTAAAGATTACCTCTATGACAAGTACAAAAGACTGATCCGTTATGATGAAGGAGAAGCTAATAAAGAGGAATATCTCCAATTCAAAACAGAGAAGAACATTACAGAAAACACCAATGAAATTCTGTACAAAATATATTATCAGATAGAGTAAAATGAATGCTTTAAAGACATTGTTCCAGAAGCAGGACATGATATAAAACAGCATTTGCCAATTGACATTATGTAAGGCATCCTTTTTGCTAAAAAAACGACACATACTAAACATATGTTTAACAAAGTATTGAAAGAAACTATCAATGGAATTTAACATTTCATTTAGAATTGATCTAATACTTCGTATCTTTAACTCATTAAAAAAAAGACCCAATGAAAATTGAACAAATATATACGGGCTGTCTGGCTCAGGGTGCCTATTATATTGTATCAGAGAATGAAGCTGTCATTATTGATCCTTTAAGAGAAGTAAAACCCTATCTGGATCGCCTGGAAAAAGATAATGTCACTTTAAAATATATTTTTGAAACTCATTTCCATGCTGATTTCGTATCCGGACATTTGGATTTAAGCAAGAAAACAGGTGCTCCGATTGTATACGGACCTACTGCTGTTCCGGAATTTGACGCTATTATTGCTGAAGATAATCAGATTTTTGAGATAGGAAAAGTGAAAATAAAGGTACTGCACACACCGGGACACACCATGGAAAGTAGTACTTACCTTTTAATAGACGAAAATGGTGTTGAAACGGCAATTTTCACAGGTGATACATTGTTTCTGGGAGATGTAGGAAGACCGGATCTTGCCCAAAAGGCGACTAATCTTACCCAGGAGGATCTTGCGGGAATTCTATATGACAGTCTTCAGAGCAAAATCATGCCATTGGATGACAGCATCACTGTTTATCCGGCTCACGGCGCTGGTTCTGCCTGTGGAAAGAATATGCAGAAGGAAACTGTTGATATTCTGGGGAACCAGAAAAAAACCAATTATGCTCTTAACCAACCGGACAAAGAGTCTTTCATCAGAGAAGTTCTGGATGGTTTAACAGCTCCACCGAAATACTTCGGAATGAATGTCGCTTTAAATAAAGGTGGCTATGAAAGTCTTGATGTTGTAATGAACAAAGGACTACAGCCTGTTGAAGCGGAGGACTTTGAAGCTTTGGCGGAAGAAACAGGAGCATTAATTTTAGATACAAGAGGAGCTGCGGACTTCCATAAAGGATTTGTCCCCAACTCTATCAATATAGGACTGAAAGGAGATTTCGCCCCATGGGTAGGAACTCTTATTGTAGATGTAAAACACCCTTTATTATTAATTACGGATGAAGGGACTGAAGAGGAAGTGATCACCAGACTAAGCAGAGTAGGCTTTGATAATGTGATCGGATACCTTAACGGAAGTTTTGAAGCATGGAAAAATGCAGGCAAGGAAACGGATGAAATCAAAAGAATTACTCCGTCTGAATTTGCAGAGCAGTTTACAGAAGATGCTACCATAATTGATGTAAGAAAACTGACTGAGTATTCTGCAGAGCATATTGCCAATGCATACAACAAACCGTTGGATACCATCAGCGACTGGGCACGTACTATTGATGATTCTGAACATTTCTTTCTTCACTGTGCCGGCGGATACAGAAGCATGATTGCAGCAAGTATACTTAACTCACACGGAATCAGGAATTTTACCGAAATAGAAGGCGGTTTTAACGGAATTAAAAAAACGGAAAGACTGCCAACTACCGATTTCGTATGCCAATCTAAGACCCTGTAAGATCATGAAAATTCAGTTTTCCGGATTAATTTTAGTGTTAGCTTTTATGCTAAGTAGCTGTAAGACATCACCTACAACAGCAATTCCTACTGCAAGCATTAAAGAAGTAGTCAACAGTCCTGAGGTAACACTGGTAGATGTTAGGATTCCGGAGCAGTATGCTGCAGGAACAGCAAAAAATGCAATCAATATTCCGTTGGCAGAGATTCAAAACAACATAGAAACTTTAAAAGGAAAAAAAGTTGTTGTATTTTGCAATAAAGGAATTCAGGCAGATCAGGCAATGGAAATTCTGAAGAAAAATGGTGTGGAGGCTTATAATGGTACAACCTGGAAAAATGTAAAAGCAATTCAGGACGAAACAAACAAAAAAGCAAACTAATACAACCCAATATGTCACAAAAATTTCAGGAAATTATAGATTCCGAAAGACCTGTTCTGATAGATTTTTTCGCAACATGGTGCCAGCCTTGTAAAGTACAGTCTTCGGTATTAAATACGGTAAAGGAAAACATTGGCGAAGGGGCCAGAATTATAAAAGTAGATGTAGATCAATATCCCGCATTGGCTGCTCAATACGGAGTGCGCGGGGTTCCTACACTGGCCATTTTCAAAAAAGGAGAAATGCTATGGAAGGAAAGTGGTGTTCATGATGTGAATACCCTCACCCAACTTTTACAACAATACGCTTAAAACTGTGATTTTTCACAGTTTTTTGCTTTTTATAATTTCCGCAGATCGCACAGATCTCCACAGATAATTACGCTTGTTTTTCTTTATATAGAAATTAAAAATCTGTGAAGATCTGCGAGACCTGTGGGGAAAATCTAAAACTCAATAGAAAAAGAATCACGGTCATTCAAAAACTGGAAATGTTTTCTAAAGTCCTTCAATTCCTCCAGGTATAGTTCTGCAGATACGAAATTTCCCTGTTTCTGAGAAATTTCTTTTCCATCACCAAAGAAGCAGTGAGAACTTTCCTGATATAACAGATCATTTCCATCAGTTCCTATTCTGTTGAGACCAAATACAAAAGATAAATTTTCAATAGCTCTGGCTTTCAACAGATGCTCCCAGGCTCCTACTCTCTTCTCGGGCCAGTTGGCAACATATAAAATGGCATCATAATCATCATTATTTCGGGCAAAAACAGGAAATCGAAGATCATAACATACCTGAAGCAGGAAACGTATTCCTTTGTATTCAACGATTACTCTTTCTTTTCCCGGTGTGTAGACCTTATCTTCTCCGGAAAAAGAGAACAAATGCCTCTTATCATAAAAAGAGATTTCGCCATCCGGCTTCACAAAATACATCCTGTTGTAGAAGTTTCCATTTTGTTCTACCGGAGCACTTCCGCAGAATGCTGCATTTTTCTCTTTTGAGATCTTTTTCAAAAATTCCAGCGATTCATTATTCCTGTCTGATACTTCGGAAGCATCCATACAGAAACCTGTTGAAAACATTTCAGGAAGAAGAAACAGATCTGCCTCCACATTCAGCAGTTCACTTTCTATCCGTGCAAAATTATCAGTTTTATTTTTCCAGATGATATCTAAATTTAGCCCTGCAACTTTCATCTTTTATTCTTTTAAATTATTTCAAATATGAAGTATAAAAATACAGCTTTTATCTTTACAAAAGGAGAATTAAATGGTTGAAAAAGTAGTTTTCCACACAAAAATCGGGCACTATTTCTTAATAATGTATTAAAGTCAACCATTTTTATACTATTGCCGTTCTTTCGGTTTCATTTTTGATAGAAATATTTTTTATTATTATCCTTAAAATTAAAAATTTATGAAGAAATTGTTTTTTATGGTGGCGATCTTCTTTTTTGGTACTATGGCTAATGCTCAGGCCTGGACAGGAAAGGGAGATCAGAAAATACAACTGGGGCTGAGCGCCTGGGGATATGGAACCGGAATTACGGGAACTTACGACTATGGACTCAACAAACTTATTTCAGTGGGTGCCGGGATCAATGGGTATTTTGACAATTACAAAGACAACGATAAGGATAATCGTGTTTTTGTTTTCGGAAGACTGAACTTTCATTTGCAGGAAGCCCTGAATCTTCCTTCAAAATGGGACATTTATCCTGGTGTAGACCTTGGAGTGCTTGGAAGAGACTTTGGAGTAGGCGCTCACATCGGAGCCCGTTATTTCTTCACAGAGAAAATTGGGGTTTTTGCAGAAGTAGGCAACAATGGCAGTCTTGGCGTTTCTTTCAATTTATAATCAAATCGTCTTTAAATATGACAAAGCTTCTCGTTTCGGGGAGCTTTTTTATTTGGCATAGTTTTGATAATTGTTACCTTTGCAAATTAAAATCTAAAATTTATTAATGGAAATAGCAATCAAACTTTTTCAGTTCATTCTGAGCATCTCTATACTTGTGCTTCTTCATGAGCTTGGGCATTTTTTACCGGCAATATGGTTCAAGACCAGAGCAGAGAAGTTTTTCCTGTTTTTTGATCCTTACTTCTCCATATTCTCCATGAAGAAAATCAACGGAAAATGGCAGTATAAATTTTTATCAAAAAACTTACCGGATTCTGAAGTAATAGAAGTGAACGGAAAGAAGGAAGAAGTTCCTATCGATATATCAAAACTTCCGGACAACGACTGGAGAAAACATCCTGAACAAACAAAATACGGAATCGGCTGGCTTCCTTTTGGAGGATACGTGAAGATTGCAGGAATGGTGGACGAAAGTATGGATACTGCCCAGATGAAAAAACCGGCAGAACCTTGGGAGTTCAGATCAAAACCGGCCTGGCAGAGACTTATCATTATGCTGGGAGGAGTTACCGTTAACTTTTTTCTTGCGTGGTTAATCTACAGCTGTTTATCATTCTTCAACGGAGAAACTTATACAGATATTACAAAATTTAAAAATGGGATTGAAGCTACTTCTGCAGGAAAGAAAATGGGTTTCCAGAATGGTGACAAAATCATTAGTGTAGACGGAAAACCGGCAGAAAGACTTGAAAATACTTCCATCAATATTCTTTTGGGAGATAATGTTACTGTAAACAGAAACGGACAGGAAGTTACTTTCCCTGTCAATGCAGACGGTGTTGCAGATGTTCTTAAGCAGAAAGAAGCAAAACTATACATCTCTCCAAGGGTATCTATGGTTATTGATTCATTGGCAACTCCTTCTTCCCAGTCATCCGGACTGGCAAAAGGTGATAAAATTGTAGGAATCAACGGAAAGAAAGCGGCATTCTTTGATGAAGTAAGCACTCTTTTAAGTGAAAATAAAGGAAAAACAGTTTCTGTTGATGTTGAAAGAAATGGAGCTGTACAGACAATACCGGCAGTTTCTGTGGACAAAAACGGAAAACTGGGTATCGCCATTGATACCAAAAGCATAGCAAAAGATATTGTAACAAATAAAAAGTATTCTTTCGGAGAAGCTATTCCAAGAGGATTTACAAGAACTATCGAAGCATTGACTACTCAGGTAAAGCAGTTCAAAATCATGTTCAATTCTAAAGTTCAGGGGTATAAAAACGTTGGAGGGCCTATTGCTATTGTAAAGAATATGCCTGTAGATAAGGATGCGGATGGAAGCGTTAAAATCAACTGGGTTGCTTTCTGGAGCTTTACAGCGATGTTCTCTGTATGGTTGGCATTCCTGAACCTTATTCCTATTCCGGGACTTGATGGTGGGCACGTTTTATTTACTTTATATGAAATTATTGTAGGAAAACCGGTTCCTCAGAAAGTTTTGGAAAACGCACAGATGATCGGAGTTATCTTCCTGTTAGGATTGATGTTACTGATCTTTGGAAGCGACATCTTCAAAGTATTTATGGGTAAATTATAATTTTTTTAAAATTTTTCTTAAAAATATTTGTAGGGTATAAATATTCGTCCTATATTTGCACCACTTAAAACAAAGGACATTCCTCCTTAGCTCAGTTGGTTAGAGCATCTGACTGTTAATCAGAGGGTCGCTGGTTCGAGCCCAGCAGGAGGAGCAAAAAGACTTACAGAAATGTGAGTCTTTTTTTGTGCCTTAATCTGACGAATTGTACAACTGCACTATACAATAACCATGTGCAACTTACTTTCTGTTTCAACGAATATTATTCAGTTTTCCAGGTGTTTCATGTAACTATTTCCGTAATAATTCGACTATTATTGGAAGAGTTATTCAAACTGAGAAAATTTTCTTCAGATGAATATTTCTCTGCAAAAACAAAGAATAATAAAATCAATATATCGTATTGCATAAATACCCCATTCTACCATGAAGAAAACTATTATTTCGTTATTAACAGCATTTTCTATTGCAGGGATTTCGGCACAGGAAAAGTCTTATTTTTTATCAGGTCCCTCATTAAGTCCGGATGGAAAAACAGCTTACTTTGCATATGACGGCGATATCTGGAAAGCAGATTCCAATGGAGGAAATGCTTCAAGAATTACCGCTCTGGATGGAGAAGAGATCAATCCCCGCCTTTCTCCGGATGGAAAATGGCTTGCATTCAGTTCTAATCAATATGGAAATTATGATGTGTATGTAATGCCCGCAGGCGGAGGAACTATCAAGCAGTTAACCTTCCATACCGGAAGGGATGAAATGGAAAGCTGGGCGTGGGACAGCAAAACGATTTATTTTACTTCCAACAGAAATAATAATTTCGGCAGCTTTAAAACTACAATTGAGGGAAAAACCCCACAAAAGCTTTTCAACAATTATTTTAACAACACCAATGGTCTTGTCGAAACTCCTTCAGGAGAATATCTTTTCACAAGTTCTTCAGAAAGTGCCCATCAGGTACAGCGTAAGCGTTATAAAGGAGAAAATAATCCTGATATTCTTGGATACAACCCCAAAAACAATTCTTTCAAACAGTACACCAACTATGAAGGGAAAGATTTTAACCCAAGTGTAGATAAAAATGGTATTATCTATTTTATTTCTGATGAGAATAATGGAGAATACAATCTTTATAAAATCGAAAATGGTAAAAAGACTGCCTTAACAAAATTTGAAACTTCCATTAAAAAACCGTTTGTTTCAGCAGATGGCTCCAAAGTTATTTTTGAAAAGGATTACCAGCTTTATACTTATGATGTAGCCTCAAAAAACACAACTCCTCTCAACATCAGCCTGAATACCAACAAAACCCTGGAAAAGGCTCAGAATTTCAATGTGGAAAATAATATTTCCTATTATGACGTATCTCCGGACGGTAAAAAAATGGCATTCATAAGCCGTGGAATCATATTCGTTTCTGATATTGAAGGAAAATTTGCCCAGCAGGTCTCTGATGGAAAAGAACGCGCCATGGAAGTGAAATGGCTGAAAGATAACCGTACTCTTCTTTACAACCAGACTTACAACGGATACCAGAACTGGTTCACTATTCCGGCAGACGGAAAAGGCCAGCCAAAGCAATTAACAGAAGATTCAAGGAATAACCGCAGCATTACGCTGAATAGCGACCTTTCAAAAGCAGTGTATTTAAGCGGAAGAGATGAAGTACGATTATTGGATTTAAAAAGTTTTACATCTACAACTATTGTAAAAGATGAGATCTGGGCATTCCAAAACTCAAGACCTTCTTTCTCCCCTAATAACGAATATGTGTTATTCTCGGCAAAAAGAAACTTCGAGCTCGATATTTTCATCTATAACATCAAAAAAGGGCAGACTTTAAACCTTACCAATACTGGCGTTTCTGAAGAAGATCCCGTGTGGTCTCCGAACGGAAAATATATTTATTTCGCCAGCGACAGGACCAATCCGTCTTATCCTTTAGGCATGCAGAAATCCAACATTTACCGTATGGCTTTAGATTGGTTTGACGAGCCTTTTAAGTCTGAAAAATTCGACAATCTCTTCACTGAAGAAAAGAAGGAAGAAAAATCTTCAGATAAAGAAAAAGACAAGAAGGATAAGAAAGACCAAGACAAGGATAAAAAGGAAGAAAAAGAGCCGGTAATCAAAGAACTAAAGGTTAATCCTGATGATACCCTGGACAGAATTGAACTGGTTACCGACCGATATGGATACCAGGATGATCCAGCTGTTTTCGCTGATGATAAAAAAGAAATTCTTCTTTTCAATTCTAATCAGGACAATGGAAAAAGACAGCTGTTCAAAAAGGTATTCACAGATTTTGAGCCTGCCAAATCTGAAAAAGTTTTCGATAAAGCAGCTTATTATGTAACCAAAAATGATAAAAACCTGTTTGCTCTGATAGAAGGTAATATTTACAAAACAACTGTAGCGGCATTAAAGCCTGAAAAGATAAACATCCAATACAGTTTTGATAAAGATCTGGCATCAGAATTTACCCAGATGTACGCTGAAGCATGGACAGGTGTGGAGGAAAACTTCTACGATGAAAAGTTCCATGGTATCGACTGGAAAGCTAAAAAGGAACAATATGCCAAGTATCTTCCGTACGTACATAACAGGAATGACCTCAGAATATTATTGAATGATCTTTTAGGAGAGCTTAATTCTTCACACACCGGATTTTCTTCTACAGGAAAGGAAGAAACCATGTTCCTGAACTATTTTACGAACGAAACAGGAATTATCTTTAAAAAAGACCAGCCCTACACGGTAGAGAGCATTCTGAGAAAATCTCCGGCCTACCGTTCCGGTGTTGACATCAAACCTGGAGATCAACTGACTTCTGTAAACGGGAAAAAGATTGATCTTAACGAAAATATCGAAACGTATTTCACTAGCCCTAAAAAACAGGATGAGCTGGTTCTTACCTTTAATCGTGATGGTAAAACGGTAACTACCAAAGTACATCCGATTTCTAATGGAGAATTAAAAGGATTGCTTTACGACGATTGGATCTACAATAATCATCAGCGTGTAGATAAGCTTAGCAACAACCGTATTGCCTACTCCTGCATGAAAAACATGTCTACTGATGAGCTGGATCATTTTCTTCTGGACATGGTAGAACAGGAAAACAGAAAAGATGCTGTCATTCTTGACTTACGTTACAATACCGGTGGAAATGTGCATGATAAAGTATTGAATTTCCTTTCTCAAAGACCTTATTTACAATGGAAATACCGTGAAGGAAAAATAACAACCCAACCCAACTTTGCTCCTTCCGGAAAACCTATCGTCCTTTTGATTAATGAAGCTTCATTGAGTGATGCCGAAATGACTGCAGCCGGGTTCAAAGCACTGAAACTGGGGAAAATCATCGGTCAGGATACTTACAGATGGATTATTTTCACTTCAGCCAAAGGATTGGTAGACGGATCTTCTTACAGACTTCCTGCATGGGGAACCTACACATTGGACGGACAAAATCTTGAGAAAACAGGTGTAAAACCAGACATTTATGTTAAAAACACCTTTATGGATCGTCTTCAGAACAATGATCCTCAGCTGGAAAGAGCTGTTCAGGAAATACTAAAAGATTTAAAGAAGTAAAAATTTCAGAACAATAAAAAATAAAAAAGACTTACATTGCTGTAGGTCTTTTTTATTTCTTTTAAAAAAAACAGGTCTAAAAATTCCATTGCTTACAGCTTAGAATTTATACCATTCCGAATAACGTCTGCCCATCGCAAAAAATATTTAAAATTTAATTTATTGAAAAATAAATCAATAGCTTCTTTCGATGAATATTCAAGAATAAAAACTTGCTTGGTATGGATATTCATACTATATTTGCACCACTTAAAACAAAGGAAATTCCTCCTTAGCTCAGTTGGTTAGAGCATCTGACTGTTAATCAGAGGGTCGCTGGTTCGAGCCCAGCAGGAGGAGCAAAAAAGACTTACATTTCTGTAAGTCTTTTTTCATTTTATAAGTTCCACAAAAAAACACCGAAATGATCTTAAAAATTTTCACTTTCACGTTGTTTTAACGCTCTGATTATTATATTTTAAGCATAAAAAATTCCCGGTTAATTTTTAATCAATACATATATTATTTTCGCTACTTTTGTCGTTTTATAGGATAGAATAAAAATTTTTTATTTTTTTACCTGTTTTTTAATTAAACTGCATGCTTTTTGTTTATGCTAAATGCCTGAAGAAACAAATGATGTTAAACAATAACTCCCAAAAACACTATTTTTTATTTTTTTTCCTGATTCTCGCCGGTTCCGTATGTGCTCAAAACAAGGTCAGCGGTAAGGTGGTTGACGAAAAGAACAATAAAGAACTGAATAACGTTGATATTTTTATCAACAATGATAAAACACCTGCCTTAACGACAACTTCGGGCAATTTCATTGTTAAGTCAGACAGCATCATCCATCAGTTAAGATTTTCCAGAAAAAATTATACCACAGAAACCCTTGATATCACTCCTGAAAATGCTGACAATATTTTCGTACAGCTATCACAGGCTAAAGTAAGCGATATCCAGGAGATTGTTCTTCAAAGCGGTAAAACAAAATACAAAAACAAGAAAGAAAATCCGGCTTATGCAATTATGCAGAAAGTGTGGGCACAAAAAAGAAATAACGGACTGGAAAAATTCGATACTTATTCATATAAAGAATACGAAAAAACACAGTTTGACCTGAATAATCTTGACAGTGCGTTCATGAAGAAAAAGATTTTCAATAAACTTGATTTCATTTTCAGTTATGCAGATTCTACTGCGAGTGGAAGACTTGGTCTTCCTATCTTCCTGAATGAAGCCGTTTATGAAAATTATGGCAAAAACAGGCCGGACAAAGACAGTAAAAGAACACTGGTTGCTCAAAAGACCTCAGGTTTCCAAGACAATCAGGTCATAACGGTTTCTGCTAAAAACTTATACCGTGATATCAATATCTACGACAATACCCTGAATTATTTCGATATCGGATTCCAGAGTCCTGTTGGAAGTGACGGTTTCAGCACCTATGATTATAGTCTTATGGACACCATTACGATTCGTGGGGAAAAAGCCTTCCAGATAAGATACCAGCCAAAGAGAAAAGATGTCCTTGCATTTCAGGGAAACCTTTATATTGATACCGATACTTATGCCGTTTTAGGAGCAACATTAAAGTCAACACAGAAGATTAACGTCAACTTTGTCAACAGTGTGTATACTCAGGTAGAATATGACAATCCTGATGATGCTACGTTTCTTCCCAAAAAACTGGTGACAGAATTTGAAATGAGCCCTTTCTCAAAGAAGAAAGGCGCCAAAAGTATCATCGCCAAAAGATCGGTAGATTACTCCGATTATCAGTTCAACAAACCTCTTGATCCTAAGGTATTCAAACGTACCGAAGAAGAGTACGAAGATAAATTTACCAATAAAGATGATGCTTACTGGACAAAAGTCAGACCTGACACCTTATCCAAAGCAGAACAGGGCGTTTACAACATGCTTGACCAGCTTCAGCAGACCCCGAAATTCAACCGGATGGTAAAACTGTTTGAAACTCTTGGCTCACGTTATTATAATGCCTTTAAAGGAATAGATATTGGTCCTATTTTCTCAATTTATGGAAGAAATGAAGTAGAAGGGGACAGAATAAGATTAGGAGCAAGAACTTATTTCGGATTGAATGATACCTGGAGAGCACAATTTTATACAGCTTATGGCTTCAAGGATCAGCAGTTTAAATATGGAGTAGAGGCAAGATATATGTTCAATAAGCTTAACCGTTTTATGATTGGTGCAGGAACCAGCAGAGACATTGTTCAGCTTGGGGGACAGCTTACATCTGGTGATGGAGTTACGCCGCAATCTTCATCTACCAGTACCTTTTTTGCAAGAGGAGAAAACATTTCCTTAAGTTCTGTAAATAAGACAAGTATTTTTGCAGCTATTGAGCCATGGAAAAACTTTCAGATAAGAATAGATGGAGTGATGCAGAGTATTAAATCTGCTATCCCTGAGAAATTCAATCTGATGTATTATAAAGACGGCCAGCTAAGGAAAACTGTTAATGATTCCCATGTTACTATCAGTTTAATTGCCAAACCTGGTGCAAAATTCTCACAAACCGGTATTGACCGTTATCAGGCGAGAAACCTGGCACCAACCATCGTTTTAAGATACACGCGAGGTATTGAAGGTTTGTTTAATGCTGACTTCAATTATGACAAGCTTCAATTCATGCTATACAAGCCGTTTTTGATTGGAAGTATGGGAAAACTAGTGGTTAATTTCGAAGCTGGAAAGAACTTCAGTACAGTTCCATTGGCATTACAGAATATTATTCCTGCCAACCTTTCCTATGGTCTGGTACCAAATACTTTCTCCCAGCTTAATTATTATGAGTTTGTGACGGATGCCTATACTACACTTCAGCTTGAGCATCATTTTAACGGTAAAATACTTTCTTATATTCCATTGATTAAAAAGCTGAAATTGAGAGAAGTTGCATTTATCAGAGGAGCCTACGGAACATTAAGCAATGCTTCCAAAGCAATCAATGTAGAAGGTTTTAAATATTCTGCACCAAGCGAACATATCTATTATGAATATGGATTCGGAATAGAAAATATAGGAATCGGAAACCTGAGAATCTTCAGAGTAGATTTTAACTGGAGAGGAAATTATCTTGACAAACCGGATATCTCAAAGTTTGGCGTTAAAGCAGGATTCCAGGTAGGATTCTAAAGTAAATATACCATATAACAGATTCGGCGGCTTCAATGAAGCCGCCGAATTTTTTTTAAAGCTTATATAATAAGGACTGCCTTGATGATTAAAAGCACTCGCAACCTTCTACATCAAGCAGGCAACGCATTTGCTGCTCCTTTGTCAATCCGCACCATACACTACATGATGTAATTGGTTTTGCCGGACACCACACTTCTCCGCCGTTAATATTTCTCAGACTGGCTTTGGTTAGTTTTCTTAAATTTTTCATGATTGTTTAGTTTTATTTACTGCCTACTCTATTTGCTTTTCGGCTTCCGCAACTATTTTAAAGCATGTCAGTTATCAAATATAAACATATTTCACCAAAAAAAGAATTTTATAAAAACAGTACATAAAAAAACCTCAGTTTTTACTGAGGTTTTAATTTTTATAAAACGCTTAAATTATGCGTTTGGTTCTACAGATACGAAAGATCTGTTGTTTGCTTTCTTTCTGAAAACTACTTTACCATCTACTAATGCAAACAAAGTGTGATCTTTACCGATTCCCACGTTATCACCTGGGTGGTGCTGAGTACCTCTTTGTCTAACAATAATATTTCCGGCAATAGCTTCTTGTCCTCCGAAAATCTTCACACCTAATCTTTTAGAGTGAGACTCTCTACCGTTCTTGGAACTACCGACTCCTTTCTTGTGTGCCATTTTATTACTGGATTATTTATTAAGTGCTTTAAATTGATCGATGTTCTTAATGATAGCAGCATCAACTTCTTCATGAGTAAGAACATTCTTTTCTAATTCAACTTTAACTGCTTTACCTAAAGTAATTAAAGTTTCTCTGTTCTCTTTAGACTGAGACAAGTTGTTTTTCTTTAAGTGATAGTTCAACTCGTGATCTTCACCAAAGTTAACAGTTGCGTTGTCAGAAAGAACTTCACCTTTCACAGTTTCTTTTTTAGCAGCAGCTTTTTTAGCACCACCTTCAAAACCTGTAATACCAGTGATTACGATTTGAGTTAAAGATTGTCTGTGACCGTTTTTCACTTTGTAACCTTTTCTTCTTTTCTTTTTGAAAACGATTACTTTATCAGCTTTAACGTGGTCAAGGATCTCTGCTTCTACAGTGATTCCGTTTACAGCTGGGGCGCCTACAGTGATTGCACCGTTTACAGTAAGAAGAACTTTATCGAAAGAAACTTTTCCTCCTTTATCTCCTTTTAAACGGTTTACAAACAACTTCTGGTCTTGCTCAACTTTGTATTGAAGCCCTGCTATTTCTACAATTGCAAACATTGTTTATAAATTTTTAGTTATTTCGAGGTGCAAATATACATATAAATTTCTAAATAGCTTACAATCAAAGCAATGTTTTTTTAAATAAAATCTTATTCACTTTATTTTGATTAATTTTTTTTATTAATGTACTCACAATTAAGAGATAATTTCATAAATTCGTTTTACCAAATTGATATTATATATGAAAAGAAACTTTAATCTCTGCTTACTAGCAGGTGCCATTGCTGTAACTTCATTGACAGCATGTAGTGATGACCAAATGGACAACAATGTTCAACCTCAACAAGAAGCACTGAGTGCAAAAGTTGATCAGCCGGGAACTACTGAAAAAGGATGCTCCTATGTAGACAACAACTGGAGCACCAATTCAGTCTTACTGACCGGGCTTCAAAACTCCACAGACACCAATTTTATGAACGGCCAGATGACCAGAATTGCAAGCATGTGGGGAAGAAGCACCCCTACTCTGCGTTTTGTAAATGATCCGTCCAATTTCAATTCAACCTACAATGCTATTTCCTACTCAACAGGAAAGATCTATTATGGGTACGCTATTTATTATGATGCAAAATCAAAAGGCGGCGATATTGTAAACGCAATGATTCTTGCTCATGAATATGGACATCAGCTGCAGTATATCTTCAATCTTCCTTCTGTATCGGAGTCAACGTACAGACCGAACGAGCTTGAGGCAGATGGTTTTGCAGGATATTATCTGAGAAGACCTAACGGGTACAATAAAACCAGCTTCCCGGAAATTGCGGCAGCCTATGAGTTTGCTCAAAGTATCGGTGACTATCAGACAACAAATGTAAACCACCATGGAACACCAGCACAGAGAAGATCAGCAGTTCGTTTAGGATTCCTTCTGGGCCAGTACGATCTTAATGCCTCCAATTTCGATTACAACTTCTTTTATTATTATCAGGGAGTTTTAAATGGTACTTATAAGATGGCTAAAAACACAGTAAATCCTGAAATTGATGCCTACATGAGTCAATATATAGATGAGCTGAGAAAAATTCAGACAGGAGAAATTTCTGCTGAAGAATTTAAACATCTTCAATAAACGAGAACATTCATTTTTAGCATATTTAAGAAAGGAGGCGGGCAGTATGTTCCGCCCCTTTTTTGTTTAAAAAATCTTTTATGTCTTAAACAATCAATTTGTTTGTATTTTTGAAAAAATTACAAAGAACTTCCAACCCATCTATAATGAACAGAGATCTCTATATTGATTTCGCCAAAGGACTGGCAACACTTTCCATCATATTTATCCATACCGCTTTCTGGTCCGGACAATTTTATATTCCCGCTGAAGTAAGAGTTTTCTCGCTTGTTTTTGACGTAGCTCTTTTTTATGCTTTAAGCGGAATCACTTCGGGAGCGAATATTGAAAAAACATTATATCGTCTTCTGAAACTCCAGATCACCTATATGATTTTTGTGACTTTCCTGTTCTTTTTAGATTACTTCTTTAAAGTGTTTGGCCTGAGTTTCTTTTCCATGGAATGGCTGCAGAACTTTTATTCAACATTTGGATCCAAATACTCCGCAACCAGTGTTTCAGCATACCCTCAATGGGAAAATCTCGGAAACTGGTATCTTAATCAGTACACCAATGCCGACACGTTTCCGGTAGTAATGGGAAGCTTCTGGTATTTAAAAGTCTATTATGTACTTACCGTTTTCGGTGTACTTATTTTAAGGTTCTTCCCGAAACATATCAATTGGTTCATCGGACTTTGTATTGCTCTAACCTTGCTATTCAATATCTTCCCGGAATATTACCCAACAGGACAAGTGGGATATGTTGCTTTCTACCTTGCTGTTTTTTTAACAGGACACAAAATGCGTGGAAAAAAGATCTCCACCAAAGCAATTCCTGTACTATATGCACTTACAGGAATGGCTCTTATATGGATGTTCTGGTACTATGGAGGAGATATTTTCTACAAAATCAATAAAAATAAATTCCCGCCGAAAATCCCTTATATCATCTGGGCATTATTCTCTCTGGTAACCTTATTTGTTCTTTACAACCGGCTGAAGATCACAAAAGAAAACTTTATTACCTATATCGGGAAGAATGCTATTTTCTTCTATTTTGCACAGGGAATAAGCTCTTCGCTCGTTTATTTCCTGGTAGTTCCACTAAAAGAAAATATGCCATGGTGGCTTTTAATACTCATTATTTATGGGATTAATATTATTTTAGCCTTCATTATTTCAGCAGGATTGAAAAAAGTAGATGAAACAGGCTGGAGACTTTTAGAATACTTCAGGAAAAACACAGCCATTAATAAATCATAATAATTATATCTTTTAAAGGTCAAAATTTTTAATGAAAGTTTTGGAGAGATCAATTTTTAGTCCAAGAGTAAAAACACTTTTTTCTCTTTCTCCCAATGATGTTTTACCCATAGAAATTCTTTGTTCTGAATAAATCTGGACAAAATTAAAGGGGTGATAAGAAACACCAACAATACAATCATTCCTTTTAAAACCCGGATCCAGATGATACTGCCCGGAAATTATTTCTGTATTTTTTATATCCGGGACATATAAATTATATCCCGCAAGAATAGAAAACTTATCAAGTTTATATTTTCCAAAAAACTCCAATCCTTTAGCATTGAATACCATAATTGATTGAGCTACCTCCATTCCAGGGTTCTGATAAAAACTCTGTGAAAAATCTCCGTTTTTATGCAGAACAAAAAGAACACTCCAATCCAAAATTTTCCCGGTGTACTTTGCTCCTAAAGAAAAATAAGTGGGTTGGCCGGTAATACCTATTGCCCCGCCATTCTGTATTAGACGGTCACTCAGAAAAGCCCTGATATAAGCTGCTCCGGCAAAAAAACCATCTGTAATTTTATATTGAACAGAGCCACCAAATCCATCAATAAAATGATCATTATTTCCCCCTCTGGCCTGGATCTGCCCTCCGATATACAGATTTCCAAAGCGGTTACGGTAAATAAGGGCCTGATCCGCACGTCCTGTTCCGGTTTCTCCACCATCAGTACCTCCGACAAATGTAGCAGATGCTCTTGCCCCAAAAACATTAAACCGGTCAGTGTAAGAAGTGATGTCCCGATAAACACCCCATTGCTTCCCAATGGTAAGGATTCCATATTTCCCCAGGTCAATTCCCAAATAACCAAGCCTATTACCGAAAACCTGTCTAGATTGTGAGGATTCTATCGAAACAAATCCACTGGAAAGGCTTCCATCCACATTAAATGAGGTACTTCCACGAAACATATTTAACTGCACTTCTCCGCCTGCAATAAAACCCAATGTTCCTTTTTTGATATTCAGCTCCATTCCGATTCTTGATGCATTTTCCTGAAGTTCCATTTTATGGTCATACACTGCCATATGACCGCGAAGACTCGCATAGGGTCTTAGAGATATTTCAACTGAATCTTTTACATTTTGACCATAGACAGGTAGTCCTTTCACCGTAAAAAGTAATGAAAATAGCATGGGCAAATAGTATTGTCTAATCATTGTGATTGAGTCATTAGTTTTTTTATTACCGTAAAATAACAGGATATCATTAATTCATATTTGCAATGCTACAAAAAAGACAGTTCTGATTGTACAAAATTCAATAGAAAATAAAATCTGTCACATCAGAAGCATTAAATATGTCCAATTTGTTTAAATTTACAAAAAATTTACAACATGTTTAAGTTGAAACTACCTACCGACCCAAGGTGGGCAAATATTGCAGAAGGAAACATTGGAGAAATTTTAACGGATCATGCCTGGTGTGAGCAAAAAGCAGCAACCAATGCAATAGGCCTGATCACGATGCTTCCGGAATATCCTGAGATTGTAACAGAACTTCTTGCCATTGCACAAGAAGAACTGGATCATTTCAATCAGGTACATGAAATCATCAAAAAAAGAGGCTTTACTTTTGGAAGAGCAAGAAAAGATGATTACGTGAATGAGCTGGCAAAATTTATCATTCAGGGAAGCAGAGAAGACCTCATCGTAGACAAAATGCTGTTTGCCGCAATGATTGAAGCCAGAAGCTGCGAGAGATTCAAAGTTCTTACCGAAAATATCAAAGACGAAGAGCTTAAAGTTTTTTACAAAGAACTGATGATTTCCGAAGCCAATCATTACACTACTTTTATCGGCTTTGCAAGACAACTGGGAAATCCTGAAAAAGTAAACAAACGTTGGGAAGAATGGCTGGAATATGAGGCCAGCATTATTAAATCCTACGGAAATAAAGAAACGATTCACGGTTAAAATAAAATAGTAAAGAATACACCTTGAAGAAGCCAAGCTTTGAAAATATTGCCAATCTGTTCCTGAAGAATTTTTTTCAGGGGTTGGTTATCATTGGGCCTATCGGGCTTACTATTTTTGTGATCTGGTATATTGTAAGTGCGATTGACAACCTTGTGCCTTCTCTTGCGAAGCAGATTCCGGGGCTTGTATTTGTATCTATCATCCTGTTTACGGCTATTCTGGGGTATTTAGGAAATAAATTCGTAGTCGGAAGATTCTTTTTCGACACGATGGACAGCTTGCTGGAGAAAACTCCGGGAGTAAAACACATCTATACTCCTACGAAAGACGTCATGTCTTCATTTGTAGGCGACAAGAAAAAATTCAACGATCCCGTATGGGTAAAAACCAATGAAAATCCGGAAATCTGGAGAATTGGCTTTTTAACTCAAAAAGAAATGTCGGACGTTGATAAGCATAATTACGTTGCGGTATATCTTCCCCACTCGTATGCCATCTCGGGCTGGGTAATTGTTACTGAAGAAAAAAACATCAAACCTGTAGTAGGAATGACAGCAGCTTCTGCCATGAAATTTGCTGTGAGCGGCGGTGTAGCCGGATTCCATTCTGATGAAAATATATTTAAGGCTCCGGAATAATCCCTTTTCCGACTTATCTATACATTGATGAATTTTGAAAAATTATTTTCAAGCACATTTTCTTTACAAACAATTTAAAACATAATTTAACTCATGAATTTACCGTACGCGGAACCTTTCCGCATTAAAATGGTGGAAGAAATCTATCAATCCACCAGAGAAGAAAGAGAGCAATGGCTTAAAGAAGCTAATTATAACCTTTTCAACCTAAGATCTTCACATGTTTATATTGACCTGCTTACCGATTCAGGAACGGGGGCTATGTCTGATAAACAATGGGCTGCTTTAATGACCGGAGATGAAAGCTATGCCGGATCACGTTCTTTTGAACAATTACAAAAAACTGTTGAAAGAATAACAGGATTCAAATATTTATTACCAACCCACCAGGGAAGAGCTGCTGAAAACGTCCTTTTCTCAGTATTGGTAAAAGAAGGTGATGTAGTTCCTGGGAACTCGCATTTTGATACGACAAAAGGTCATATCGAATTCAGAAAGGCACATGCAATTGACTGTACGATAGACGAAGCTTTTGATATTAATGATCTTCATCCTTTCAAAGGAAATATTAACCTTGAAAAACTGGAAGAAGTTTATAAAAGCCATCCTAAAGAAAACATCCCTTTCTGTTTAATTACCATTACCTGTAATTCTTCAGGAGGACAGCCTGTTTCTTTGGAAAACATGAAGGCAGTAAAAGCCCTTTCCGACCAATATGGAATTCCTGTATTTTTTGATTCAGCGAGATTTGCTGAAAATGCTTACTTCATCAAACAAAGAGAAGCAGGACAGGAAAACAGAAGCATTAAAGATATCTGTAAGGAAATTTTCTCTTACGGAGACGGAATGACTATGAGTTCTAAAAAAGATGGTTTAGTAAACATCGGAGGATTTATAGCTTTGAGTAACGAAGAAGTTTTCAGAAAAGCATCCAATTTCACCATCATTTACGAAGGTTTTATTACTTATGGAGGAATGGCGGGAAGAGATATGGCAGCATTAGCTGTAGGTCTGGATGAAGCTACTGAGTTTGCTTATCTTGAAAGCAGAATCTCTCAGGTTGAATATCTGGGTAATAAATTAATTGAATACGGAATTCCTGTTCAAAAGCCTATCGGAGGACATGCTGTATTCATCGATTCTTTAAACTTTCTTCCAAATGTATCCCGTGAAGAATATCCGGCTCAGACATTAGGGCTGGAAATTTATAAGGAGGCAGGGATCAGAACTGTAGAAATCGGAACATTATTGGCAGACAGAGATCCTGCTACTAGAGAAAACCGTTATCCGAAGTTAGAGCTGGTACGACTGGCTATTCCAAGAAGAACCTACACCAACAACCACATGGATTATATTGCTGCTGCTATCAGAAACGTATATGAAAGACGTGATGAAATAGCAAAAGGATACAAGATTACGTGGGAACCGGAAATCTTAAGACACTTTACTGTTCAGCTTGAAAAAGCTTAATCATAAAACCGGAATTTCTTCCGGTTTTTTTATGCACCAAAACTAAGCGTTTTTAAGCAAAAAACAATCTTAATTTCACATTACCACTTAAATAAATTAAGGCTATTTAAATATTGAAAAAAAAATCTTTTTTATAAATAAATATAAACCAAACATATACTTTTATTATCCGGCTTATCTTACTCTTTTTATCTTATTTTTCAGGAAATCAAAATTAAATTAAGCCGTTTTTTAAAATAGTGAATGTTTTTAATTTAATTTTGTATTGATCTAAAGGATTAAAAAAATACTTAAAAAACCAACCTGAAAAATACTTTATTCCGAAAAATGAAGAAAATTGCTGTCGTGGGCGCCGGTATTTCCGGCTTAAGCATGGCGAATTACTTAGAAAAATACAATATTGATTATCATATTTACGAAAGGAGAAAAAAGAAAGATCTGGCAGGTCACGGCTTTCTCATTCCGAAAGAAGGAATGGATTATCTTTATCAGATCATTGATCCTGATCTTCTTCTCCAACATGGAAATTTTCTGAAAAAATACATCCAATATTCACACACCGGAAAAATTCTCGCAGAAAAAGAACTGAACAATGTTTTCGCCATTTCAAGGCATGCATTAATCAGTTTACTGACACAAAACCTTACTCCAGGCAAGATAACTTATGAAGAAACTATTATTCCTGATGAGCTGCAGAATGGAAAACTGAAACTTTCTGACGGAACTGAGATTGACGCTGATATTGCAGTGATCTCTGATGGCTCCAGAAGCCGGATCAGAAGAAATCTTTTTCAAGATGAAATCATGAGAATAGTAAGAGAAAGTGAAGTCGTCAATATCATTCAGAATAAAGAAATTGCGGATGTTATTGATAATGACTTTATGAAGTTTCACCACGAGGAAGGTGGACTGACTTTCGGTATTCTCAAGCTTTCTGAAGATACCATCCTTTGGTATTCACAGTTTGATAATCAAAAATATATGATCAGTGAATGTTCCGCAGAAAACTTAAAGAAATATATGCTTGACATTTTCGAAAACTGGCATCCTTTAGTCCCGGAAATTATACAGAAATCACATTATAAAAATGTACATTTATGGAATGTATATGAACTGGAAGAGTTAAACCCTTTTTACAAAGATAATTTCGTATTCATCGGGGATGCAGCGCACCCACTTATTCCATTTACCAGCCAGGGAGTTACCTCAGCTCTGAAAGATGCCTTTGTATTAACGAAATACTTAGTTGAAGAAGAAAACATGCAGAAAGTCTTCCATAAATATGAGGCAGGCAGAAAGCCCGAAATAGAGATTCACATTCATAATGGAAGAACATTGCTTAAGCAGTTTTTACTCCCGCTCCATCAACAGACTGAAAATATTTTACCTATATCCTATAAATAAATATGTTTACCAATAACGATATCAACTTTGAAGCCCTGAAAAGAAAAGCCTACAACGGAAGATGGGCTACCCTGGAAGACGGGATCATTCCTCTTACGGCAGCCGATCCCGATTTCAGAACAGCTCCTGAAATAGAACAGGGAATTATTGAATACCTGAAAGACGGATATCTAAGCTATGGGCCATTTTCCGGACTTCCTGAGTTTAAGAAAAGCGTTGCAGATCATTTTAATACAGAAAAGCATGGTAATTTCTCCCCAGAAAATGTTTTGGCAGTGAATAGTGCTGCTCAGGGAATGTTTCTCATCGCATCCTATGTTCTTAACCCCGGAGACGAAGCCATTATTCTGGATCCTGTTGATTTCCTTTTCAAAAAATCAGTGGAAACAGCAGGCGGAAAAGTAATGCTTTGCCCAGTAGATACAACAACAGGAGAAATTGATTTTGAAAGCCTGGTTTCTTTAATTAATTCCAAAACCAAACTTATCAGCCTATGCAATCCGCACAATCCGCTTGGAAAAGTGTATTCTAAAGAAGTTTTAATACAAGTGGCGGAAATTGCATCGGCTCATGATCTTTGGGTAATGAGTGATGAAATCTGGAGTGATATTATTTATGATGATAAAGACTTCCATACCTATTCTTCCGTTTCAGAGAAGGCAAAGAGAAAGAGCTTTACCGTTTACGGATTTTCAAAATCATTCGGAATAGCAGGATTAAGAATAGGTGCTATCTTATGTAATGACCAAGATATTCTTGAAGACTTCACAGAAAAATCCAATTTCAATTCCACAATAGAAGGTGTTTCTACTTTATCGCAGATTGCAGCAAGCGTAGCTCTGGAGAAAGCGAAACCCTGGTATAAAGAGTTTCTGACGCACTTGCAAAGCAACAGAGATCTTGCGTTCAGACTATTAAGCCGTTCAAAAATTGTAACCCCTAATCTGCCCGAGGCTACGTTTGTATTGTTTCCAAAGATTGAAAACGGAATGTCAAGTGATGAGTTCGCCCAGCATGTTCTGCAGCAGGGAAAAGTAGCCATTGTTCCGGGATCAGAAAGGTGGTTCGGCAAAGGAGCCGAAGGACATATAAGAATTTGCTTTTCTACATCCACGGAAATTTTGGAAGAAGGAATTAACAGAATCATTACCAGCTTTTAACGTTAAAATTTTTAATTAAATTTTGATAATTAATTATTATTTTTCCGAATTTATCACAAATCAATGTTAAATTAAGATATCCATACTAAATATTTAATTTCAGTATGGATTTAAAAATAAATATTAATAATTTTGATCGGATCATCACTCAAAATTATTATTATGAAGATAAAATACATCAGTATCATTTTACTTGGAGTGTCTACCCTCTCTTATGCCCAGCAGATAAAAGACACGTTGAAAGAATCCAAGATCGACGAAGTAGCCATTACAGGAAGCCGTAACAAAAAGAGAACGGTGGTTAATACTCCTGTTCCTATTGACATCATCGACATTAAGCAGGTAAGCCAGTCTACAGGACAGATAGAAGTCAATCAGCTTTTGCAGTTTTCTGCGCCCTCTTTCAACTCCAACAAGCAATCAGGATCTGATGGTGCTGATGCTGTAGATCCGGCGACTTTAAGAGGTCTTGGTCCCGATCAGACCTTACTTTTATTGAATGGAAAAAGATATCACCAGTCTTCACTGATCAACCTTTTCGGAACCAAAGGAAGAGGAAATACCGGATATGATATGAATACTATCCCGATTGGTGCTATAAAAAGAGTGGAAGTTCTTCGTGACGGAGCTTCCGCCCAATACGGCTCTGATGCTATTGCAGGAGTTATCAACGTTATTTTGAATGACAGAGACAAAGGTTTTGAAGGAAATGCTTTTTATGGAATGAACCTTTTTAAAAGCCCCGGAAACAATGATGTTGTTTCTGATCACAAAGTAGACGGAACGACCTTTGATTTCAGTGGAAATTTAGGGACCAAAATAGGCTCAAAAGGCGGTTTTGGAAACTTTACAGTAGAGTTTGTTAATAAAGATTACGCCATACGAAACGCAAATCCGGATATTTACACAGCTCCAAGACAGCGTTTCGGAGATGCCAAGGCTCAAAATATTTACTTTTTCGGAAATATTGAACTTCCTTTGTCTGATGGTCTGAAATTCTATTCCCGCCAAGGTTTTTCACATAGAAATACTAAGGCTTATGCATGGACCAGAACCCCTGATGCAGACGGTAATATCCCTGAAGTTTACCCTACAGGATTTAATCCGATTGAAAACACCAGCATTACGGATTTCACATTTGACAATGGAATAAGGTTCAAAGTTGCTGACTGGGATGTAGATTTTTATAATGCTTTTGGCAACAACAGATTCACTTATCAGATCGATAATACAATTAATGCCACTTTAGGAGTCAAATCTCCAACAAGCTTTAATGCAGGAGGACATTCTCTGCTGCAAAATACAACCGGGTTTAATGCCGTGAAACAATTTAAGGTACTGGAAGGACTGAATATTGCTTTCGGATCTGAATTCAGATATGAAAAATTTGATATCATCAAAGGAGAAGAGGCCTCCTATACCATGTATGATAAAAACGGAAATCCTGTTACACCAGACACCCCTGAGAGTTTACTGGTTACCAACCCTTTAAATGATAATAGCGTAAGACCAGGCGGTTCGCAGGGATTCCCGGGGTATTCTACAGATATCGGTAAAAGCAGAAATAACTTTGCTGCCTACATAGATACTGAACTGGATGTGACTAAAAACTGGATGATAAGCGTTGCCGGGAGGTTTGAAAATTATAATGATTTCGGAAGTACACTGAATGGTAAGTTTGCTACACGATATGCATTTACTCCTCAGTTTGCTTTCCGCGGATCTGTTTCTACGGGGTTCAGGGCTCCTTCTTTGGCTCAAAAATACTACAGCCAGCAGTTTACTAACTTTCAGGAAGGTGAATTGGTGACTATTCAGCTGGCGTCTAATGACAGCAAACTGGCAAGCAGTCTCGGAATTCCTCAATTGAAACAGGAAACATCGGTGAACGGGAGTGCAGGATTCACTTTTAACACAGGAAAATTCACGGCGACAGTGGATGGATATTATATTGAGGTAAAAAACAGAATTGTTCTTACCGGATATTTTACACAGGCAGACCTGCCGGCAGAGGTTCAGGCAGAAAATCCGTTTATTGATCAGGTACAGTTCTTTTCTAACGCAATTGATACGCGCACGAAAGGAGTTGATCTTATCTTAAGCTATAATGAAAATATAGGATCCGGAAAGCTGACGGCTACTTTAGCAGGGAACTATAATGACATGGAAATCACCAAAGTAAACACTTCGGAAAAGCTGGCAGGAAAAGAAGACATTTACCTGAGCGAAAGAGAAAAGGCTTTTATTCTTGCTTCTGCTCCGAAAACAAAAGTGAATTTAAACCTCAATTATAAGATCAGTAAATTCAATGCAAACCTTCAGCTGGTAAGATTTGATAAGGTCACGCTCATTGGTTATGACGGTACAGAACAGGTTTATAATCCAAAAGTAACAACAGACCTTTCTTTTGGTTATGAATTTAGTAAGAATCTCAATGTAACCCTGGGCAGTAAAAATCTGTTCAACAGATATCCTACCCTGCAAACCACTCAGGTAAGTGATGGAAACACAGAAGGTGGAGGTATTTTTGATCCTGTTCAGATGGGATTTTCCGGAAGACAGGTTTTTGCCAGACTAAATTTTAAGTTTTAAGAGAATAAAAAGAAACTGTATCAAAATGTCATTCTGAACACAGACTGAAGGTCTGCGAACGTAGTTCAACAATGTAGTGAAGAATCTTATGTTATTGATTTATAAATGAGATTCTTCCTTCGTCAGAATGACAAAGGTGAAATTATTAACCTTTGATACAGTTTTTTTCCTATTTTTTTGAAATTTTATAAAGTTTACCGCTATCTGTTACGGCATACAGATTTCCATCCATTCCATTTAATACATCCCGGAAACGCTCTTTCTGATCTGCAAGAAGACGTTCTTCTCCTACTACTTTATTGTCTTTCATGACAATTCTGTCAATATGCTCACCGCTTAAACATCCGATAAACAGATTTCCTTTCCATTCGTCTATATTTCCTGTATAAAAAGTTATTCCACTTGGTGAGATCACAGGATCCCAATAATAGACCGGCTGTTCTGTTCCTTCTTTTTGAGTGATACCCTGTCCTACTTTATCTCCGGAATATTCAATTCCATAGGTTACATCTCCCCAACCGTAATTTTTTCCGGGTTGGATCAGATTGATTTCATCACCACCTCTTGGCCCCATTTCAACATCCCAGAGATTGCCATTGGGATCGATAGCCATTCCTTGCGGGTTTCGGACTCCATAAGCATAGATTTCCGGTTTATATCCTGATTTTCCGATAAAAGGATTTCCCGGAGCCGGTTGCCCATCCTTTGTAATTTTTAAAATTTTCCCAAGATAATTATCTGTTTTCTGGGCATATACACGGGTAACTTTATCTGATCTTTCTCCTGTGCTGACAAATAAATTTCCATCTTTATCAAAAGCAAGACGGCTTCCATAATGTTTATCTCCATCATAAGAAGGTTCTGCACGGAAAATAACTTTTACCTCTGAAATACTTTTAAGATCTGCCGAAAGCTTGCCTTTCGCAACAGATGTTAAGTTTCCTTTTCCAAATGGTTCCGAGAAGCTGAAAAAAATAATACTATTGGTTTTAAAATCAGGATCAAGAGCGACATCCAGCATTCCGCCCTGCCCTTTTGAATCTACTTTTGGAAAGCCTTCTATTTTGGAGACCTGCTTTCCATCTGGTGAAACAATATTCATGTACCCATTCTTATCGGTGACTAAGAATTTTCCGTCAGGTAAATTGATAATGCCCCAGGGCCTTCCCAAATCTTTATTTAGTATTTCAATATTATAGGCTGTTGTCGACTTTACAGCCTTAATTCTTGTCTGTCCTTTAAATGCCGGCCTGTAATCAGAATTAGGGTTTTCTGTTTCTACACTTCCGTCATTTCCTGTCTTTTGAGCATTCGCATGATTCTCTTTGCACGAAGATAAAAAAAGAAAAAGGCTTACTACAGGAATGTAAAATGAATTGATTTTCATATTATTATGATTAGGTGTAATACAACGAATGGAAAAATAATGCCAATAACCATTTAGGAGAAAATGAAATTCTGAACCGGGAACTTTTAAAAACAGTCACTGAAATCAGTAATGAAACAGTATGGATACCTGCAGTGAAAGATGGAAAAGCCATTGCTTCAGTATTGAAAGTTTCCGCAACGATGACTTTTAACCGACCCTAACAATAAAGCGCAACTTTTAGCGCTTTTAATTTTTTAATTTTTCAATTTTTCTTAATCAGACAATTTCAAAAAATCAAAAATTAAGGTTTGATAAGTTAAAATTTTATTATCAAAATATTCACCTTCAAAACATTATACAGCCTAATAATTTCTTTCGTATTTTTGTTGTATACATTCTTTTCTATGGATTTTAAGCTTCACTCAGAATATAAACCTACCGGAGACCAGCCTCAGGCAATTGAAAAACTTACTGAAGGAATAGAGATCGGTGAAAAATATCAAACGCTTCTGGGGGTAACAGGTTCCGGAAAAACCTTTACTGTTGCGAATGTTATACAAAAAGTACAACGTCCAACTCTGGTACTGGCACACAATAAAACGCTTGCTGCACAGCTCTTCATGGAGTTTAAAGAATTTTTTCCCGAAAACGCAGTGGAATACTTTGTCAGCTACTATGATTACTACCAGCCCGAGGCCTATATTGCTACCACAGGAACTTATATTGAAAAAGACCTGAGCATCAATGAAGAGGTAGAAAAACTACGTCTTTCTGCAACTGCCAGCCTTCTTTCGGGAAGGAGAGACGTTTTGATTGTAGCTTCTGTTTCATGTATTTATGGTATCGGAAACCCTACGGAATTTCATAAATCTTTGATTTCTATCGCCATTGGTGAGAAAGTGACAAGAACTGCACTTCTCCATTCGCTAGTTAATGCACTGTATGCCAGAACACTGAATGAATTCCAGAGAGGAACATTTCGTGTAAAAGGAGACGTAATCGATGTTTTCCCTGCCTACACTGATAATGCAATCAGAATTCAGTTTTTTGGAGATGAAATTGAAAAGATTCAAAGTTTCGATCCTGTAACAGGAAATGTAGAAGATAATTTTGATCAGATACAGATTTATCCTGCCAATCTTTTCGTAACATCGAAGGAAACCTTAAATGGCGCCATTAAAGAGATTCAGGATGACATGGTAAAACAGGTTGATTTCTTTAGCTCTGTCGGGAAGCCTTTAGAAGCAAAACGCCTTCAGGAAAGAACAGAACTGGATCTTGAAATGATTAAAGAACTGGGCTATTGCTCAGGAATTGAGAACTATTCAAGGTATCTTGACGGCCGTCTTCCGGGAACGAGACCCTTCTGCCTGATTGATTATTTTCCTAAAGATTTTTTAATGGTTATTGATGAAAGCCATGTTACTGTTCCACAGGTTCATGCCATGTACGGAGGAGACCGAAGCAGAAAAGAAGCATTGGTGGAATACGGTTTCAGACTTCCCGCTGCAATGGACAACAGACCTTTAAAGTTTGAAGAATTTGAAGCCATTCAGAATCAGGTTATTTATGTTTCTGCTACACCTGCAGATTATGAACTGGAAAAAACGGGAGGCACTTATATAGAACAGATTATCCGTCCTACAGGGCTTTTAGATCCGATTATCGAAGTAAGACCTTCACTGAACCAGATTGATGATCTGATGGAAGAAATCCAGAAAAGAGCCGATGCGGATGAAAGAGTACTGGTGACTACTTTAACCAAGAAAATGGCGGAAGAACTTACCAAGTACTTCACCAAATTCGGAATCAGAACGAGATATATTCACTCAGATGTAGAGACCCTGGAGCGTATTCAGATTATGCAGGATCTTCGTTTAGGGCTTTTTGATGTATTGATTGGGGTTAACTTATTAAGAGAAGGTCTGGATTTACCTGAAGTTTCTCTGGTTGCCATTCTGGATGCTGATAAAGAAGGAATGCTGAGAAGCAGAAGATCAATGATCCAGACCGTAGGGCGTGCCGCAAGAAACGTGAACGGAAAAGCAATCATGTATGCAGACAAAATCACAAAATCTATGCAGGCTACCCTGGATGAAACCGAATACCGCCGTGCCAAGCAAATGCAGTACAATGAAGAGCACGGTCTGAAGCCAAAAGCATTAAATAAAAAGATATCCGAAAATCTCGTAGGAAGAAGCAAAGACTTCCCTGATGAAAAATATACACAAAAAGAAATCCTTCAGAAAGTTGCCGAAACAAAGGCAACCTACGCTACCGAAGATATCGAGAAAATGATTGCCCAGAAACAAAAAGAAATGGAAGCGGCAGCAAAAAATCTCGACTTTATTAAAGCTGCCAAGCTGAGAGATGAAATTTCAGCATTGAAAGCGTAAAAGGATTAATGATAAAATAATTTCGGCGGCATCTTCGATGCCGCCGAAACTATATAAAAATGGTCTATTTAATTTTTACAACCCATTTCTTACTGCTGCTCTGATAGGAGTCAAAAGATCCATCAGCCCGTTTAACTTGATCTCGTAGACCGTTGAAAGCTGCATTCCCAATTTTCCCTTTGGCATTCCGTTTCTGTTGAACCATTCCAGGTAGCTTACCGGAAGATCAACCAGCACTGTTCCTTCGTATTTCCCGAAGGGCATTTTCATGACACAGATTTCTTTTAGTATTTCGGGATTGATTCCTTCCACGTTTTTATATAATTAAATTAATTTTTCTTTAATATCATCCTGACCGGGCAGTTCAAGATCCGGAGGAGTATCTTCATCCGAAAATTCGTTCCTGTATACCTGCACCAGAAGAAGTGTCAATGAGATCAGGATAGGTCCGAAAATCAGTCCCATAAACCCAAACAGATTCATTCCCATGATGATTCCGAATACGGTATTCAATGGGTGAATATTTTCCAGTTTCTTTAAAAGGGTAAAACGTAGAAGATTATCAGTAAGCCCCACCACCACAAGGCAGTAGATCGCCAAACCAATTCCTTGTCCGGTATTACCTTCCGCAATCATAAAAATACATACCGGAACGTAGATAATAGCCGTTCCTACTACAGGAATTACTGAAGCGGCAGCCGTCAAGGCAAAAAGAAGTATAGCTCCCGGTGCTCCGAAAATCAGGTATCCGATAAGCGCAACAATCCCTTGTCCTACAGCTACGACAGGAATACCTATCGCATTGGCCATGATTAATTTTCTCATTTTATCGCCGATCAAAGAGATATTTGCTCTCTTCAGCGGAGCGGAAGAAGTCAGAATCTTTTCAAAGAGTCTTGGTCTTTCCAACATAAAATAGAGAATAAAATACATGGACATCACAACTGTAAGCGTATTGAATGTCCCACTGACTGCAGAAGTAGAAAATTTTCCTACATTATCTTTCAGTTTTGCCATATTTTCTTTGCTTAGAATATCAAACCCTGTTTTTGAGAAAATATAAGCATGTATTTTATCCAGGAAAACATTGAACTTGGCCATATAAGCCTGTGCATTTCCCAGTTTATCAATAATCAGATCGGCAATAAAATAGATCGGAAGAATAAGAACAATAAGACTTGCAAACATCAATGCAAAAGCAGCCAGTGACGGTTTCCATTTCTTTTCTTCCTGCAGATAAAAATTATACTTTCTGCAGACTACATAAATGGTAATCGCTCCCAGAACCGAGGGAATAAACAATGCCAGATTAAAGCAGATTAATCCGGTCAATACCAGAATGATGGCCAGTAACGACATCTGCTTTATCGCAACACTGCTTATTTGTTTGTCCTTATTCATCATGTATTTTATATTTTATTTACTGTATATAATCTGTCTTGGTTTTCCTAAGAAAGCGCAATAGGTAGAGTACATTACAATCATAATAAACGGAGCTGTCAGGATAATCCCTATTCCACAAAGAATAATTCCTGCAACAGAAATCAGACCTCCTAAAAACCCGGTTAATAAGAAAGTTCCATAATTTTCTTTAGCAATATTGAACGACTTTGATAAAGCCTCTGTAGCTGAAGCATTTTCAAATAACAGAATCGGATATCCTATTAAAAGGAAAGGATATACAAAAATGATAGGCAGAACGCATAATGCCAAAGCAATGGAAGAAATTATCCACGCAAGAAGACTATAAATCAGGATGTTTACAAAATTCTGGCGGTATCCGATAAAAAGATCAGAAAATTCAATCGGACTTTTGGTATTGTATTTATTGACCATATAGATCAATCCTACATACAAGGGAGATAATAAAAGTCCAAAAAGGCTGGACGCTCCCATATATAAAGGAAGCCCCGGAGCACTCCAGTAATTAAAATCTCCTCCTGATTTCATTTCTTCCACCATAGAAGCAGAGTCAAACCCTGTAAGCATTTGAATAACAGAACCTCCGATAAGGTAGATGATCATAGCTACAATTCCGTAACCGAAAACGCCTTTGTACATTTCAAAAGCATGAGAAATAATTGATCCCGTTTCTCTGTTGGGTACAGAGCCCTGCTGATCAAATTCGTTAAATTCAGACATAGTTTAAATATTTAATGATTTTACCAAATTTACTTTTTTTTAGTAAAAAATCCCATTAAACACGAATGAATTTTAACTTTTCTCTGAAAAAACGGTTTTATACAATGAGTAAATCATTGCATTCCAAAAAGGAAAAGTAAATAATCCTCCAATAAAAAATAGGGCAAAGCCTAAGTACTTAAATAGAAAGGCAACGATTACACATACCGTTATTTCCAGAAAATACATTCTGAGCGCTTTAAAATTCAGGGAAATGGATTCAAAGATTCTTTTATTGGTAAAAAACATCAATGGAGCAACAAATACAGTTGCTATCACCCAAACGATTCCAAGAATAATAGTCTGGGCAGCATTGATATAAATGAAAAACCAGAAAATATAATATCCTATGTACTTAAAAAAGTTAAGTCCATTATATCCCACCAGTAAATCTCCCAGTTCCAGCTTTTCTTTAAGATCAATTTTTCTGTAAATCTGATAAAACCCGATATTGAGAGGATAAAGAAAGATCATAGTCCCCACAATCATCAGAGAAAAATTCTGAAATTCCGGAGTAGAAACCATTTTAGTATATTGTGCGGCATATGCCTGCATACCATCCTTCAGATACTTGCTAGTTTCCATGTACTGGCTCAAAATATTATATTTGAGATCTGCGGCGAAAAATACCGTGAGGAAAATTCCAAAGTAAAAAATGGAAAACATCAACTGAAAAACGAGTGTTTTATTCCAATAAAAAAATGCCTGCTTCAATATAAAATCTATTCCCGGTTTCTGAGGATATTTGTTCTGCATCGTAAAAAATTTATGCAAAAGTAAACATCAATAAGTACTTTTGCAGAATGTTTTCAGTGAATCATCAAAAATTTATGGAAATGGACGAGCTTTCTCTTCAGAAGGTTCCCTATTTTTTCATCATCGACTTTCTCTCGGAGAATGTTGAAATCTATCAGGAAAATAAAATTGAAAAAGAGGGTTTAATTGTTGATTTTCAAGAATTTTCAACCTCAAAAGCAACCCATACGCTGGATAAAAAAGTAGTTTGGAAATCCTTTCCTGAAGAATTGGAGAGCTTTCAGGCCGGTTTTGATAAAGTTCAGAAAAATATTCGTTTGGGAAACTCTTACTTAGTAAATTACACTAGAAAAACACGTATTGAGACTAATTTAACCCTGGAAGAAATTTTTTATCATTCAAATGCGAAATACAAAGTTTTTTATAAAGATTTTTTTGTATTTTTTTCTCCGGAAACTTTTGTAAAGATCATTGATGGAAAAATTTTCACCTATCCCATGAAAGGAACCATTGATGCATCTATTGAAAATGCAGCAGAAATTCTTAAGAATGATAAAAAGGAGAAGGCAGAACATTACACGGTTGTAGATCTCCTTCGGAACGATCTAAGCATGGTAGCTGACGATGTACAGGTAGATCAGTTCCAACAGATTGATTTTATCAAAACCCGGCAGAAGGATCTGTATGCAATGAGTTCCGAAATTTCAGGGATGATAAAACCTGAATATGAGGGAAAAATAGGAAGTATTATGAAGAAACTGCTTCCTGCAGGCTCTATTTTAGGAGCTCCCAAACCTAAAACACTGGAAATTATTCTGGATGCGGAAGGGTATGACAGAGGATATTACACGGGAATCTGTGGCTGGTTTGACGGCCAAAATGTAGACAGCTGTGTAATGATACGCTTTATTGAAAAAGAAGGAGATCAATTGTATTTCAAAAGCGGAGGCGGTATAACGCACATGAGCAAATTAGAAGACGAATATCAGGAAATGAAAAATAAAATCTATGTCCCAATTCATTGAAAGCATTAAAGTAGAAGATCAGGAGGTGTTTCTATTGGATCTACATCAGAAACGTGTCAATCAAACATTTTCCCATTTCGGGAAGGAAGACTCAATTGATCTGGCCAAGATCTATAAAAATCTGCAGCATGATGAAGATGGACTTTTCAAGCTGAGAATTGCTTATGACCTTGATAAAAAGATCAGAACACAGATGATTCCTTATGCGATTCCTGAAATACATGACTTTCAACTGGTAGAAAACAACAGCTTTGATTATTCATTCAAATTTGAAGACCGCAAAGAGCTCGATAAAATGAAGATGAAAGCAAAAGCAGAAGAAATTATCATCATCAAAAATAATCATATCACGGATACTTCCTTTTCCAACCTTTTATTTCTAAAGGGAAAAGACTGGTTCACTCCTTCTACTTACCTGTTGAACGGTGTGCAGAGACAACATCTTTTAAAGCATAAAAAGATCAAAGAAACGGAGATCACTTTACAGAATATAAAGCAATTCACCCATTTCCAGATCATTAATGCGTTGAATGATTTTGATGATATGTTTATCTATCCTATCGACAGAATTATCAATCTGCCGGGGAATGAAGAATATCTTGATCTTTAAATTTATTTCATAAACTCAAAATACGATTTCAGTACATCTGCGCTATTCTTCCCGTGAGTATTTACTTCCAGGATTTTTGGCTGCGCATCAGGTTTGAAGAAATTCTCAAGAACCCTATCCAGCGTAAGTTCATCCTCTACTCTGATATAGGAGAATCCAAAATGTTTCGCCAGAGATTCTGCATTTTTACGGTGTTTTGTAGCAATAAATTCGTCCAGAGTATTCGGATTGGCATTTCCAGGTCCGGGAATGATTTTAAAGATATTGCCTTCACCATTATTGAAGATCATAATTCTTACAAACGGTGGAATATATTGGTTCCAAAGACCATTGATATCATAGAAAAAACTCAGGTCTCCTGTAATCAATAAAGTTGGGTTTTCATTTTTAATGGCAAATCCCATTGCCGTAGAAGTGGATCCGTCAATACCACTTGTTCCTCTGTTACAGTACATTTTTCTCTTCCCAAAATCAAACAGCTGCGCATATCTGATCCCCGAGGAGTTACTGAAATGAATATTATAATTCTCAGGAATTGTTTGTGACGCTTTATTGAAGAAATAAAAATCTGAGAAATCAATTGTATTTAAAAACTGTTCGTGTTTAGCATCTTTTTTATCCCTTAAGACGTCCCAAAGGTTATAATAAGGCCTTGGTTCCAGATTGATAAATTTCAGCAGTTTTGAGAAGAAAACCTCAGGTTTTACCTCGATCTTTTCTGTGAGTGAGAAATAAGTATCAGGCTGCCACACTTCATCCAGATGCCAATGTTGTTTAGGACGGGCACTTCTGAGGAATTGTTTTACTTTTTTGGAAACCACATTCTGCCCAACTGTAATCAACAGGTCAGGAGCATATGTTTTGTAATCCTCTTCTGTAAAATTGAAAATATAACGGTCTATATGTTTGAAGAATTTTTCATGATGCAGGTTTGAATTGGCTTCACTCAGTACCACAACAGAATGGTTTTTCACCAACTGAGTCAGCTGGTTTTCCAGTTCCGGACTGTAGTCTCTTGTTCCCACCAACAGCATAATTCTTTGTGAAGTATGCCATTCTGCAATCAGATTGGACGGAATTTCATACTCTTTATGCTTAATTGTCTTTTCTACCGTAGGAAAAGTAGGAAGCTCTGAAACCAGCTCATACAAAGGTTCTTCCAGAGGAATATTAATATGTACCGGACCTTGCTTCTCAAAGCAAAGTTCGATAGCTTTTTTAATGATATCGAAATTAATATCTTCTGCATTCTCCTTACTGTCTTCCAAAAGCTGGAAATCACCATAGGAATGCTGATGAAAAACATCCTTCTGCCTGATCGTTTGCCCATCGAATATATCAACAAAATCTGTCGGCCTGTCTGCAGTAAGTACCAAAAGGGGCACATTCTGATAAAATGCTTCCGTAACCGCAGGATAATAATTAACTACCGCAGATCCGCTGGTACACGTAACAGCTACTGGTTTTTTCTCACTTTTCGCCATTCCCATTGCAACAAAAGCAGCACTTCTTTCGTCTACAATGCTGTAACAGTTGAAACTATCTACCTCTGAAAAATGGATGGCCAAAGGAGCATTTCTCGACCCCGGAGAAATTACGATATCTGCAATTCCGTACTGCTGAAGAAGATGTGCAAGTATTTGGATACTTCTCTTAGAAGAATATTTTTTCATACAGCAAATTTAACTTATAAATAATGATTTTAAAATCATTTAATTTAAAAAAAATGTAATTTTGCTGTTCGTAAATTTCTAAAAATGGATAAAATACCTAGTGTAGACCTGCGTGATTTCCTTTCGGGCAACCCGGAACGCAAACAGAAATTTGTAAATGAAATCGGAAAAGCTTATGAAGAAATTGGTTTTGTAGCCTTAAAAGGCCACTTTCTTGATGACAACCTAGTGGATGATTTGTATGGAGAGGTAAAAAACTTTTTTGAACAGCCAGTGGAAACGAAACAAAAGTATGAGATTCCAGGAATTGGTGGCCAGAGAGGTTATGTAGGATTCGGTAAAGAAACTGCAAAAGGTTTCAAAAAAGGAGACTTAAAAGAATTTTGGCACTTTGGACAGTATCTGTCTGATGATTCAAAATACAGAACTGAGTATCCGGACAACGTAATCGTTGAAGAACTTCCAAGATTCAACGAAGTTGGTAAAGAAGCATTCCAGATGCTTGAGAAAACAGGACAGTATGTGTTAAGAGCTTTAGCATTACACCTTGGTTTAGATGAATTTTATTTTGATGACAAGATCGCAGAAGGAAATTCTATTTTAAGACCGATTCACTATCCGCCAATCACTGAAGAACCGGATGATGCGGTAAGAGCGGCTGCTCACGGAGACATCAACCTTATCACTCTTTTAATGGGAGCACAAGGAAAAGGTCTTCAGGTTCAAAATCACAACGGAGAATGGATTGATGCCATTGCCGAACCAGATGAACTGATGATCAATGTTGGTGACATGCTTTCAAGACATACCAACAACAAATTGAAATCTACCATCCACAGAGTGGTAAACCCACCAAGAGAAATGTGGAGCACTTCAAGATATTCAATTCCTTTCTTTATGCATCCAATCAGTGCCATGTCTTTAAATGCACTTGAGAACTGTGTAGATGAAAACAATCCTAAATTATACGAAGATACTACCGCCGGAGAATTCCTGCATGAAAGATTGATCGAACTGGGATTGATTAAAAAATAAAAGAAACGGCTGTCTCTATAGAGGCAGCCGTTATTATTTACATATTCATTTTACTTATTTTTATCCCGTTATACAATAAAATTCGGGGCAAGGAGTGGGTTGTGTAAAAGTTCCCCATGGACAGATACAGGTATAAGTATCGCCGCCACCTCCAGGATTTTGTCCTCCTCCGGGACCCTCAACATAAGGGACACATTTTCCATTTGAACAGATTTCTCCGGCAGAACATCCTCCTTCTCCCGGTCCGCCTCCTTCAAAACAATATGCCGGGAAATTTTCTCCCGCAACAATACATTTTCTGTCTTCTCTTGAAAGTTTTTTAAAATTTTTCATAGTTATTGGTTTTTGGTATTCCTACTCTATAAGCTTTTCGGGTAACGCTAGCTTAAAATTACTATTTATTATATTAATAATTAGTCAATTAAAAACTAAAAAAGTCTTAAACCGTAAAAGAATATAGAAAGCTATATTAAATTTAATTTTTAAATATACCACACATTGTATAATTAAAAATATTTTAATTATTTTTACTTTAACAACAAATTTTTAATTAAAACTATATGAAAAACCTAAAAAAACTACAAAAGAACCAATTAAAGAACATTTCAGGTGGAGCTAATCTTCCGGAAACAGATTTCTGTATGTATTACTGCAACGGAACCATTGTTTGTGCAACCTGCAGCGATGACTTCAAATGCCCGGACACGAACAGTGATATGTAAGATAAAAAATCAAAATGTCATCAATAAGAACCGTTTCTGCAGAGAAGCGGTTTTTTATTTCTTTTGGATTAAAATAAAGCAGATTTCAGCCACGCAGACCTATTTATAATGATAAGCCCAGATTTTGTTTGCGATAAGCAATTTATGAGCTTAAAAAGAGGAAAATGATTTCTATCCTACAAATAGCAGACTAAACAGATAAAACTTTTCTTGTAAATAGCGTCTTTCTATTTCATTTGTGCTGCTTCTTTCCACTGTGCCATTTCGTAGGAATCCAGACTCTTTTTATAGAGTTTAAAGCTTCAAAAGGTAGAGAGTTCCAACGGCGTCTTTCTCCTTCATTTGTGTCACTTCTTTCTACTGTGTCATTCCGCAGGAATCCAAGCTCTTTTATTAGAGTTTAAAACATTAAAAAGTAAAGAAGGAAGTAATACTTAAGTTATAAGCTAATGCTTTGATGAGACTCCTACGGAGTGTCAAATAGTTAGAATAAACGATAGTAAGTGAAAGCAAAGAATGAACAGCCGTAACAATGAATAATTTTAGGCTGAACCGGGGGAATGATCTTTCAATAGTGTCATAAACATCCCTTCTCAATTGTGCTATGGTTCAACTGGCGTCTTTCTTTTTATTTGGCCTGCTTCTTTCCTACTGTGTCATTCCGCAGGAATCCAGCCTCCTTTATTAGAGTCTTAAAAGGATTTAAAAGGTAAAACTAATACTTGAGTTATGTGCTAATACTTTGATGAGACTCCTACGGAGTGACAATTGGAGTGTATGCTGTCAGCATAAGTAATAAATGATAGGTGATAGTTGATCAATCATAGTTGATTGATGTATCGTTTATCAATTATTACTTATTGCTTATAAGCTTAACTTGGGTATAAAACAAAAAAATCCTTTATCACAATGATAAAGGATTTTTTAAAAATAAAATAAAAACTGGCGGCGGCCTACTCTCCCGCGTTAGCAGTACCATCGGCGCTGG
>NZ_JCAIOM010000008.1:0-25994 GCF_059587025.1 Chryseobacterium sp. DZ-32
GGGGACGATGGTTTTTTTAGATTCATAAGGGTGACTAATTTTATGGTTTTTTAGTCAACCTTTTTCAGGACGAGACAATAAATAAAGAAACCGTTTCATTTGAAACGGTTTTTTTGTTGGAACGTGAAGGGCACAGTTTTGTAATAACTTCATCGGAAATACTGTAAACCTAACAGGTTTCTAAAACCTGTTAGGTTTAAATATCTCCTATCAATCATCATAAAAAAGACCATTTCAATACTCGAAATGGTCTTTTATTTTATAAATAATTTTACTTATCCTGATGATTTTCCGGCAAGTTAGTCTCTCCACTTGTAATGCTGATGCTCGTTGGCGTTACCAGCTGAATTTTATCCGTATCAAAGCGTTCTTTAATCCCTAAATAAGCCTGGCTTCTTACCTGCGCAAGATTAGCCCCCACTTTTATCCAGAATTTTACCTGAAGATTAAATGCACCTTGCTTCAAATCTGTAAAAATCACTTCTAGAGTGTCCAGCTTATCCACATTATCAAGATTTTTAACCACATCAAGAATTCCTTTCTGTACTTTGGTAATATCTTCATCAGCCGGAATTTCAAAATTTAAAATAATTCTGCGCTGTGGCGAAGCGGTAATATTGTAAAACGGAGCATTGAAAACAACCTGATTAGGGATATAAGCTTTCTTTCCGTCATCAGTAAGAATTTTTGTAGTGAGAAACCCAATTTCCTGTACTGTTCCTGAATGGGCTCCTATGGTAATATAATCTCCTACCTTGTAAGCTTTGTCAATTCCAATAAGCATTCCTGAGAAAATACTGGATACCAGGTCTTTCAGAGCAACCCCGGCAATAACCCCGGCAACTCCTAAGCTTCCGATAAACTTCCAAAGAAAGCCGCTGAAACCCATTATTTCAAGAGCAATAAAGGTTCCCATCAGCATGATCAAAAATCTGAATATACTGATTAAGGTAACTAAGGAGCTCTCTTTGCGACTTTTAGGAAAAAATTTATGGAATAATTTTACCGCTGCCTGGCTTAAATATTTGCTGGTAACCAGGAAAAAGGTAAATACTAAAATTCCAACAATCAGCTTGGGTGTAAGTTCAGCGAAGGTGATATACCAATTTTCCAATACCTTGTAAACAAGATCTACATACCTGAGTCCGGTTTTCTCCATGAATAAAATTTTAATTAAAGATATAAATTTTCATCAAAAAATTTGCCAGTTCCAAAAAGTCTACTAAATTTGTAGACTATAAAGAAAGAACATTATGTCAATCAAACTAGGAGATACAGCACCCAACTTTCAGGCAGAATCATCGGTAGGTGATATCAATTTTTATAATTATCTGGGAGATTCCTGGGGGATTCTGTTTTCGCATCCTGCAGATTATACGCCGGTATGCACTACAGAATTGGGGTATACTGCAAAACTGCAGTCTGAGTTTGATGCCAGAGATACAAAAGTAATTGCCCTGAGTGTGGATGGGGTAGAAGATCATCAAAATTGGGTGAAAGATATTAATGAAACTCAGAACACCCGGGTGCAGTTTCCTATTATTGCCGATAAAGACAGAAAGGTTTCAGAACTGTATGATTTTATTCATCCCAATGCTTCGGCTACCGCTACAGTACGTTCTCTTCTGATTATTGATCCTTCCAAAAAAGTAAGACTGATTATTACCTATCCGGCCTCTACAGGAAGGAATTTTGACGAGATCCTTAGAGTGCTGGATTCTTTACAGCTGGTAGATAATTACCGTGTGGCTACTCCTGTGAATTGGGAAGTTGGAGAAGATGTTATTGTACCTCCAACAATTTCTACAGAAGATGCCCGGAAAATATTCCCGAAAGGGGTAAAGGAAATAAAACCCTATCTGAGATACACCCCCCAACCTAATACATGATTTATTTGATTTTTTATAGTTTAGTTTTAATTTGTACGAAAAGCGCCCCGGAAATAATTCCGGGGCGCTTTCATTTTTTTATAAGTATTTCAGTGATTACTTAACGTCGTTGATGATTTGTTTCGCTTTAGACGTTGGAAGGTAAATCTGGAATCCTAAACCAAAAGTAATTTTGTTAGTGTATCCACCGCTTCCGAATCCTGCGTTCGCATCATATTTCACCAAACCTTCCAATCCGATGTTTGGTGTGATGAAGTAAGAATAACCAGGTCCGAATCCGAAGTTAAGACCGTTAGAAGAAGAACCTCCTTTAGAGATAGACATTCCTCCAACACCTACGTTACCTTCGAAGAACCATCTTCCGTGGTGTAGTAAGTTGTTTACTCCCTGCTCTCCCGGGTTAAGATAGTAACGTCCTAATGCTCCTACATTATATGTAAAAGTAGTGGGTGCATCTTTAGCTCCTTTGAAACCTAAATCTACGTATCCCCCAACTGCGATATTATCTTCGATGAAATAGGCTCCTTTTGGCTGAATTGCAAAGTTATATCCTGCTCCTTCATTTAACCCAAAATTTGCCCCTACAAGGTTACCCCCTACCATCCAATTACCTTTTTGAATCTGAGCGTTGGCAGTTGCTGTTAAGCCTGCTACGGCTAATATCCCTGTTAAAATAAGTCTTTTCATAATTTATTATTTTAATAATTAAATGTTTATTATTCACGAATTATAGAAAAAACAATAAATGTGCCAGACTCTTAATTTTACGTAATTTTTCTAAACAAACGTTAAGATTTTCAGTGAGATATAGTTTGTTTTTTTAACCTATCGGCTCTATATGTTATGATAATAAAGAAAATAAAATGGTTGTTTTAAGAAAAAAATGATAAAAGTAGATAATATATCATTAATTATATAAAACACATATTTTTCTTTGCCCATTCGGAATTTAAATAAATAAAAGGATCACCGAAATGATAAGACCTGCAATTGTAAATTTGATTCCACGTTTGAATGCTTTGGTCTTAGGATTAAACATCCAGAAACTTGAGATGACGAAAAAGAAAAGAGAAACTCCGAAGAATACGCTTAGAGGAGATATAGCATCTTTGGATTGTGATTTGTGAAGCGAAACCATTTTGTCCAATACGAAAGGAAGTTCCTTTTTGGTATATTTGGCTTTTCCGGTTGCACTGTCATAAGTTCCCTGCTTAAAATAAAGAACACTTCCTTCTGTTTTTTCCACTTCCAGGCCTTTCATCTTAAGCTCTTTTTTCAGCTCTTTTTCTGTAAGATTGGCTGCGATATTTTTTTCATATTTCTTTTCACTTTTCAGGAAATCTGTGTCTCTGTACACCAGAAGAATTCCACTTAACGAATATACAGCCATAATTCCGGCAAGGAAATATCCCAGGTAGCGGTGTGTAATTCTCATGAAGCTTCTTGTGTCTTTAATCTTATCCATATCTTATTTTTTTGTTTTTGTTTAAAATTTCAAAAGTGGAAACTGCAAAAATGCAATTTCCACTTTTAGTGAAAGAATTATTATATAAAGAATTCTAGAGTCTGTATGTCAATGTGAAATAGTAATTTCTAGGCGTAATCGGATTCACTGAATAATTCTCGTGAACATTGTAATTTATGACATCAAACAGGTTTCCCACTTTCCCTTGAACAGAGAATTTTTTCCACTCGTAGCCTACTGACACGGAAACAGTCGTATAATCTTTCAGATCAAACATTCTGCTCACGTTATTTCTACTTGTGTTTGTAGATTTTGTATCATTCCATCCGGCAATTCTATCCCCGATGTAATAAATCCCAGCTCCGATTTTCAACCCTTTTACGTAGTTTGTAAATTTATAGAAAACAGAAGCATTTGCTGTTGTAGCCGGTGTTCTTACCAGTCTTTGGTTTTCAATATATCCTTTTTCAGGAGTGTCGGTATAAACCGAATTGTTATAAGAAAAACCTCCGATTATAGATAAGTTTTCTGTGGGATTTCCTGTAATGTCCAGTTCCACACCACGGCTTCTCATATTTCCTGCAAATTCTTTAAGATTGGTGTCTGTGGAATTTACAGGTACTCCGTTTGGAGCAGAAGCAAACCAATACGTTTGATAGTAGTTATTGTACATAATCTGGTAAGCCGTTAAGTTAACAGCTAAAGCATTATTCCAGAAATTCTTTTTAATACCAATTTCATATTGATCAACGGTTGATGGCTTTATGCTTTGCTTTGATAAAGTATTTAATTGAGCTTGAACATCTGAAGCAGACTGATTGGTATTTACTGTTCCAAATTGATCTGAAGTATATCCTGCATTGGCTGCAAAAGAATTCGTATAAGTTGCAAATACAGAAAGGTTTTCATTTGGAGCATACACCAAACCTACTTTTGGAGAAAATGCATTGTCAGACGTTGAAGAATTAGCGACTTCAATTTTATCATTTAATGTGAAGCGGGTCGTCAGCGTAGGCATATTTTCTATATAAGACCATCTTAAACCTGCAATTACTTTTAATTGTTTTGTTAAGCTGATAAAATCCTGTGCATAGATCCCGATTCTTCTTGTATTGATCCTGTTTCTCGTACTAAGAGTAGAATTCGGCATATCAATACTTCCCCACGTTGATGGATCATCTAAATATAGAAGATTTCTTGGAGCTGCAACAGTATAAGCATAAGCATCTGCCTGACCGTAATCAGCATCTGCCCCAATTAAAACTTTGTGGTTGATTTTTCCAGTATTGAACTCACCATTGATATTTACCTGTGCTGAAGTATAATTTTGTTCGTTGTAAGTTTTGCCAAAAGGTCTTTTCCATGATAATCTGTTAGGATCTACAGTGGTATCTTTGGTGTCATAGATCCATTGCACTCTTTCAGAAGAAAAATAATCTTTCGTATAATTTTGGTAAGAAGCAATCGCATTTAGAGACCATCTTTCGTTAAATTGATGATTAAAAGTTACATTCGTGGAAGCTTGCTGTACATTTTGATATTGCCAGTTAGTTCCGTAGAAAGTGTTTCTGGAAACAGTATCATTTAATCTGTAGCTTTGATCTTTTTCCGTAATAGAACCAAGCCCGAAATCAGGAGTAAAATTAGTTTTAAGATAATCTGCTTCCACAATCAATTGTGACTTTGGGCTTAAATTGAAAAGGAAGGATGGATTGAAATAATATTTCTCTGATTCTACAACATCTCTGAAACTTTCAGCATGCTCATAGGCTCCGTTTACTCTGAAAGCAATATTTTTAGATAAAGGACCGTAAATATCAACTGTTGGTTTATAGGAATTCCAGCTTCCGCCGTTTAGCCCGATACTTCCGCCAAAATTGAATTTAGGTTTTTTTGTAATCATATTGATAACACCACCAGCTGCTGTATTTCCAAAAAGCATGGCATTGGCTCCCTTTAAAACCTCTACTCTTTCCAGACCACTTACTTCAGGGAAAACACCACTGTTTACTCTTGAACCATTTTTAAAAATATTATCATTTCCTAAAATGAAACCACGTCCACCAAAACTATCCTGAGAATTTCCTCTGGATGAAGTGATATACAATCCGTTTACGTTCTGAAGAACATCACTCAGTTGCTTTGCCTGCTGCTGCTCAATGATTTCGTGCGTAACAATAGCAATAGGCTGAGGAGTTTCCATTACCGTCAGATTTGACTTGGTTGATAATGGTCTTGCCTGGTTGGGATTTCCTGTTTTGTGAAGATTAATATCCTCAATGGTCTGTGTTCTGATGGTATCTGCTTCAGCATTTTTCATCTGAGAACTCGCTGAAACAGCGATGAATAGAAGACCTAAAGAAAGTAATTGTTTTTTCATTTTATTTTTATGTAGAACAGTTTTAAATAAGGCGCAAATGTAAGTATTTGTTTAGAATAGATAAAAATAATTTTATGATTTAAATCATATTTTTATAAGTCGACGAGATGGATTATTTCTATAGCTCCTTTACACTAAGGGATAGAGAATTTTTTATGAATATATTTGTTAAAAAATTATAATATGCAATTGGTAAAAGCAGGGCTTTGTGCCTTTGGAATGAGTGGGAAAGTGTTCCATGCTCCCTTTTTAAAGGAGCATCCGGGATTTTTTATCTCTGCTGTTGTGGAAAGAAGCAAGGAAGAATCGAAGGTGAAATATCCTGAGTCAACGATCTATCGTTCCGTGGAAGAAATGCTTCAGCTTGCTGATGTAGAATTGGTGATCATCAATACTCCGGTTCAAACCCATTATGAGTACGCCAAAAAAGCACTGGAAGCGGGAAAAAATATTATTGTGGAAAAACCTTTTACAGTAAATGTTTCTGAAGCAGAAGAACTGGTGCAACTGGCTGAAGAAAAAGGTTTGTTTTTGAGTGTATACCAAAACCGAAGATTCGACCGTGACTTTCTGCAGGTTCAAAAAATTCTGAATGAGAAGAAAATAGGGAATATTAAAGAAGTTGAAATACGTTTTGACAGATTCCGTACCACGGCCAGTGGAAAGCAGCATAAAGAAAGTCCGGATCAGCAGGGATCAGGATCACTTCATGATCTGGGAGCACATCTTGTAGATCAGGCGGTACAGTACTTTGGGTACCCCGAAAAATTGTTTGCTGATGTATTTTCTATGAAAGGGGCCGAATTCGCTAACGATTATTTTGAAATTCTCTTATTCTATAAAGATAATCTGAGAGTAAGACTGAAATCATCTGTTTTCAGCAAAGAAGGACATTATGCTTACACAATTCATGGAGACAGAGGAACTTTCCTGCAGGAAAGAACCGATAATCAGGAAAATGAACTGGTAGCAGGTGCTATTCCTGAATATGGTAAAGAATGGACACAGCCTTTGACTGCACCGGACGGAATTTTAAACTTCCTGAATGATCATTCTGAAACTGAAAGAATTCTTACCTCCAGTGAAGCCGGAAACTATATGGATTATTACCAGCAGATTTATGAACACATCGTTTTTGGATATGCCTTACCATCTCCGGGAAAAGAAATTATTCAGAATATGAAAATCATTGATGCTTCTCTTGAAAGTGCAAAAGAAGAAAGAATAGTAAAATTATAAATTAGAAATGAGTTCAAAGTTCAAGGTTTAAAGTTCAAGGTTGATACCAGTCGGGATTAGAAATTTCCAACCCGTCTACAATCCAACTCTGCGACACTTTGAACTCATTCATATTCTTAAAGGAGCTCCTGAAGCTCAAGCCATCTCATTTCGTGGTTCTCCAGTTTTTCTGAAACCGTTTCCAGCTCGGAAGAAAGAGTGGCTATCTTTTCATAATCAGCTTCGTTGTTGAGCTTATCCAGAATTTTTGCGCGCTGTTCCTCCAGTTCAGGCATTTCTTTTTCAATCGTTTCCAGTTCCCTTTGTTCTTTAAAGGTCAGTTTTCTTTTAGAATTGGAAAATTGAGTACCTTCTGCGGAAGAAATTACTTCTTTTACAGGATCAGGTTTTACCGCAGCATTTTTTTCCAATGCCTCTTCACGGCTTCTGGCTTCTCTGTATTCTGAGAAATTACCTACAAAATCTCTGATTTTTCCGTTTCCTTCAAAAGCCAGAACATGATCTACAATTCTGTCCATAAAATACCTGTCGTGGGAAACGATAATCAAAGATCCCTGGAATTGCTGAAGAAAGTTTTCAAGAACCGTTAGCGTGGGAAGATCTAAGTCATTCGTAGGTTCGTCAAAAATCAGGAAGTTAGGATTCTGATACAAGATGTACATCAGGTGAAGTCTTCTCTTTTCACCTCCGGAAAGTTTAGAAATAGGAGAATATTGTGTCTGATCGTCAAATAAAAATAATCTTAAGAACTGTGATGCGGATAAACTTTTACCATTCGCTAAAGGATAAAATTCTGCAATTTCTTTGATGAAATCAATCACACGTTCATCCTCTTTATAGGTAAGACCTTTTTGCGAAAAGTAACCGAAAGAAATAGTTTCTCCTGTTTCAATTTCTCCTTTATCGGCTTTTTCAAAACCTTGAATAATATTAAGCAGGGTAGATTTTCCCGCTCCGTTCTTTCCAATGATTCCAACCTTTTCTCCACGTTGAAACTGGTAGCTGAAATCTTTCAATAAAACTTTAGATCCAAAGCTTTTATCAATATGTTTGAGTTCAAGAATTTTATTTCCCAGACGTTTCATTTCAAAATCAAGCTCCAGCCCGTCTTTTCTGGTGTCGGTTTTGGCTACTTTTTCCGTTTCGTAAAAAGCATCAATTCTGCTTTTTGATTTTGTAGTTCTGGCTTTTGGCTGTCTTCTCATCCATTCCAGTTCCTTTCTGTAAAGGTTATTCGCTTTATCAATCGTAGCATTAAGATTCTCCTCACGAATCATCTTGTTCTCAAGGTAAGTTGCATACGAACCATTGTGAACATACAGATTCTGATCCTCCATTTCCCAGATAATATCACAAACACTGTCAAGGAAATATCGGTCGTGGGTGACAAGCAATAAAGTAATTTTTGCCTTGTTCAGATAATTTTCAAGCCATTCTACCATATCCACATCAAGGTGGTTGGTAGGTTCGTCCATGATAAGAAGGGTATGTCTGTGCTCGGCTCTTGTTTCTGTTAAAAGTTTAGCCAGCGCGACACGTTTGATCTGTCCTCCGGAAAGGGTTCCCATTTTAGCTTCAAGATCTGTAATTTTAAGCTGGGAAAGAATCTGCTTCATTTCATTTTCCAGATCCCAGGCTTTATGAACTTCCATATCAGCCAGTGCTTTCTCAATAAAATCATTATCTGTAGAATGAAGTGAACGATGATAGTTTTTAAGCGCCAGGATAGGCTCGGAATCCAGGGTCATCATAAATTCTTCAATGCTCAGCTTAGGATCATAATCAATCTCCTGATCAAATAATACCACCTGGATATCTTTATTGATGATCGCAGTTCCGCTGTCTGCAATTTCCTTACCCATTAGTATTTTAAGAAGTGTAGATTTTCCACTTCCGTTTTTGGCAACAATCGCTATTTTATCTCCTTCATTGATGTGGAAAGAAATATTTTTAAACAAAACTTTGATGCCGTAAGATTTGGTAAGATTTTCTGCAGAAACGTAATTCATTGGGAATTAATAGTTTGATTTTAAATTTCAATTGAACCGCAAAAATACGAAAATGTAGCCTAAAACTTCCCGGAACCTCTTTTATAAAAATGAATATTTATAATTTTTTAATAAACTGTGCCCCTTATCTGAAAAAACTAATCAGTAAATTTGATCAACTACAATGAAATGTACATTGTAAAAGTAATACATAATACAAAATCTGATTGAAGTAATGAAAAAAGTTATCGTCGACATGGATGGAGTAATGGCGGATGTATATCATCAGCTGGCGCAATTTGAAAAAAGGGATACAGGAAGAGAAATTGAAATCAGTGATTTGGCTGGTAAGCCTGAAATAGAGTCTTTTCCCAACGGAAAAAAGCATGTGAATGAAGTAGGCTTTTTCAGAACCTTACCGGTAATGAAAGGAAGCCGTGAGGCAATAGAATATCTTAATAATAAATATGAACTCTATATTGTATCTGCCGGAATGGAATTTCCAAACAGCCTACGGGAAAAATATGAATGGCTGGCAGAACATTTTCCTTTTATCACATGGGAACAGATTGTTCTTTGCGGAAGTAAAAGAGTAGTGTCCGGAGATGTCATGATTGATGATTATCCTAAAAATCTGGACCATTTTTCAGGACAAAGACTGATCTTTACCCAACCTCATAATGAACTGATAGAAAATGATACCTATGAAAGAGTTCATTCCTGGGAAGAGGTTATGAATATCCTCTGATCCTGAGTTTAAATTCCTAATAGAGCTATCAGAGAATTCCGGAAATTTTTAAATAAATTTAACTAAAGGGAGAATAAATTTAATAAAATGTTGGGAGGCCGGCATATTGAAAATAGATATGTTTGCATCAAACTTTTAACATGAAAATATATTCTACTTTATTCTTCCTTGTGGCAGCCTCAGCCTTCCACGCGCAGGTTGTTTCCGGAACTATTGTTTCTAAAAACGAACATCAGCCTATTCCTTATGTGAAAATCGGGATTGAGAAAAAATCAACAGGCACGATTTCAGATGAAAAAGGAAAATTTTCAATTGATCTTTCCAATACAGATCCCCAGCAGAAAATAAAAATAGAAGTCCCGGGATACGATCTTTATCAGGAAACAATACAGGATTTTAAAAAGTATGACCAGCAAAAAATATTTTTAACAGAGAAAATTAAAAATATTAAAGAGATTGCAATTAAGCCTAAAAAGCTGATAGATAAAAACTGGGGGGTCAATACCAAAACAAAAAGTGTTATTTATTCTGTTAACCCGGAATTTGACAAAAAGAGTTTTCTTGGAGAAACAGCTTTAGAATTCAACGCAAAGAAAAGATCAAAGCTTAAAAATATCAATCTGAATATAGCCAGCTATGTTTCTACTGAGCCGGTTTTAATGAGATATAGCATTTACAGTGAAAAAAATGGCTTCCCGGATAAAAATATCCTGGAAGAGGAGATTACCGTAAAGCTCACTGAAGATATGATCAAAGACGGAACGTATACACTGGATGTAAGCGACCGGAATATCTGGCTGCAGGGAAAATTTTTTATCGGCATACAGTTTTTAAAAGATTTTGACGGCAGGATTAAAATCAGTGCTGCTTTGTTCAGAACAGGGTTTATAAGGGAGTTTTATGGTGACTGGCAGAAAATGACCATTGCCGCACCAGCCATTAATATTGATGTGAAAATGGATAAAAACGGAAGCAATAATATGAATGAAGATGATTAATACATATGTAGTTTGATCAGCTGGAAAATTTATCACCGCTCCTTTTTCTTTCTAATCCAGTGTCAGCCTTTTTAACGACCACGAATTACCATTGTAGACATCAAGATCCACTTTTGTATTGATGCCGTGAACAATACCGTTTTCTGTGAACTGCCAGAAATCCCACTCGTCATCGGGAGAAGGTGAGGGAACATCGTTGTAATTGGCAAGCCATAAAGGGTAGCCTTCAAACTCGCCTTTCAGAAAATCTTTATAGTAATGGTAGTACGTGTAGATGATAGGTTTTTCACCATAGGCTTCTTCTACAATTTTACACCATACTTTCAGGTCTTCAACCAGTTTTTTGTTGGTTTTACGCTTTGGAATTTTTTCAATATCAAGAATCGGAGGAAGATCTCCGCTTTCAAGTTTCACGTTGTCTAAAAAATTATTGGCCTGGATCACGGGATCTTCATCGGCTCTGTAAAAATGATAGGCGCCACGGATAAGCTCATGTTTTTGGGCACTTTCCCAAAATTCATCAAAATGCTTGTCGGCACTACGGTTTCCCATCGTTGCACGCATCACTACAAATTCCAGCGGAATCGTTTTATTTCCGATGCTGAGGCTATCCCATCTGATATCTTCCCGGTTTTGATAATGGGAAACATCAAAACCATAGGTTTTATCAAGGTTGCTGGCTAATATTCTCTGAATTCTTGCTGCCTCCTTTTCACTGTTATGAAGCTTTTTATGCTTAAATTTATTAAAGTACAACGCATAGTAATAGCTGACGGACTGCTTTAAGTAAAGTCCTGTTCCTACTAATGCCATTATTAAAATTGCCAGTATGACCCATCTTCGGAAAAAATACTTCTTCCGTCTCGACTTATGGACTTTTTTGGCAGTTTTTTTGGTGTACTTTTTTGGTGTCATAAAGTTTTGCAAAACTAACTTTTTTCACTGCGAAATGCTAAAATAAAATCAGTAAATTTGTGTATTATGGAAACACGCGAAAAAATCATCATTATTGGAGGAGGATTTGCGGGGCTGCAGCTTGCAAAAACATTGAATAACAAGAACAAAAAGGTTATTGTTCTCGACCGGATGAACCACCATATGTTTCAGCCGCTTTTTTATCAGGTAGCCTCGGGAAGGATAGAACCTTCCAACATTTCTTTTCCCTTCAGAAAGATTTTTCAGCAATCCAGAAACACGCAGTTCCGTATGACTGAGGTGAAAGAAATAGATCCTGCCAACCATAAAGTCATTACCGACGAGGCAGAATTTACTTATGATAAACTCATCATAGCAACGGGCTGTAAAACTAATTTTTTCGGGAACAAAGAACTGGAAGGAAAAGCTTTCGGGATGAAAAATACCCAGGAAGCCATCAGTATCAGGAATCATGTTCTGATGACCTTTGAAAAACTGATTATTGAAAAAAGCAGGAGCGATGACGGAAACTGGAATATTGTGATCGTTGGAAGCGGGCCTACCGGAGTAGAACTGGCTGGAGCTTTTGCTGAAATGAAAAAGGACATCCTTCCAAGAGATTACCCTTACATGAATTTCGACCATCTGAAGATTATTCTGGTAAGTTCCACAGAAAAACCCCTTGCTGTCATGAGCAGTGAAGCTCAGGAAAAATCTGAGAAATATCTGAAAGATCTTGGTGTTACTTTTTTGAGCGGGGAAGTGGTAACAGACTATGATGGTGACAAAGTACATCTCAGAAGCGGGAAAGAAATACCATCCAATAATGTGATCTGGGCCGCAGGAGTTACAGGAAATGTTGTAGGAGGTTTTCCGGAAGAAAAATTAGTGAGAAACAGATATATTGTAGATCGATATAATAAAATACAGGGTTACGATAATATTTATGCTATCGGAGATATTGCCTATATGGAAACACCGAAATATCCGCAGGGGCATCCCCAGGTAGCCAACGTAGCCATTAATCAGGCCAAAAATTTAGGTAAAAATCTTTTAAAGAGAAGTCAGGAAGAATGGAAAGAATACGAGTATGATGACAAAGGCTCATTAGCGACTATTGGGAAGCACAGAGCAGTGGTTGATCTGCCGTTTATAAAATTCCAGGGATTTCTGGCGTGGTATTTCTGGATGTTTCTCCATTTAATGCTAATTTTGAGCGTTCGTAATAAGCTGGCCATATTCTTCAACTGGATGTGGAGCTATATCAACAAAGATTCTTCTTTAAGATTAATTATTATACCTACTAAGAAAAACGGAACATTACAATGAGAATTGATATAATAAGCGTACTTCCGGAATTGATGGAAAGTCCTTTCAAAACTTCTATTTTGAAAAGAGCTATGGATAAAGGACTGGTAGAAGTACATTTTCACCATTTAAGAGACTGGGCTGTCAATAAGCACAGACAAATTGATGATGAGCCTTATGGAGGCGGAGCAGGAATGGTAATGATGGTTGAGCCGCTGGATAAATGTATTTCAGAGCTTAAATCTCAAAGAAACTATGATGAGGTGATCTACCTGACACCGGATGGAGTTACTTTGAATCAGAAAATTGCCAATTCACTTTCTATCAAAGAAAATCTGATCTTTCTCTGTGGGCACTACAAAGGAATAGACCAAAGAGTAAGAGACCTTCATATTACAAAAGAAATTTCAATTGGAGACTACGTCCTTACAGGAGGAGAACTCGCAGCCTGTGTTTTGGCAGACTCAATTATCAGATTGCTTCCCGGAGTTTTGAATGATGAGCAAAGCGCTTTAACAGATAGTTTTCAGGATGATCTTCTTTCACCACCCATCTATACAAGGCCTGAAAGTTATAAAGGTTTAGATGTTCCCAAAATTCTATTGAGCGGAAACTTCGGAAAGATTGAAGAATGGCGTCACGATGAAGCAGTAAGAATCACAAAAGAAAAACGTCCCGATTTACTGTAAACAAGAATTGCCAAACGAATATAATTCTTGCTTTCACTTTTATTCCATTTATTATAGGTAAATGGAATAATATTTGTTGTTATTTAAAAAAGCGTGAAAAATATTAATGATAGCGATTTTAAATTGAAAATTTATTCCGATTATTCCGTATTTTTTATATTGTCTCAATTTTGATTAATATATCGAAACTGTCGAATGATTAAAAAATTAATTTATAATGGTTTATTTCGTTAGTATTTTTTACTATATTTGAATTGTTTTTTATTGGAAATTGATTTACAGTTTTGGAGGTAAATCACGAAAATTTGAAAAAAAATAATAAATTTACATCTTAAAGTAAAAAGAACATAATAAATTAAAAGTATAGAAATTAGTGTAGATGGAGCTGTTCTCTTTTTATAATGTTGAAAATTTATTTTTGCCCGATCCGAAACCTGTCCACAAATTAGATCCTACCCGGTCAGGATTAAGGAATTGGGATGAAAAGAGATATAGAAACAAGCTTTTTAAAATCTCGCACGTATTTCAGCTGATGAAGGAGGAGAATGATGTATTACCATTTTTAATAGGATTATCAGAAGTTTCCGGAAGGAAAGTCTTGGAAAATCTTGTGGAGATGGAACCCTTTAATTCAGAATATGGAATTGTACATTATAATTCCATGGATGAAAGAAAAGTGGATGTAGCCATGTTATATGATAAAAATAAAGTAGAGGTAATCGATTCAGAAACCATTACTTTCTTTTTTGAAATAGTAAATAAAAACACAGAAAATTACGACACAACCAGAGACGTACTTTTTTCAAAAGTCAGATATAAAGGGGAACTTATTAATGTCTTTATCGCGCATCTTCCCTCTAAACGCGAAAAAGATATCAATAAACCAAAAAGAACCTTTATATTGAATGAAGTCCGGGAACGGATTATGAAAATTGTAAATGCTGACAAAGAGCATGTTATCTTGTGTGGTGATTTTAACGAAAACCCGGATGATGAAAATTTAGTACAGATTCTCTATGACAATGACCGTGAGAAGGTTTTAATGAACCCTTTTCAACAATTGTTTTCTACAAGAAATTATTCTACTTTTCATTATAAATCTGGATTGCTGTATGATCAGATCATTATGTCAAGATCTTTACTTGATAATAAGACGCTGGCTTTTCAGGATGCCCATATTTTTAATTCTGAAAAAATCCGCAGCAGAACCAGAAATTTTGAAGGACGGCCTTTCCGAACTTATGCTGGTACGAGGTATTTAGGAGGATATAGCGATCACTTTCCGGTTTTTGTAAAATTTAAAAATTTACATTAAAAAACATAAATAATAAAAAAGTAGAAAATGAAAAATTCGAGCAACACAAGCTATCATTTAGATTCTATTGACAAAGAAATCATCTACATGTTGATGGACAATGCTAAAACTTCTTTAGCCCACATTTCAAAAAATGTCGGAATTTCCACTACTGCAGTGCATCAAAGAATCAAAAAACTCGAACATGCAGGAGTTATTGAAAATTCAATATCATTTCTTAATCCTAAGAAAATTGGATACAAAGTAATTTCCTACATTGGTGTATTTTTAGATCAGCCAAGCCATTATCCGGAAGTGGTAAAGTCTTTGCATGATATCAACGAAGTAGTGGAAGCCCACTATACGACAGGAAACTATACTATTTTTCTGAAAGTTCTTTGTAAAGACAATGATCACTTAATGCAGATCCTTAGCAAGCTTCAAAAGCTGAAAGGTGTAACCAGAACAGAAACTTTTATATCTTTGGAACAAGGTATTTACAGACAATTGAAAGTATAACGACATGAACATAGCCCAATATTTGGATTCAACTTACCTGAAAACCCCAGAACAATCAGGTATTTCCCACGAAGAAACACTTCAAAAAGATAAAGAACTTGCTCAGGAAGCAATAGATAATGGTATTTTTGCCGTGATGATTCGTCCGGATTATGTATCGGAGGTGAAGAAATATATTCAGGAAAGAAATTCAAATGTTGTAGTAGGAACTGTAATAGGTTTCCACGAAGGAACGTATTCTATTGATGAAAAGCTTGCAGAAGCTTCAAAAGCAATAGAAGAAGGAGCAGATGAACTGGATTTTGTTATTAATTATACCGCTTATCTACAGGGAAATATAGAACTGGTAAGAGAAGAATTTGTAAAATGTACCCAATTATCACTTGAGCATCATAAAATTGCAAAATGGATTATTGAAATTGCAGCCTTAACGGATGCACAAATTGCAGATCTTACCAAAAAGATTTCTACCTGGGCAGAAGAAAATTTCTCTGAAAATGAATTGTCGAAAATTTTTGTCAAATCATCAACAGGATTTTATAAAACTGCCGAAGGAAAACCTAACGGAGCAACCTTTGAAGGAATAACAATTATGCTGAGCAATGCCGGCAAACTTCCCGTAAAAGCAGCAGGAGGAGTAAGAACTCCCGAAGATGCTGAGAAAATGATCAAAATGGGAGTTAAAAGAATTGGAACTTCTTCAGCTCTGGGATTAATTAAAAACGAATCTTCATCAGAAGGATATTAATATCAGATTCTCAATATAAAAAAACCATCAGTTTTGCTGATGGTTTTTATTTTATAGCTGTACCTGATATTCTTCATAGAACTGTTGGGTTTCTTTGATCAGGCTGTCCATTTCTTCCATAGTGAAAACTTCCAGGAATTTTTTTCTGAACTCCTTGAAATGAGGAATTCCTCTGAAATAGTTGCTGTAATGCTGTCTCATTTCAACCAGACCTAGCCTTTCTCCTTTCCATTCAGTACTCCATTCTGCGTGCTGGCGAACAGCCAGTAAACGGTCTGAAATGGTTGGCTCAGGTAAATGCTCTCCTGTTTTAAAGAAATGCTTGATTTCATTGAATATCCATGGATATCCAATAGCAGCACGACCGATCATAATACCGTCACAGGCATACTTTTGCTTATATTCTAATGCTTTTTCAGCAGAATCTATATCACCATTTCCAAAAATCGGGATCTCAATATTTGGATTTTGTTTAATCCTTGAAATATGTTCCCAGTCTGCTTCACCCTTGTACATTTGAGCGCGGGTTCTTGCATGTATCGTAAGCGCTTTGATTCCTGTTTCCTGAAGACGTTCTGCTACTTCATCAATATTAATGCTGGTACTGTCCCATCCTAAACGGGTTTTTACAGTAACTGGAAGATGGGTAGAGCTTACAACAGCTTTTGTAAGACGCACCATAAGGTCGATATCTTTCAAGACCCCAGCACCTGCTCCCTTGCAGACAACTTTTTTTACCGGACATCCGAAATTAATGTCTACCAGATCCGGATTTACCGTTTCAACAATTCTTGCAGACATGGCCATAGCTTCTTCGTCTCCACCAAAAATCTGTATCCCAACGGGTCTTTCATAATCGAAAATATCCAGCTTTTTACGGCTCTTGATAGCGTCACGAATCAACCCTTCGGAAGAAATAAATTCCGAATACATTAAATCTGCACCATGCATTTTACACAAACGTCTGAACGGAGGATCACTTACGTCTTCCATCGGAGCCAGCAAAAGAGGAAATTCCGGCAGTTCTATGTTGCCTATTTTTATCATGGTGCAAATTTACGAAATTCTGAACATTCATAAATATGATATTATCTATCGGCCTAAATGATTGTTTTGTTTAGAAATTGGAGGATAGAAAAGACTTTAAATAGTGAATATAAGAGTTGATTGGCTGCCCACTTCCAGTCCTCCATTGTTAGAAGCTTGCTTTTACCTGCATACTTCCGATATGAATGGTACGGTCGCCGGAGTTTCTTCCTTCGTAATTAAGGTTCAGCTGGATGAACGAGTTGATAGCCTGCTGGATAAATACACTCCACACCTGGTTTTTTCCGGGTTTAAGGCCATCCAGCATCTGGTTTCCTACGATACTGAAATTGTTTCCTGTAAAATCGTTATTGATAAATGAGAAGTTTCCACGGATAGACGTTTTTCTTCGCTCCCACTGGATGGTTCCTGTAACATCAAAAGCCTTAAGAAGTTCTTCGCCATCCAATCTTTGTTTCTGGCGGAAAGCAGAAGATAATTCAGCCTGAATAGCATCGGTGAATTTATAAGTTGCTTTAGGCTTGGTTTCAAAATTATTCAGACGATAATCTCTTGTTTTAAATAACTGTGAAGAGTTTTGGATATCATGAACCGAGTTTTCCCAATCCACTCTGAATTCTTTATTGAACCAATATCCTATGTTCAGGAAATGAGAAGTCTGCTCACGTTCTTCATTACTGAAATTGGCATTGATGAGATTGTCATTGGTGATGAAACGGTAATTTCCGTTCCAGCCTGATTTATCGGTTGGATTAAACTGTACGGAAGCCAGAATATTCTGATTTTTAAGAATCTGGTCACTGTTCTTTTCAAAAGGATTCAGCACAAGTACCTTTTCCTTTTTGTAGAAAGAGTTTTGAGAATTTAATGAAATATTAAAATTCCAGCGTTTTAAAAATCCATTCTCAGAATTGAAAACAATGGCCGGATTGACAAACAAAGCCAATTGCAATTTATTTTTATTGGAAGGAATATAGCGTACAGAATTAGTATATACACGGATGTATTGGGCAAGATCGGAATATTCGGCAATTTCAAATTCGTCCAGCTGCTGAACGCCGTCTCCGTTATAATCCGTCCATTTATAAACACCTTGTCCGTCTGTAACTTTGATGTACTGGAATTCCCTCTGTGCTTCCTGCCCGTTCCCCAGCTCATAGAAAGCCTGAAGACGCATCCCGTTTCTGAAAAGCTGCTGGTTGTATAAGATGTTTCCAACAACGAAATCATTATTACGGGTTACTTCACCTTCCGCCCCTGCGTAGAAGAATTTCCGGTAGTGAATCAGGGCATTTAAACTGGTTCTTTCGGTTTTGATAATCTGACTTTCAGCCATGATCCCCAGAATATTGTTCATATTCTGAAGCCTGTTATCACGTACAGAGTCGTTATCTCTCATATATACTTTTGCCAGTAATTTGGTTCTTGTGCTGTCACCGATTTTCTTTTGTAAAAAGATTTCTTTCCAGCTGAAACTCGTGACATCCATAAGTTGAGTATCATTATACTTCTTCTCATTATGTTCCATACTTCCACCAATGGCCCAGCTTCCTTTTTTACCCGTAAACTCTGTTGAAACTCCACCACGGATGAACTTTGTATCCTGAAGGGTAGCATTGGTGCTCAGATAAGATAAATTACCTTTAGTAAAGAATTTTCCCGTTAGCCAGCCAAAGTCAAGGTCGTTTTTAATCCCTTTGTAAGAATCCTGTTCATCCAGATAATTGATGCGGTAATTCAACGTAGACTTATTATTCCATTTATTCAGGAAGCTGAAGATGAATCTGTTTTGGGTTTTTTTATTGAATTCCTGGGTAAGGTTGAAATCTCTGGAGAATTCTACATCGTTGATACGGTCAAGGATATGAAACTGTCTGTCTATATATTGATATTCAAAGCTTGGCGTTCCTTTCCATGCGTTTTTTGTAAAGCTTTTATTTCCAAAAATACGCCATGCGTAGCCGATATTCTGATCAGAATCTTTTGATGAAAATAAATTGACATCATAGTTACTCAAAGAGATATCTGCACCAATTTTTCCTTCATTCAGCAAATATTCAGAGTTCAGAGAGTATACCTGTGATTTCTGAGGAGAAGGAAGTTTTCTTACCGCTCTGTAATCTCCGCCATTAGGACCTACATATTCAAAAACACGCCCGTTGTTGGTGGTCTGTGCAATTTTATAATCTCCCTGATTAGCTCCGAAATAAGTAAAAGAAACCTGATAAAGTGTTAAACTCGAATCCGTAGAATATTCATAGAAATTACCTGTGGGACTTAATTTGTATAAAATTTTATTGACATCATATTCGGTTACAACTCCTGAAGGGGCATACATCAGGTCAGGATTATTTCCGGCATCAGCCAGAATCTGCTCATCTTCTTTAGAAAGGTTTAAAGAAAGAGGTGCGTTCTTATTGTCATTTTCCATGAACCAGTTGAATCCCACCTTGAATTTTTCTCTCTGATGCTCAAGCTTTCCTGTAAACAAATACCTTGAATAGTTCCTGTTGGCATAGTTATAAGAAATTGTGATGAAATTCTGCTGAAAAATAGGACGGAAACTGGTAAAGGTAACTTCACCGGTGTTGTAATTGATGATATAATCCTGGTTTTCACCACGCTTCATCAGAATTCCATCAATAAAAACCTGTTCAGAACCGGAGATCAGTGTAATAAACTGTTCACCGTTCTTGCCTGTCAGACGGTAAGGTCCCTGGTTACCTTCAACCCCCTGAAAACGGATTCTGTGGAATTCACTTCGTGCAACCCCTGCAGAGATATCTAGGAATGTCCTGTTTTCCTTCCCGAATTCTGTCTGGAATTGAAGTCCCATACTTCTCCTCTGGTATTTGGCAAAATAATTTTTAGCTTCCACAAGGTCAAGATGCCCTGCTCTGAGGATAGATTTATCCTTGATATTAAGCTGCATATAGATTTTGTCAAACTCCTCCAAAGTCTGGGTATAACCATCAGCCTGAATCGGCAGGTTATGATCTGAAATACTTGCTAAAATAGTAACATCTTTGGATAACCGCCCAGATATCTGAAGATCCATGGAACTTTGTACAGACTGCCCCTGGTTGTTACCAAAAGTAATCCCACGGATAATAGATCCTTTTGAGTTAAGCTCTCCTAAAAATCTCTTTTTATCATTTTTTGCCAGTACGGCTTCATCAATAATGATCTTATTGTGCGTTCTTATAAAATCCAGAGTGTCCTTTGCAAAGATGTCCTGCTCCAGCTTTGCCGCAAGAATACTGTCCCTTTTTATGCTGTCTTCAGGCACGTTGGGATTTTTCCATGAAAATACCTGAGCATTTCCTGAAAATATGCCTACGAAGAACAAAACGAATAGAATGACAAAATTCCGCAACTTTTAAAAATAATTCGTAAAAATAATTAAAAAATGTTAACATTAAGAGGTCAACTATTATTAACAAAAACTTAACCTCTTTATTGTCCCTGAAAAAAAAATAGAATGTAGTTTTGTTAGAGAAAGAAAATTATTAACAACAAAAAATAAATCATGAAAAAACTTTATTCTCTTTTTGCAACAGTTGCACTGAGCGCAGTGGTTTTTGCGCAAACAACTTACCTTTGGGATGGTAGTTCTGTAAATCCTATTTCCGGTACCAATGCTACTATTTCAAATGTGGCTTTTGCAGCAACTCAGGGAAATAATAATGGTACTACCAATTTAATAACTGCTTCATCTGTATCTACAGGATATGCAGGAGCAAGCGGATCCAGTAATTTTGGTGCTGCTGCTTTTAAAGAACCACTTTCAACTGCAACAAGCACCTATTTTAGTGTTACTGTTACTCCTGTTGCTGGTAACAAAGTAACTTTGAATTCTCTAAATTTCGGGTCGAGAGGGACATCTACCGGTCCCGGAAAGATTACCGTATATTCAAGCATCGATAATTATGCAGCAGCGATAGGAACTGTAAACGTTAACAATAACAGTACATGGACCTTGAATAATATTATTTTTTCAGGGAGTAATTTAGTAGGTGCAGAATCAGCTCCGGTTACACTAAGAATCTATGGAAGCGACAGCCCTGGTACAGGAACTCCATCTTTGGGTACTGCCAATTGGAGAATAGATGATATTTCTTTAACGGTTACTGCATCCAGTGCCACTTTAGCTGTTATCGATTCTAAAAACATAAAGTCAGGAAACTTTGTAAAAAACTCTTTCGTTAAAAATAATGAAATTGTTTTCGGATCTGATGTAAAAGATGTAAAGATTTTCAATAGCTTCGGACAGCTTGTAAAAGAAGCTTCTGTAAGACAAAATGAAACGGTAAGCGTTGCTGAATTAGCAAAAGGAAGCTATATCGTTACAGGTACAGTAAACAACCAGCCGGTTTCTCAGAAAGTTCTTAAAGACTAATCCCTGTTAAATAAAAATATAAACAGCCACTTCAATGAAGCGGCTGTTTTTGTGATTATTTCCTGATGTTTAGCTTTTTGTATCTTATATATTTCATAATTTGGTGGTATTATTTTTGATGTTTTATGATCAATCCATTTCTAAAATTAATACGATGAAAAAAATCTTTACTCTTGCCGGACTTACATTATTAACTTCTTTTTCAAATGCTCAGATTGTGATCAATGAGATCTATGGCGGGAATGCCAATTCGGGAGCTGTATTAAAGAATAATTATATCGTCCTTAAAAATATCGGAACTTCTTTGGTTTCTTTGACGGGAGCAAGTATTCAATATGCTCCGGCGATAGGTGCTTTTACAGAATATCATACGCTTCCGGATTTGACATTAGGACCTGAAGAAACCTATTTAATTCAGGAATCAGCGATTGAAGGTGGTGTAGAAAATCTGCCAACACCGGATTTTATTGCAACTACAATCGTAAATTTTGACGGAACTCCTAATAAATCTTCCGGATTAAAAATTTCTAACGTATCAGGAAAAGTTGCATTAGCCGGAAATATAGTGCAGGTAACAGGGCCTTCTGCATCCAATGTTCTGGATTTTGTAGGGTACGGATCCAATGCAGATCAGTTTAAAGGAGACGGGCCGGCTCCTTCACCCACTACAACCACCGCTATCAGAAGAAATTTGGTAGGAAGTAATGATAATATGGCAGACTTTTCCCTCGAAGGCAGCGTAAAGTCAGGCTTTGTACAGAATCCATTTATAAAAGACAGTAAAATAGTGTTTGGAACTGAGGTGAAAGATGTGAAAGTTTACGATACATTCAGGCAGGTCGTTAAAAAATCACCTACTAAGCTGGCCTCAACTCTTGATATTGCAGAGCTTCCAAAAGGAACTTATATTGTGACGGGAACCATTAACAATATTCCGATCTCACAGAAAATAATAAAAGATTAGTTTTAAATAAGAAAGGACAACCGATAACAGGTTGTCCTTATTTTTTTATTTTTCAGAATCTTAATACCAACCTCTTCTAGCTGCATTAATAATGGATCCGAGATTAAGAATTAAAGTGTATCTGATACGCTTCCCATAATCTTTGAATGAAGGTTCAAATCCTAAAGACGACTGTATCGGGAAATACACTTCCAGAAAATCAGGGATGATTCTTACTTTAACTCCGGTGTCCCAGATGAATTTGGCGGGAAGATCTTTGTTTTTATACACTCCCGCATCCGCATATACATGGAAGATTTTCCATACACTTGAATCCACGTTGGCAGAAGTGATCCATTGATTGACTGTTCCCGGAAGAAAAGATTTAAAACCACCATCAGCTAATATAAACTGCTGGGAAAGAAGCCCGCTGCTGGCACTTTCTCCCAAAAGCGTATAAGAGAATGAATAGTTGGAAACCCTGGAAATTCCATAGTCGAAGAGGTTATTTCTGGTGTTGTTTCTTAAGAAATATCCGGCAAATAAACGTAAGCTCAGCTTTTGTTTTGGAGCAAATTCCCATCTGTAAAAGCCTTCAGCCGTTATTTTATTGAAATCTTCCATTCCCTGGGTGCTCAGGCTGAAACTTTTTTCATGGATCATCTGGCTGTCACTATAACCATATCCGATACTCCAGAGGTTATATTTGCTGTAATCATTATTGGCGATCATCTTAGGACTCAGATCCCTTTCAAAATAATTATAGGATACGCCGAGACTTCTGCTAACGGTACTTCTCGGGTTTTTTCTGAAGTTAATAGAAGAAGATATAGAAGTCTTTCTGTAGGCAAGATCATAATCATAATGAAAATAAGAACCGGAAACCCCGAATGTAAGACTTCTGATAATGCTTTCTGCAGGCAGAATAGAATAGGAGACAGCTCCTGAACCGGTCAGTTTACCTGTTCCGGTACTATAGGTTGGAGTCACCGAATACAGGAACTTCTGGTCAAAGAAAGATTGATTTTTAAAATTGGCTCCCAGAAGAAATTTATCATACGTATTGTTGAAACGCACCCTTGGGCTGATGTAAATTTCATTGTATTCCGGGTTGGGAATATCTTTTATTAGTTTAAGTTTAATTTTTTTTGCATTGGAAAATAAACCTTTCGCATACAGGAAGTTGTCTCTGTAATTGGATTCAGGAAATATATAGCCACTGTTTAAGGTGGTTTTGTAAATATTCTCTGATGCAGGAAGCGACAGGCTGGTAGTACGTTCATTTTCCTCCGTGTCTATCCAATACGCTTTCTTTTCTCCTTCTCTGGTTTCTGTTTCCAGCTTTACAGGAATAGAAATATCTGTATTTCTTACAATTTTTATTTGCAGGGAGTCATTATCTTTTCTAATGTTTTTTAATTTAAAATCAACCCTGTTCTTTTGTTTGAAAAAGTTGGACAGATAGGCTGTTGATGTATTGTTTTCAGAAAGAGATGACAGGAATTCTTCAGGATTAATTTTTTTTCCGGAATTTTTAGAAATATAATTTTTTACAATCCCATCGAATTGTTCATATCCCATTTTGTCTGCCGAGTAGTTGAAAAGGCTTCCTGTTTCAAAGCTGCTGATGGCCATATCATTGAAATTACTCAGAACAGGGAAATGTTCATCGATTTTCTGATCAAGGTTCTGCAGCATAATATACTGATAGGAAAGTCCGTAGCGGTCCAGAAGTTTTACTTTGGAGGCGTGGAATAACTTTAATGGTTTAAGTCCAAAGATTCTGGTCTCTGGAAGTGTCCCTAGAAGTTTCGTATCAGCGTAGAATTTTTTGAGGTACTGAATTTCAAGATAAGATTTTAAACCATTTTTAAACCAATGGTCTTTTTCTTTATCTGCAATAACGCCTTCGTCAAGTATTTTCTTGGCAATGATCCCGAAATAATCCATATCGGTTTTTTCGGTCTCGGTAAACAGGCGGAATCTGAATTTCCAGAAAGTAATATCATTATTCCCGAAAAAGTCTTCTTTGGCTCTGAATTTATCTGAAATAAAAATACTTTTCGGAAGATATCCGATGCGTTCCTTTATAAATTTTAATTGTAAAGGAAGATAAAACTCCAGGTTTTGTTTTTCATCCGGTTTCAGATTATATCCAAATTTGATTTCGATCTCCTCTCCGTCAACATTGGTTTTTATGGATTGAAATGCTGTCGGAGAAATCAAAAATTCAGGATCTGAGTCAAGGTATCCCTTAAATGAATTCATTTGAACCTGTGGAAGATTTCCTTCAACAAAATTATTAACAGGAAGATCAAAATTGACGGTCCAGAAAGTATTAAAACTTACCTGTTCCTCAATATCGTGATAGTTTCTTTTGGAAATATTGTCCGGATCAAAATGATCCGGAACAATAAAGAAATATTTTAATAGAGTATTCTGTGCAGATGTTCCGTATCCCGTAAAGTTTTTATCGGGAAGCTGCATCCTGTATTGCAACTGTAAAGTAACGCTTTCGCCGGGTTTTAATACATTTTTCAGAGGAATAAAAAGATTTTCATCTGAGAGTGTATTGACAGGAAGGGCTTCATTGTCAGAATTTTTAATATTCAGTTCCAGAAGTTTTCCCAATTGGTCATTTTTTGCAAAATGCAAATCATTATTCCGGTCTTCCAGTTTTCTGTAGACTAAAGAAGTTCCCCGTTTATTGTACGCGGCGACCCAATTCAGGAGTTTTACGGTTTGAAGGTCTTTTCCGGAGTGATTGTAATAAACAATTTCCTGGCGGACATCAAGGTTCTTTTTGTCAGGAGACAGTTTTGTTTCAATGTATATACTGTCTGTCTGTGCAGAAACCTGTACAACTCCACATAACAAAATAAGGCAAAGGCTGATCTTTTTCAAATATTCGTGATAAAGCCCAAATATAACTTATTTTGTATATACTTTATAGTATTTTAACCTTGAATTGCTTTTTTTTCCAAAGAATTAATATAAGCATTCCATCCCTCTGTTTTATAAGTGATGGCAGATGCTTCAGGATCATTGGATTTGTAGATTCCTCTTCCTACGATGATAAAATCTGTGTGCAGTGTTTTGAAAACATGTTCCGGTGTGTTGTACTGCTGTCCTTTGCCATCTCCTGAATCTGCAAGGTTTACCCCAGGAGTGAACAATAGCAGATCCTCGGGAATTTTATTCTGAGATACACCACCAATTACATTAGGATGAGATAAAGCTACTTTTAAAGCTTCTTCACGATAGCTGGCTGTTGTTAAAGCACCTTTTGAAGACATTCCAACGATGGCTACCACTCCTACATTTTTGAAACAGTCTAATGATTCAAAACCTCCGATCACCTGAGAAGTCACAAAATCTGCCCAATCCGTAATTTTGAAAACCCCGCTAGTGAACTGAAGCTCCTG
>NZ_JCAIOM010000008.1:26036-227134 GCF_059587025.1 Chryseobacterium sp. DZ-32
GAACTGGTGTTTTGCTGCAATAGCTTTTAAAGGAGTGATGGTTTTTTCATAATCAAAATCAGAAATGATATCGATATGTGTTTTTAAAGCAATAACGTGTGGCCCTACTTTTTCAGCAAGTTCCAATAGCTCCTGAGTGGTTGTAACATCAGCAGAGGCAATAAGGTTTGATTTTTTTGCCAAAGCTGTTTCCAGTAATTTTTTTGAAACGGAATGCTGTGTTACCTGAAGTTTCTGTTCATAAGAAGATCTTGTTTCCTCTTCAAACTGAATGTGGTTCCCCTGAAGGAAGTCCTGGATTCTTTTTACTTCTTCATCAGACAATTCACCTGTTTCCTGAAGAATATTGCAAACTTCCGAAATATTGAAAAGCGTGTGTACTCTGTATCCTTTGCTTTCCAATAATTGTTTTCCTCCCTGCTCTCTGTCAAGTACCACCACAATGTCTGAAACTTTAAGATCTTCCTGTTCTATTTCAGGAATAGTTTCCAGCAAAGATTTTCCTGAAGTGATCACATCTTCTACCAAAAGACAGTTTTGTCCTTTCTGGTAAATTCCTTCAATCAACTTCTTGGTACCGTAGCTTTTTGCTTCTTTTCTTTTAATAATTAATGGAATATAGCTTTCCAGAGACATTGCTGTAGCCATAGGAAGAGCAGCATAAGGAACTCCACAAATTAAATCGAAATTATCTAACGGAAGCATTTCCAGTAAATAATTAGCAAGATTTTTTAAAATTTTAGGATCTGAAGCCAAAGGTCTCAGGTCTACATAAAAAGGACTTTCAATACCACTTTTTAGGGTAAACCTTCCGAATTTAATGATTCCTAGTTTGTAGCACTCTAAGAAGAATTCTTTTTTACTTTCCATTATTTTTTATTAGATATTGCAAATTTAAGGAATTGAAATAAGGCTTAAAAATTTATCACTCATTTGTAAACAAAAAACCATCCCGGATTGACCGGGATGGTGTGAAAAATATAATAAACTATTATTTTACGATTTCAGCATCAATGACTTGGGCACTGCTATATTTTTGCTGGGCCTCCCACAATAAAAATTTGTCAACCTCTTTGATGAGCTTAGGGATGGTAAGCGACAATACTGCCAGGTCATCCATAACTCCCAGAACCGGTATGGCAAATTCAGGAAGGAGGTCAATAGGAGAGAGTACATATAAAATTCCCAGTAAAGGAAGAATAATGTCTATGGATTTCATTGGATAAATACCTTTTCTCCACATTTTAACCATTCTGAAAATATCAGGGATCTTTTTGATAAAGCCCTTATGATTGATGGCTTCTTTTGCAAGATTTAATTTTGAATATTTCATTTTGTGTTTGGATTAATAAATTTTTCAACGCTATAAAATTCGCAAATCCTGTACCAACAAATTATAAAATTTAGTTAAAATATTATTTGATAATATTGTCAATAAACTGATGCACAGTCTCTGTGTTCCAGTCTTTTGTAGCATCCTCTTTAATAAGGATTCTTCCGTGTTTGTCCAGCAGGAAAGTGGTAGGAAATACCTTTGGAAGAATTTTTTCGGAAATAGGACTTTGAGCAATATATACCGGAACAGTATAGTTGTTTTCTTTCAAAAACTTCCTTACATCCTCTTCTTTATCATTCATGGCAATTAAAACAAAATCAACATGATCCTTTCTCGTATCATAAAGTTTCTGAATAGAAGGCCATTCTTTTCTGCAAGGCGGGCACCATGTTCCCCAGAAGTTCAGAAAAACCCCTTTATCTTTAAAATTCTTAAGATTGGTGCTTGGTGCATTAATGCCTTTAAGTTCTATATCATAATCCTCTTCACTGATGTGAACAGCATTTTCAATAGTGGCTACCGGAAAAAAAGTATCCTTAAGGAAATTTCTTATTCCCGGTACAAATGCAACAACGCCAATGATTGCTATGATTACAATATAAATAATACTTTTTTTCATATCACTTTTTTATAGCAGGTCTAAAATTTCCTGAACAGCATCTTTACCTCTGTTTTTGGCATAATATATCTGCAGATCATTGTAGAAAGTATCTTTTGGATACGCTTCAGGATCAGCTTTATATTTCATCAGAAGCTCATATCCATATTTGGGACGTGGCCCCCATGAATTTTTCACATTCAGGTCTTTGTCAAGGATAAGTACTTTCGGAATGGATTCTGTACCGTTCGTTAAAAATTGGTTGATTAAACTTTTATCACTGTCTCTCAGGAAAACTCTTACTTCATTGTGTCCTTCAAAAAATCTGAAAAGAGCAGGTACTGTTGCACTAGCATCTCCGCACCATGCTTCAGAAATGATTAAAATCTTTCCGTCAAAGTTTTTGGCAGCCAGTTCTTTCAGCTGATCTTCATCCGGAACGTACTTTTTTACCGTTCTGTCCATTCTCTGAAGACCCAGCTCGTAATATTGTTTATAGTCAGCCTCCTGTTGGTTGGCAGGATTTTCTAATCTTTCTTTTGCAATCTGAAGATATTCTTCAAACGAAATTCCTTTATCCCAGTAATTTTTCATTACCAAAAATATTTATGTTAAAAATTATTGATATTTCTTGTTTTGTTAATCAAAAACAGGTCTGCCAGTACAAATGCCGCAAGACTTTCCACTACAGGAACTGCTCTTGGAACTACACAAGGATCGTGACGTCCTTTTCCTTCTACAATGACTGGATTTCCGTCTTTATCAATACTGTCCTGAGGTCTCAGAATAGTAGCTACAGGTTTGAAAGCCACACGGAAATAGATATCCATTCCGTTGGAAATTCCACCCTGAATACCTCCGGAAAGGTTAGACTTTGTGGTGAAATCCGTATTGAAGGCATCATTATGTTCTTTTCCTGTCATTTTAGCACCACAGAAACCACTTCCATATTCAAATCCTTTGCAGGCATTGATGTTCAGCATTGCTTTTGCCAGTTCAGCCTGAAGCTTTGAAAATATAGGTTCACCTATTCCTACAGGAACATTTTTAATCACACAGGTGATGGTTCCTCCGATTGTGTTTCCTTCTTTTTTGATCTCCTTGATTTTTGCAATCATCTTTTCTGCCGTCTCAGTATCCGGACAACGAACATCATTGCTCTCTGTTTGGGAGAAGTCTAAAGCCTGATAAGGCTTTTCACAGAAAATATCACCTACGGAAGAAACGTAAGCATTGATCTCAATGTTGGGTAAAAGTTGTTTGGCAAGGGCTCCTGCCACTACCCAATTCATTGTTTCTCTTGCAGAAGATTTTCCGCCACCACGATGATCCCTGAAACCAAATTTCTGGTCATAAGTAAAATCAGCATGGCTTGGACGATATGCGCCAGCAATGTGATCATAATCTTTCGATTTCTGATTTTCGTTTTCAATGATAAAACCGATGGGCGTACCTGTTGTTTTGCCATCAAAGATTCCTGAAAGAAACTTTACCGTGTCGCTTTCCTTTCTTTGTGTAACGATTGCCGACTGGCCAGGTTTTCTTCGGTTCAGTTCATACTGAACTTTATCGAGATCTACCGTTAAACCTGCCGGAAAATTATTAATGATACCGCCATAAGCCACTCCGTGACTTTCTCCAAATGTTGTAAGACTAAGAAGATTACCTAATGTGTTGAACATGATACAAAATTACCTTTTTTTCTTCAGATAATAAAGTTTCTGGATTTGTTCTATTTATCATTGTTTTTGATAGTATTGATAACCTTTTGGACTTCCTCTTTTTCTTCTGAGGTCATCTTTTTCCAGATAAATCCTTTTTTGATATCATTTTTATCCGAGAGCTGTGGAAAAATACCCGCCTTCACGTTATCGAAAAAATAAGCCGGAGTGATGGCCGGAAGCGGTGTGTCAAAACTATAAGGATAATGGTGAACCATATTAAATTTAAAATTTCCTACCTTAAATGTATGAAACTGCTGATATTCATACGTTGCAGGCTTGTATATCTGTTCTTTTTCAAATCCTCTCATGAAGTTTCCGGCTCTGAAACTTGGAAGATATCTCTGGATAAATTCCGGGAAAGATAAAATGGAAATAAAAAATACGCTTAAAATTGAGAAAACAATAACAGCTTTTTTCTGATCAAAATATTCATGGAAAATAACAAAGAATATCACGAAAAAGACATCTGTGAAAAATCTGTACTGGGCTGAAAAAGCAAGAACTAATATACTCTTTATCAATAATGAAAGACAGATCAGGGTGGTGAGCTTTTTCTTTTTTACTAAGGTAAAGACAGTGAAAATGACTAAGCTCAAAACAAAAAGAATGTTGATTTTGGATTTGATTCCTTCCAGAGAAAACCAGTTTCTGATATAATCTGCAGTTGAAAATTTCTGGATTTCCTCATACGTGTACTGCATATCATACGTTTTCATAATGGCAAATTGTGAGGAGATTTTTAAAACCTCCGGATCAGGCTTCCAGGCTACTCCTATATCGCCTATTGCTATCGGAAAAACGGGGTATCCAAATGTCCAGATATTTTTAATGAAGAAAAGCAGTAAAATGATTATTCCTGAAAAGAAGGATCTGAAATGGGTTTTAAAAATAAAAACTGAACTTAGGAATGTCAATACAGGCAGCCATATCATGGTTGGTTTTATGGCAAAAACAAATACTGAAAATGTAAAAAGGAAAGTGGAATTTCTGTTCCCTGTCATGATCTCATTTAAAATAATCAATGAAAAAATAATAACAGGAAGATCAGGGCTTGGAGACTGTGAAAACAGCAGTAATACCGGTAGGAAACATAGATGTATCCAGTTTTTCTTTTCAATACTATAAATACTGTAGATGATAAGCAGCACCGTATTGATTCTTAAGAAAGGGTCAGAGAAATTAGAGAACCCAGCCTGAAAGGTATGCCAGACAGACATTTGCCCTAAGGTGAGATCTACATTAGAAATTCCCTTTACCAGACCATATTCTGTGAGCCATTTCAACGTAGGAATATAATATCCGAAATGATCCAATATATAAGGATAAAAAGAACCTGCGAATATAATAACCAGAGAACTTACACTTAATACTTTAAAATCTTTTTTTGTAAGCTTATAGAAATTCTGATAAAGTTTGTTTTTAAAGAAAAAGAATAACCCTGAGAATATGGAAGGTATTTCTATATTGATATTCAAGGGAGTGAAAAATGAGATAACTGTCCATATCAGACTTAATCCCAGGATTCCGGATAAAATTTTCCCTGAAATTCCCTGAAACAGAACTCCCCATATATTTTCCATGATCTTTCCCCAGCCCATCAGGACAGGAATCATGAAAATGGATGAAAACAGAATCAGTATCATAAAAAAAGATTGCTTAAAAGTAAGCAATCTTTGTATTTTATCATTAAAATATTTATTAACGTGGTTGTACTCGTCCGTCTTTTCTATCCTGTGATCTACCAATAGTATATCCTGTAGCACCTCCTACAACACCACCTATGACAGCACCAAGGCCTCTGTTTTTCTTAGCCACTATCGCTCCGACAGCTGCTCCACCTACGGTACCAATAACAGTTCCTTTGGCAGCCTTACTCCATCCTTTTTTCTGTGTGGTTCCCTGTGAAGTACCACTTCCGTTATCTGCATAGCTTCCGTTGCTGCCTGAACCAGAGTTTGAGCTTCTGTCTCTATATACTGTTCGTGTTTCTCTGATCACCTGTGGTTTTGAATTATTTTCAGCAGCAGCTCTTGATTTTTTGCTTTCTGATATACTGTCTGCTTTTTTCTGGGCTTCGTACACCATTTTTTCTTTTTCAATAGCCAGTTTTTGTTTTTCTATTTCAAGTTGTCTGGCCTGAAACTCAAGTTTCTGTGCTTCCAGCGACTTTTCTGCAATACGGTCATCTTTCTTGCAGGCCGTCATTAAAAAGACGGATAAAAAACCTGCTAATACTATCTTTCTCATAATTCAAATTTTAATACAATAAAGTCAATTGACTTTTAATTTTAGTTGTATTTTCAATTATAGAGCCAAATTTTAGTTAACGAGTGTTAAAATTAATAGTTAAAAGGAAAATGATTTTGAATAATGATGAATTTTATATTGTTAATGCAGGGTTTCAGGAATATTTGTAAATTTTATTTCATTAATAGTTTTTATTAAATTCATATAAGTTGAGTATTTTTGAATACCAAATTCGTTTTAATATGAAAAAATCAATCTTTACAGTATCAGCAGTGATTACATTGCTTACTGTTGCCACATCGTTTTCCTCCAGAGAAATAACCCAGCCCTATAAAGGTAGTTCAGGAATAACCGGTGAAACGCCAAAAACTCAGACCTATAAGATCCGGTACGGTCTTCTCTCAAAAAACGGAACCAAAATTCTTTCTGGAAATTATGATGTAGGAAGTTTTCTTGCTGAGAATATAGCTACAGGAGAAGTGTATGATACCTATTACGGTGGCGGATTTCAATCTGTTCCACAATATTATGATGGCCTTCCTGCAGGAACCTATAATTTTTCTGCTACGCAGGGCCAGGGAGGCTGGGTAGGTTATGGAACTGTCGTTGCAACGGTTTCTGATGCCCATGTAGATGCTGATGGATATGTTACAGTGTATATTCCAATCATTTGGGAGGAATAGTCTTGTGAGCAAATAAATATTTAACTAAATTTACCCGTTCCACAGATGAAGATCTTTTAGTTTACTAAATAATTTCACCCTGTTTTGGTGTTTAATTGATCTTCAGATGCAGTTTGATTCTTATAGAAAGTATTCATTCTTCTGTTCCAGTATTGTATAGTGTTTTCTGCTTAGAAAATGTAACAATATAATGACCATTTTTGAATGATTCCACAATATTCTGTTTGGATTTTTCTAAATAGATTTTTTTCATCATTTGTGTTTTTTAGGCCTCCTTGCGGAGGCCGTTTCTTTTTATGCTTTATATGACTTAGCGAATATGATAATTGTGCAAAACATGATATTTTTATGATGCATTTTCATCTAAAGAAATGCTGTTCTCCCAGTTATAAGAAAACAGAGTATTACAGATTTTAATTATTGTCTCTTTTTGAGAAATATTTGAAAGGCTCGGAAAAATTCCTACTTAAAAGAATTAAAAATTTTATGAGTATAATCATAAAATAAAAAAAAAGAGTGGTATATCTTTGACTAAGAATTAATAGATAAAATAATTTTTATCTCTGATATAAAATTTTTTTTCATCATTTGTGTTTTTTGAGGCCTCCATTTCTGGGGGCTTTTTCTATATGATGAACATGTCTGAATTGCCCTTATGCATCAAATAGAATTCTACCGTCGAACGGACTGTCCCAAATGATTGATATTTTGTCATTTGATTTTCGTAACTGAGGCTGAATCATTTCATAGTTTCCATTTTCTGTCATTCTTTCCACGATAAGATCTGCCCCTTCACCTATTTCACTTATTGTATACTCCAACTGATATTCCCCATCTTTGATTTTTGTGAAATCTTCTTTATTAAAATTTTTTTGTGACATGACATTTAAATTTTACTGGGTTGGTTTATATAAAGAATAAAGTATGCCAATTTGTGACAAAAAATATTTTTATGGCCGATTAAGTTATTTTAATTTTTTTTATGTCATGAATGTAAATTTTATTTTATTAAAATGTAAATTACTTTTTTTTTAATACTTTTGCCAGACCGTTATATTTATCTGAAATTATTAGAAGTAATTATGAAGTGGTTTTTAAAGTATCAGTAAAATCGGTTTAAAATGCTGAATTGATTAAAATGGTGCTGCAGTAAGAAATTAACTTTTTTTCTCAAAATTGTTATTCTTGGCACGATTTTTCAATATAGAAATGTAACTCATGTTTAATTTGAGTTTTCATGGTTATTAGTTTTTATCCTCGGAATTTCCGGGGATTTTTTTTTGATATGATATGACGCTGCTCATAAACCCAGGTTGATTTATCCCTTTATCTTTGAAAAAGATAATTTTTTATCCATCATTACTTTTTGCATTATTTACCAAGCTCTTCTTTGATCAGGAAGAGCTTGTTTTTTTTAATAAAGGAAAGTTACATGATAAACAAAAACCCATAAAGATTGAACAACATGTGGAAGAGTACTGTTAGAATAAAACTGTAGTGAGGAATCTGCTTGTGATAATAAATATAAAAGTTATTTAAAATAATTCCGCCAAAAAATGTCATAGTAATATAGAGCCAGTTATAATAATGCATTGATGCGAAAATAATACTCATAATGATAATGCAAAATGCTTTATTATTGAGCTTTATCCATTTGCTTAAAATCAGGTAGGGGAGATACTGAAATATAAAAGTTTCAATAAAAGGTGCAACGAATAGCGCAATAAAGTTTAATTCATTTTTTGAGATATTTTGAGACTTATTGTAATTGACATCAAAATGTAAGTAGGTGTCATTAATATAATTAAAAAAATATCCGTTTAAAACTGCTAAGACAAAAGAAATCAGAAAGAAAGTGATCAACTTTTTCATAATAATATTGTTGAAAAAAAATGGAATATTTAAAAATCGTAAAAATATAAAAACAAAAAAACCTCTAAATAACTTAGAGGTTTTTTCTGAGGTACCTAGCGGATTCGAACCGCTGTAGATGGTGTTGCAGACCACTGCCTAGCCGCTCGGCCAAAGTACCATTTTTACCATTTTTGAGGTGTGCAAATATAGTAAAATTTCTTTATGAACAAAAGTTTTTAAGCAATTTCTTTCTTTCCAAGATCCTCAATTTCGCTTTTTGCTTGAATTTCAGCCTGATAATTTTTGATGTTTATTACTCTTGTTTCACTCCATTTATCATGCCAGCCATTTTCACCTAAGAAGGAAAATGTATCAAAAGGAACAATTCTCGAAATATTGCGAACCAAATAATCATTGAAAGTAGGTTCTGTTCCATCAATACAAATGACTTTTGTTCCGGTAATATACTTGCCGATCGATCTTCCTTTGGTAAAATATTCTATCAGAAAAGTGTACATAAAGTAGATAAGAGAGGTTATCAGTATATCAAGAAACCTATTGATTTCTGACATCTTATAAATAATCTTGATCAGAAAGTCAATATTGGCTAGGTTATACAGTAAGGAAGCAGTAAAGCCCAAAGCAAGAAAAAAAACTGAGATGACAAGTCTGTCAATAAAAAAATTAGCAAATCTGGTCAGCTTTTCAGCTTTGTTTCGATCTACAACTAGTAAATATTTTCTCATGGTCGGTTATTAGTTTTTGGTTTAGTTTTTGAGTTTAAAATTTTAGAATCCGTTCACAATCAATTTTAACGAAGCATTTGTATCAATAACGGCGGTAATTCCTGTACTGCTAAGTAGAATTTTACTGGGCTTAAGATTGAAAACTCTTCCGTTCATTTTTAATCCTTTATAATACTCTTTATTAAAAGCTGCTTCAATACTTTTCCTTGAAGTTTCCTCCAGCTCCTGAGTGGGGATACCATATTCTTCCTCAATCATTTTTACAATTTTTCCCTGGAACAGAAGGGAAGCCGTTTTCTGCAGAATATTGGTCGTTTTCAGCTTGAATTTGGTTTGTGACAAAACAATTTTCCTTTTCGTTTCGTCATATACTGGAACCCCTGAAATAATGGAAGTCCCTTTTATATAACCATCAGTCTGCGCTTCAATAACGACTCTGTCATCAACACCGTACACTCTGATGTCGGTTACTTTTACTTTAGAATCACGCACATCAAACTCCTTATTCAGGAAAGTTTTTCTTGCCATACTACTTGCCTCAGTAAAAGGAATATTAGCAGTGGTCTGCAAAATAAATCGATCTGCAACTGCCGGTGTTGTATTAAAATTGGCAACGCTGGTCACCGGTGAAGAAGCTGCAGGTTTATTTCCTGTGAAAGTTTCCGAAAAGATATCAACACCAAGAGTAGCGTTGATCTGATTTCCATAGAACTTCAAAGGAGTGATATTAACTCCCACCGGACTTACTTTCAGCCAGGTATTATATTCCTCAGAAATATTGAAGGGCTGCAGAAAAGTATTCCAGGCCATTAAGGCATATTGCTGGAAATTCAACTGTGCAGCCATTTGCTGATCAATTGTTTTACAAAATTTTTCCTGTTGTTCTTTTAAGCTTTTTTCAACAAAGGAGGTAATAGGAATCTGTATTCTTCCATAATCCAGAACAGGTTTTGTAACCCATCTGAAACCGTTCGGACGGGTGTTCGTTGTGATGGTCCAGTTATTTTTAAAAGTAACGGTGGTATTGAAAGACATTACCGTTTCGAAGGTTGTATTCTGATAGGTATAAACTCCCAATGTACCAATTCCTTTTTCTGCCCATATTTTTAAAGGAACTTCAATCAGCAGGTTCTGACTGGTTCCACCTACAAGGCGGATAGGTCTTGTTTTCCAAACTTTTACCTTGAACTGGTCATTATTATTGTCTGTATAAGAATCATCCTGATAAACGAGATCTTTCACAGAAGCATTGATCATATTGCTAAGTTCCGAAAGAGGAATGGTCACAGGCATTGTAATACTGGATTTTATCTTCGGAAAGTTATAGGCTGCCAGCTGATTATCAACGGTGGTCTGGCCAAAAACGCTGATTCCTGCTGCTAAAAATAATATTGTAACGAATTTCAATTTGAATGTTTTTTTATCAACGAAAATATGAATTTTAATTTTCCGGCTTAAAGCTTTTTTCAAGCTCAATGCTGGCGCCTTTCATTTCTCCCTGCATTGGAGGAGCTGTTTTGGTGATTTTTAATTTAATATAATCAATCTGTGGAAAGCTGTTGTGAATTTTTGTAATCATTCTCCCGGCAACATGTTCCAGTAATCTGGATTTTATTTTCATCTCACCATGAAGAATATCATTGATGTCTGCATAGCTTATTGTGTCATGCAAATCATCAGATTCTGCAGCTTTCCACAGATCGGTATGAAGTTCTACGTTCAGAATATAATAGGTACCGATGATATTTTCTTCGGGAAGTACACCGTGGTAGGCATATATTCTTACATCTTCAAGATATATTTTGCTCATTGCTTAGATTTTATGAAGCAAAAATCGTCTTAATTCTTCAAAATCTGAATTTATTTCTACAGTTTTTTTATCCTTTTCCATAAGTTCTTTCAAAGGTTCAGGAATTTCAATCTGCGTATGAATGGCTTTTTCCACCGCATCAGGGAATTTTACAGGATGTGCAGTCCCCAGAATAAATCCTTTCTGTTCAGGATTTTCTTGCAGATATTGTTCCATTGCGGCCAATGCAACAGCGCTGTGAGGCTCCAGAACGTATCCGTATTTCTCATAAACTTCCGAGATAGTATTCATCGTTTGCTCATCATCAATGGAATAAGCTGAAATTTTATTTTTTACCAATTCAAACTGATTCCCAAAAAGCTCCAGAATTCTTACAAAATTACTTGGGTTTCCCACATCCATAGCATTGGATAGAGTGGTAATGGCTTTTTGTGGCTGGTAATTCTGAGTTTTAAAATAATCAGGAACTACCTGGTTGGCATTACAGGCGGCAATAAAATGGCTGACAGGCAAACCTCTGACATGAGCCAGAAGCCCGGCACAGATATTTCCGAAATTTCCGCTGGGTACACAGATTACAGGTTGTTCCTTATGCTCCTGTATCCATTGTTTTAAAGCGATTAAATAATAAATCTGCTGAGGAAGCCATCTTGCAACGTTGATAGAATTGGCAGAGGTCAAAAATAACTGACTATTGATTTCTTCATCTGAAAAAGCCTGTTTAACAAGATTCTGACAATCATCAAAACTTCCGTTGACTTCCAGCGCTGAAATATTTTCGCCTAATGCGGTCAATTGTTTTTCCTGAACCGGACTGACTCTGTTTTTAGGATACAGAATGACTACATTAATTTGCGGTACTTTATAAAATCCATGGGCTACAGCGCCTCCCGTATCTCCAGAAGTTGCCACCAGAACAGTGACTTTTTTATTCCGGTCTTTCAAAAAGTAGGAAAGGCAGCGGCTCATGAATCTGGCTCCGATATCTTTAAAAGCCAGGGTGGGACCATGAAATAATTCCAATATAGAGATTTGTTCATTGATCTTAACCAAAGGGATATCAAAACTGACTGTTTCAGTAACAATTTCCTTTAAGATTTCAGAAGGAATTTCATCACCCACAAAATCTTTCATACACTGGTACGCAATTTCTTCATTGGAATACTGATGAAGATTTTGAATAAATTCCTGATCAAATTGCGGAATGTTTTCCGGAAAAAATAATCCTTTTTCTTTTCCCTGGCCTTTTATTGTTGCTTCTCTGAAATCAATTTTTTCCAGATGGTCTTTTAAATTGTAATATTTCATTTCTGTTTTTTAAGGTTAATTTTCTTCAATAATCTGAATTCCTGCCGGATTTATTTTTGATACATATACAAAACTTTCTATATCAATTTCATCATAGACTGATTTCATCATCTGAGCAATTTTTTCTGCCGTTTCTTTTTGTTCAGACAGCATGAAAATGGAAGGTCCTGATCCGGAAATTCCTCCTCCCAAAGATCCTATCTGTAAGCTTTTTTCTTTGATTTCGTCAAACTTCGGAATCAGGATACTGCGGACAGGTTCTATAATGACGTCGTTAAGACTTCTTCCAATTAACGGGAAATCATTTTTCTCAATTCCAGCTACCAGCCCTGCGATATTTCCCCATTGCTCCACAGCGCTTTTCAAACTGATGTTTTTCTTTAAAATCTGTCTGGCATCCGAAGTTTTAACTTCTACCTGCGGATGTACTGCTGTTACAAACAAATCCGGGCTGTTCAGCGGAATAATATCAATCGGATCAGTAGATTTTACCAGTGTAATCCCACCATAGATGCATGGCGCGATATTGTCTGCATGGCGTACTCCCGAAGCCAGTTCTTCTCCAAACATGGCAAAATGAACCATTTCTTCTTTTGACAATTTGTTTCCTAATAATATATTGGCTCCGAAGGCGGCTCCGGCGGCACTTGCCGCACTGGAGCCGAGCCCGCTTCCAGGCTTTATATGTTTATGAATAATCACTTCAAAACCATTTTTCAGATTAAAATGTTCCTGAATTTTCAACAAGACGATGCCTGCAACATTTTTGGACGGTTCTTCAGGCAGCCCGAAAGAGTCTGTATGTTGTATAATAATATCAGGAGTTTCCAATAATCTGAATTCCATTTCATCATAAGGATCATGAACTGCCATTCCTAAAATATCGAATCCGCAAACCAGGTTGGCAACAGTGGCAGGTACTTTTAATTTTACTTTTTTCATATTTGTATTTTTAAATAGAACGGATAATATCTGCAAAAACTCCACTCGCTGTTACATCCGCTCCGGCACCGGCTCCTTTTACCACCAAAGGCTGTTCGGAATATCTCAGCGTTTTAAAAATGACAATATTGTCTTTGCCATACAGATGAAACAGATCGCTGTCCGGAGCAATATGCTGTAAACCTACTCTGGCTTTTCCGTCTTCAAATTCTGCTACGTATTTTAATATTTTGCCTTCGTCTTTAGCATTGTTTAATAAGTTTTTAAAATGGTCTTCATATACTGTGAGTTTCTCATAAAAGTTTTCAACGCTTCCTTCCATGCATTCTTCAGGCAGAAAACCTATATTTTCAATGTCTTCAAACTGAAGCAGATATCCTGCCTCTCTGGCCAGAATTAAAATTTTTCTTGCTACATCTGTTCCCGAAAGATCAAGCCTTGGATCCGGCTCTGTGTATCCTTCCTTCTGAGCCTGGGCTACCACTTCGGAAAAAGTCCTGTTTCCGTCATACTCATTAAATACAAAATTCAATGTTCCACTCAGTACAGCTTTAATGGATTGAATCTGGTCTCCGCTTTTAATGAGGTCGTTGATAGTTCCTATTACCGGAAGCCCTGCCCCTACATTGGTTTCAAAATAAAAACTGCAGTTGTGGTTTCTGGCGGTATTTTTTAAGGTTTTATACTTTTTAAAATCAGAAGAAGCTGCAATTTTATTACAGGCAACAATATCCACACTTCTTTTTAATAAGCTTTCATACACTTCAGGAACCTCAGGACTTGCAGTTACATCAACGAAAACAGAATTTCTAAGGTTTCTGTGGATAATTTCATCAGCAAATTCCCTGGCAGAGGCTTTTTCACCCTGCTGATTCCAGTTAAAATAATTTTCCTGTGATATTCCCTGATCTGAAAACATCATATGCCGGCTGTTGGAGATTCCTGCAATTCTCAGGTTGATCAGAAAGTTTTCTTTTAGATAATCATTTTGGTCATAAATCTGCTGGATCAGTTTTGAACCTACATTTCCTGTTCCACAGATGTAAAGATGAATTTGTTTTATTTCAGATTCGAAAAAATCTTCGTGAAGTACATTTACCGCTTTTTTACTGTCTTTTTCTGAAATCACAATACTGATATTTCTTTCCGAAGACCCTTGTGCTATGGCTCTAATATTAACTCCGTTATTTCCCAGACATCCGAACATTTTTGCACTTACACCGCTTCTGCTTTTCATACTTTCTCCAACCAGAGCTACAATAGAAAGTCCGGTCTCAATTTTCACCGCGTACACTCTTTTCAGATTAATATCATCCGCAAAAGAAGAGTTGATTGCATGCTCGGCACATAAAGCTTCTTTTTCTTCAATCGCAATAGTGATGGAATGCTCTGAAGAACCTTGTGTTATAAGGATTACATTGATCTTTTCATGGCTTAAACACTGAAATAATTTAGCTGAAATTCCGGGTATTCCTACCATTCCGCTGCCTTCCAGTGTAAGCAGGGCAATACTGTTCATATTGGAGATTCCTACTGCAATCTGTTTTTCATCTTCTGAAGATTGTAGTTGATGAGAAATCAGAGTTCCCTCTGCATCGGGATCAAAAGTATTTTTGATAAGCAGGTTTATATTTTTTACCATGACAGGCTGAATGGAAGGCGGGTAGAGCACTTTAGCCCCAAAATGTGACAGTTCCATCGCTTCATGATAAGATATTTCTGAAATAGGTTTAGCATTGGAGACCAGACGGGGATCAGCAGTCATCATTCCGCTTACATCGGTCCAGATCTGGAGTTCTTCTGCATCAATAGCCGCTGCAATAATAGATGCGGTGTAATCTGATCCGCCTCTCCCTAATGTGGTGGCGTTATTTTTCTCGTCCTTCGCTATAAAACCTGGTCCTACGATAATGGGGTTCTGATTTTCATTCAGAAAACGGGCAATATTATGATCGGTGGATTTAAAATCTACTTTTGCATGGGTAAAATTACTGTCTGTTCTGATCAGTTCTGCAGAGTTCATCCAGACGCAGTCTAATCCTTCATGTTGTAATCTTGCAGCTATAATTTTTGAGGAAAGGAATTCTCCGTAAGAAGCAATTTTATCTTTAATTCTATCTGTCAATTCACCAAGAACAGCAATTCCGTTGCAGAGATCTTCGATATCGTTGAAATGTTTTTTTACAAAACTCAGCCATGAGCTTTGTTCTGTGATTGGGAAAAGTTCTTTCACCAGACTGATATGTTTTTCTTCAAGGTTCTGAACGGCCTGACTGTAATTTTCATCTTTTACAGAAGCCTGTTCTGCTGCTTTGATCAATTGATCTGTAACTCCGTGAAGAGCTGATACAATAACAACAACTTTACTTTTTAAAGATTCTCTTTTTACGATTTTTTCCATCAGTAAGATATTCTGAGAATGGGCGACTGATGTTCCGCCGAATTTTAAAACTTTCATCAATTATTTTTTTGAAGTTGGATAAAAAGAAGTGGTTACTCTTTGAAAAAAAGAGTACGGGTACCGGGAATAATATGTGAAAATCTACCCCGTTATGGGGTAATTGTTGTAGTGCCAAATGTAGAAACAGAAGATACGCCTGAAATAAGTGACTTCAGAGCAGAAATATCAGATATGTTTCTTAAAAAATTCATTGTAACGGAACAAATGTACAAATTATTTTGAAACAGACAAGTTTTTAACATAATAAAATATATTTCCTTTTTATGAGATATATTTTGGTGTAATTGATTAAAAATGTTACATTTATGATATTAACTAATAACGAAATAACTATGAAAAATTTAAAGAAATTAAACCGTTTGAATCTGAAGTCAATCAGTGGAGGAAATGTGAATAACTGTTTTGAGAATTGTCTTGCCGGCCCATACGGACCAGGCGAGCCAAGGTCATGTGCCGATTATCATGCTTTACCGGAATGCTGTAAAGGAAGAGTTCTGGTAAGCTTTGAATGCTTCGGACCTTACTGATTCAAATGATCAATTTATTGTTACAGAATACCAAAATTATTACCATATGAAAACAATTAAAAAATTATCAAGAGAAGACAAGAAGAACATCAAAGGTGGTTTCACTGATATTCAGATTGAAGCCTGTGGAGGCGAGCAGTTTGTTTGTTTCCGCGGAGGCGGGAATTGGGGATGCTGGCTGAAGCCGGGAGGAACCTGCTATGCACCAATGCTTTAGTATTGAATAGACTAAACTCAATTTAAAAATTAAAATACTATGAAAAATTCAAAAAAATTAAACAGAGAAAGCTTAAGATCTATTATCGGAGGTACAGGAGACAGCTGTGCAGTTGACCTCGATTGCGGACCAAAAGGGTGTGCAGTATGCACAGATCTTAAAGGGCGTAAAGTTTGTCTTTATCTTTTCCCTTATGATCCGTCAATTCCGGGAAGTTGTCTTATTTCAGAATCTTAAAACGTATTAAAAATTAAAACAACTATGAAAAATTTAAAGAAATTAAACAGAAAAGAACTTGAAAAATTAAATGGGGCAGCTGGTCCGTCCAGATGTGCAGGGTGTCCTCAGAATGCTACGTTCGGAGATGGTCCAGAATATCAGTATCCATGTTCTGCTTATCAGGGACTGCCTGATTATTGTAAGATGTGTGTTCTGGTAAGTATGGAATGCGTAGACGGAGGTGTTTCTTAGCACAAGACCTGTTTCAGAACAATAAAAAAGCACTGTTTTTACAGTGCTTTATTTTTTTAACAGTTATCCGGAATATACATTCCTCTGGGTACGCAGATCAATTCTCCATTGCATCCTGCTCCGCAGGTTTCATGTATTTCGCAGTTTAAGTTACATATGTTACTTCCTCCGTTTACATTTTTAAGACTTCTTCTGTCTAATTTTTTTAGATTTTTCATATTTATTATTAGTTTAAGTTTTAAATATAATAAATATTCGTGATAAAAAAATTATTTTATGCTTTTGGAAAGATCAAGCATCGCTTCAATAGGCTTTAATGCTTTTAATCTTAATTCTTCGTCGATAAGAATTTCCGGAAGTTCATATTTCATACATAGATACAATTTTTCCATTGTATTACGCTTCATATAAAAACATTCTGAACAGTTACAGCTTTCGTCGAAAACCAATGCAGGAATCAGTTCTTTGTGAGGTGCACGTTTTTTCATTTCATGAAGAATACCTTCCTCAGTAGCGATGATGAATTTCTGGCAGTCATCTTTTTCTACATAATTTAAAAGAGCAGAAGTAGAGCCGATGAAATGAGCTAATTTCAATACCGCTTCTTCGCTTTCAGGGTGTGCAATCAGTTTTGCATCCGGGTTGTCTGCCAATTGCTGGGCAATTCTTTCCATTGAAAATGCTTCGTGTACTACACAGCTTCCGTCCCAAAGGATCATATCACGACCTGTTTTCTTAGAAAGGTATCTTCCCAGGTTTTTATCCGGTGCAAAGATGATCGGTCTGTCTTTCGGAAGTGCTTCAATCACTGTTTCAGCGTTTGAACTTGTAACGATAATATCACTTTCAGCTTTAGTTTCAGCATTACAGTTGATGTAAGTAGCAATTAAAGCATTCGGGTGCTGCTCTCGCATTTTTCTCAGTCCTTCTCCTGAACATCCATCTGCCAGAGAGCATCCGGCCATGGTATCAGGAAGAACTACTTTTTTAGTTGGATTCAGAATTTTAGCGGCTTCTGCCATGAAATGTACTCCACAAAATACAATCATGTCAGCATTGGTATCTTTAGCCTGTCTTGCCAACTGTAAAGAATCTCCAAGGAAATCTGCGATGTCCTGAATTTCTCCGGGCTGGTAATAATGGGCAAGAATAACCGCATTTTTTTCTTCTTTCAGTTTGAGAATGGCCTTCACCAATTCTTCACCCTGAGGAATAGCAATATCTTTTATATCCAGAAATCCTCTGACAGGAATTGCAGATTTAGCTTTTTCTAATGTTTCGGTACTCATATCCACCTCAATTTTTTATGATCAGAAGCTAGAGGTTAGAAATTAGAAGTTAGATTTTGAGTGTAGTATTTTACTCCCATCCTCCTTCTTCCATCTTCCAGCCATTAATTACTGATAAAACTTTTTATTAAACTTTCTATTTCTTTTTTAGCTGCATCAAGATCTTCATTAATCACGATCTTGTCAAACCCGCTGGCGTAGGTCATTTCTTCTTCTGCCTTTGCGACACGGGTTTTTATGGTTTCTGCATCATCTGTGTTTCTGGAGATCAATCTTCGTTCCAATTCTTCAATGGAAGGCGGTTCTATAAAAATAGACAACGCTTTTTCACCGAAGTATTTTTTTAATGAAATGCCTCCTTTTACATCTACATCAAAAATAACAACTTTTCCCTGATTCCAGATTTTTTCTACTTCAGATTTTAAAGTACCGTAATATTTGTCAGTATAAACTTCTTCATATTCTACAAAAGCATCTTCGGAAATTTTCTGTCTGAACTCCTCCGGTGTCAGAAAATGATAATCTACGGCATGTACTTCACTTCCTCTTGGCTGTCTTGTAGTACATGAGATTGAAAATGCCAGTTCAGGAAATGTCTCCAGTGAATGCTTTACCAATGTAGTTTTTCCGCTCCCTGATGGTGCTGAAAATATAATTACTTTATCCATTTTTTGGGTTTCGGGTTACGGGTTTCGAGTTTGGGGATCTATTCTTAGAACAACCACGCATCTCGTACCCCGTATCTATCATTACAATACGTTTAACGTTTGTTCTTTAATTTTTTCAAGGTCGTCTTTCATCATCACCACCAGTTTCTGGATTTCTGCGTGATTGGCTTTAGAACCCAGTGTATTGATTTCTCTTCCGATTTCCTGAGAAATAAATCCCAGTTTTTTTCCGTTGAAAGACTCATTGTCCATTACTTCTTTATAATATTTCAGGTGCTGGGCAAGTCTTACCTTTTCTTCAGAAATATCAAGTTTTTCAGTGAAATAGGCCATTTCCTGATAGAAACGGGTTTCATCAACGTTTTCGAATTCTTTCAAAGATTTCTGATAACGTTCTTTCACGCTTACAATTCTTTCTTCTTCAAAAGGAATCACCTCGCTAAGATATTTGTCGATATTCTGAATATTTCTGTTGAGTTCTTCGTGTAAGATACCACCCTCAGTTCTTCTGAATTCTTCGAATCTGTCTACGGCATTATTGACAATCTTAGCCAGAGCTTCCCATTCACCTTCCGTTAATTCGTCAGGTCTTGAAGTGATGGCATCAGGAAGTCTTACTGCCATTTTAAGGTATTCGAAATTGGGACCGTCAGAAGCTATGTTTTTAAGTTCGTTAATATAAGAGTCAATTAAGTTTTTATTGATTTTTACATCGTTGGACTCTTCAAGATTCTCAATATTAACGTAGCAGTCTACTTTTCCACGGATAATTCTATCGTTAAGAATTTTTCTGATTTCAAATTCTTTTTCTTTATAACGTAAAGGAATTTTAATATTTAAATCAAAGCTCTTGCTGTTCAGAGATTTAATATCAATAGTAATTTTTTTTCCTTCAAAAACATCTTCGGCTCTACCGAATCCGGTCATTGATAAAATCATAGTTTTTTATTGTTCTACAAAGATAAACAATTAAGTGTATAATGTGATACAATGAAATTCCAACGTATACAATCTGATCATTCAATTTTAAATAACCATTAAAATTTTAATGAAGATGTTAAGAATATTAAGATGAGCTTCGCTTTTAGCATAGTGCTTAAAAGAAATCTATTTGATTTTTTCTTAATTAAACTTAACAACTTAAATATTCTTAATGGTTCAAAACAATCCGTAGCTTTTTTGTGTTTAAAAATAAAAATTCAAATGAGCTCGTTTTCGTAAATTAGCGCTGTGAAAAAGAAAAATTTAATTTCTGTAGTAGGACCCACCGGAATAGGAAAGACAAGATTGGCAATTGATTTGGCGAAACATTTCAATACGGAGATTATTTCCTGTGATTCCCGCCAGTTTTTTAAAGAAATGAAAATAGGGACTGCCGCCCCTTCGGAAGAAGAACTGGCGCAGGCACCTCATCATTTTATCGGAAATCTTTCAGTGGAAGAGTATTATTCTATCGGGCAGTATGAAGAAGATGCGCTTCAAAAACTTAATGAACTTTTTGCTGCTCATGACACGGTAATTCTTGTTGGAGGAAGCATGATGTATGAAAAAGCGGTGATAGAAGGTCTCCACGATCTTCCGGAAGCCAATGCTGAAAACCAGGAGAAGCTTCAAAATATGATGGAGCAGGAGGGAATAGAAAAACTTCAGGAGATTTTAAAAGAACTGGATCCTGAATATTTCAATGTAGTGGATATTCACAATCACCGCAGGCTGTTGAGAGCTATTGATATTATCTGGCAGACGGATAAAAAATATTCTGAACATATTTCGGTTTCTCAAAATGGAAGAGATTTTAATATCATCAGAATCGGGATAGAAGCTCCAAGGGAAGAATTATATGAAAGAATTAACCGCAGAGTGGATATCATGATGGAGAATGGACTGCTGGATGAGGTGAAAAGTCTTGAGAAATTCAAAGGGTTGACAGCTTTGAATACTGTAGGTTACGCTGAACTGTTCAAATATTTTGATGGAGAATGGGATCTTGATTTTGCGGTTTCGGAAATTAAAAAGAACAGCCGCAGGTATGCGAAACGCCAGCTGACCTGGTACAGGAAAGCGGATGATATTCATTATTTGCAATTAGGATATTCTCAGGAAGACTTTGAGGCTCTGTTAAAATGGATTGCTGAGCAATTTCAGGAATAAATTAAGCACTTAGTTTGTCATTCTGACGAAGGAAGAATCTCATCGATTGTTTTTAAAGATTCTTCATTCCACTTTGTTCCATTCAGAATGACAAACCGGACGCTTCATTTATCCATACACTGTGTCATTCCTTAGGAATCCAAGTTTAAATTCATATTGTAAATAAACAGAAACAATACAAAAAATGCGGCTCTGAAAAGAACCGCATCTTAAAACAAATATAATTTAATTTACTACTTCCAACCGCCGCCTAAAGCTCTGTATAAATCTACAATGCTGCTTAATCTCTGTCTTTTTATGGAAGCCAGATTCAACTCTGCCTGTAGGGAATTCCCCTGTGCTGTAATCACTTCCAGGTAATTGGCTGAACCTCCTTTGTAAAGAAGTTGTGCACTTTTAATTCCATCTTTTAATGTAGTTGCCTGTTCTGTCGCTTTTTGTTCCTGAACTTTTAAGTTTTCATTGGAAACCAAGGCATCAGAAATTTCTCCCACAGCATTTAATACTGATTGACGGAATGCAAGAACATTTTTTTCTCTTTGAATTTTGGCTACTTCCAGATCTGTTTTCAATTGTCTTTTCTGGAAAATAGGCTGGGTAATTCCCCCTAAAACCGATCCGAATAACGAAGCCGGAATCTGGAACCAGTTATCAAATTTGAATGAATTTACTCCACCATTAGCAGTAATTTTCAATGCCGGATACATATTCGCCTGAGCAATTCCTACCATCGCATTGGATTCTAATAAAACCAGTTCCTGCTGACGAACGTCCGGTCTTCTGCTTACCATAGCTGCCGGAAGTCCTGCCGTAATGTTTTGAGGCAGTGAAGTATCAGACATTTCAATGGTTCTGTCGACTTTATTGGGAAGTTCTCCAACCAGAATACTCAGTGCATTTTCCTGGATGGCAATATTCTGTTCCAGCTGGGCAATCAGAAGCTCTGTAGCCTGTTTCTGTGCAGCAGCCTGCTGTACTCCCAAAGAAGTATTATCACCACTTTCCCACATTTTCTGGGTCATTAAAAGGGTATTGCTGGTCAGTTCCAGGTTGGATTTTGCGATCGCCAGTTGTCTGTCAAGCATCAACAGGTTATAATACCCTTGTGCAATAGCTGCTACTACCTGAGTCTGAACTGCTTTTGAACCTTCATAGGTCTGAAGGTACTGCATTCTTGAAACTTCCTGCTGGTTTTTGATTTTTCCCCAGATATCTGCTTCCCATGAAAGATTGAAGGCTGCGTTATAATCCTCAACATGGCTCGAGCCTAAAAATAAATTTAAGCTTTGCCCGTTCATGCTGTTTTTGGATGGTCTTGAAATCTGTCCGCTTACTCCGAACCCAACATCCGGGTACTGCATATATTTTGCCTGTTTCAGTTTTTCCTGTGAAGCTGCTACCTGCTTTAAGGCAATCTGAAGATCATAATTATTTTTAATTCCTTTTTCAATCAGTCCCTGTAATATAGGATCGCTGAAAAACTGTTTCCACTCCAGGTTGGCTATACTGGCTGTGTCTGCAGTGGCGGTGTACTGGAACTTTTCCGGAAGAGGAAGCTCAGGCTCCGTGTAGGCCAGCTTAGACACACACGAAACAGAGCCGATGGCCAGCACAAATGTTAGAATAATATTTTTTACTCGTTTCATAGTTTTTAAACTTTTAATTGAAGACAAAACTTAGAGAGGCTTCTGTTGATGCAAAAATTTCTTTAGTAGGAGAAAATAGTTAGTTTTTTAAACCATTAAGAACAGGCAGGTAAATAGGTAAACCTATGATCTTAAAATTTTCTCTAAGTTTTTGTCATTCATTTTTTTATTAGTGACTAGCAGCTAAAAGTTCTTCCTCCATTTGTTTTTTCAGAAGTCTTTTCTTTTTTCTGCTTGGCATTTTTTCATGCAGGTACTGGAACACTACATACATTACCGGAATGATAAAGATCCCGAAGATTACCCCTGTAAGCATTCCTCCTACGGTACTGTAACCGATAGAGTGGTTTCCTTTTGAAGAAGCACCTTGCGTCCATACCAATGGAAGCATTCCCACGATGAAGGCAAAAGAGGTCATTAAGATCGGTCTTAAACGTAATCTCGATGCCTGAAGGGCAGATTCAATCAATGTTTTACCTGCCTTTCTTCTCTGTACGGCAAATTCCACAATCAGGATGGCATTCTTCGCTAATAGTCCTACAAGCATGATCAATCCTACCTGAACGTAAATATTGTTATCAATTCCAGCTAGTCCTGTGAAGGCAAATACTCCGAAAATCCCTGTTGGAATGGTAAGAATAATCGCAAACGGAAGGATATAACTTTCATACTGAGCTGCCAGTAAGAAGTAAACGAATAGAATACTTAAGAAGAAAATAAAGGCAGTTTGTCCGCTTGTTTTAATTTCTTCACGGGTAATCCCTGTCCACTCATATCCGTATCCTCTCGGAAGTGACTGCTGGGCAACTTCTTCTACCGCTTTGATGGCATCTCCGGTACTGTATCCAGGTTTCGGGGTTCCGTTAATCGTAACAGCATTGAAAAGGTTGTTTCTTGTTACCGTTTCAGGACCGAAAGATCTTTTTAACGTTACCAGAGTTTTGGCAGGAACCATTTCTCCTGATTTATTTTTAACATAGATTCCTTCTAATGAATTAACATCCGTACGGTAAGGAATATCGGCCTGAGCCATTACTCTGTAATACTTTCCGAATCTGTTGAAATCCGATACAAAGCTACTTCCGAAATAAATCTGCATGGTCTGCATCAGTTCTGTTACAGAAACGCCCAGCTGGTTAGCTTTATCAGTATCCACATCAATAGTATACTGAGGGTTTCCTGCCGCATATGTTGTAAAGGCGAAAGCAATTTCAGGTCTTTTCATAAGCTCTCCGATAAACTGCTGTGTGGTTGTTCCCAACTGTTCAAAAGAACCATTCGTTTTGTCCTGAAGCATGAATTCAAATCCGGAAACGTTACCGAAACCTTGTACAGTAGGGAAGTTGAAGAAGAATGCGTTGGCATCTTTCACCTGGCTTACCTTACCTGTCAACGTTGCTGCAATCTGATCGGGATCTTTCATTTCACCACGCTTGTCATAATCTTTAAGCTTGATGAAACCTGCAGAATAGGGAGATGCGTTGGCATTACTGATGAAGTTCATCCCATCCGCTACCCAAAGGTGGTTGGTTGCTTTTTCACCATTGATGATTTGATCAATTTGTGCTGTCGCTCTGTGGGTTCTTTCCAGTGAACTTCCCGGAGGAGTATTCACTGCATATAATACGAATCCCTGGTCTTCCGTAGGAATGAATCCTGACGGCGCTTTCTTGATTAAAAATACACTTGCTGCTGTGATGATAACAAGACCTCCTATCGCAACCCATTTGTTTTTAATTAAAAACTTAAGGCTGTAAATATATTTTCTGGTCATGCTGTTGAAGCTCGCATTGAAAGCATTGAAGAACCTTGCTCCAAAACCTTTTTTATGACCGTGCTCCCCATGTTCTCCCTGAGGATCATTTAAGAACATCGCACATAATGCAGGGCTCAATGTTAATGCATTAACCGCTGAAATTAAAATCGCAATCGCCAATGTGAAAGCAAACTGTCTGTAGAAAACTCCTGCAGGTCCCTGCATAAATCCAACCGGAATAAACACGGCACACATTACCAATGTAATGGAAATAATGGCTCCTGAAATTTCACTCATCGAGTGCATGGTAGCATGCTCTACAGGCATTCCCGTCTGTTCCATTTTAGAATGGACGGCTTCCACCACCACAATGGCATCATCCACTACAATACCAATGGCGAGTACCAATGCAAATAAGGTAAGCATGTTGATACTGAAACCAAATAACTGCAGGAAGAAGAAGGTTCCGATAATTGCAACCGGCACGGCAATAGCCGGAATTAAGGTAGATCTGAAATCCTGAAGGAAGATGAATACTACAATAAATACCAATATGAAAGCAATAACAAGCGTTTCCACAACCTGATGGATAGAAGCATCAAGGAAATCTTTGGAATTGTACATAATGATTGGCTTCACTCCCTTTGGAAGAGTGGTTTCCATTACCTTAACCTGCTTTTCAATTTCCGTAAGGATTTCGTTGGCATTGGATCCGGCTGTCTGCAGGATAGCAAATCCGGCAACCGGTTTTCCGTCTACTCTGTTGGTGGCAGTATAGGTATAAGAACCAAATTCTACTCTTGCTACATCTTTTAATCTTAGGAAAGATCCATCACTGTTTGCTTTGATGGCAATGTTTTCATAGTCTTCACCCTTATTCAGTTTTCCTTTATATTTAAGGATATATTCGTAAGTTTCCTTACTTCCCTGTCCAAGACGGCCCGGAGCAGCTTCAAGGTTGTGGTCTTTAATGGCTCCCAAAACTTCCTGAGGCGAAAGATTATTGGCTGCCAGACGATCCGGTTTCAGCCAGATTCTCATGGAATAATCCCTTGTCCCGAATACCTGAGCCTGTGCTACCCCCGGAATACGCTGTATCTGTGGAATAACATTGATCTTCAGATAATTTTGAAGGAATAATTCATCATATTGTTTCGCATCTTCACTGGTCAGTCCCATGAACATAATCATACTGTTCTGAACCTTCTGGGTTGAGATCCCGGCCTGTACCACTTCCTGAGGCAGCTGGCTCATCGCTTTCGATACACGGTTCTGTACGTTTACTGCTGCATTGTCTGCATCGGCACCCTGTTTGAAGAAAACACTCAGGGTCATGGTACCGTCGTTACTGGAGTTGGAAGTCATATAGGTCATATTCTCAACCCCGTTCACGGCTTCCTCAATAGGAGTGGCCACCGAACGGGCTACGACCTCAGCATTGGCTCCAGGGTAGAATGCCGTTACCTGAACGCTTGGTGGAGCGATATCCGGGAAGAGGGCAATCGGTAAATTAAAGAGAGACAAAGCTCCCAATAATAAGAGTATTATGGAGATGACCGTTGAAAGGACCGGTCTTTCTATAAATTGTTTTAACATAAGAAGTTTATTTTTTTAAGTCTTCTGTATTCTAAAAGGACTATAATGGTTTTGCTTTTAACAAGCTGTCCGAAGAAATATTTTTCGGCTTGATGGAAGCACCGTCTTTCAGGTTTCCAATTCCTGTGAATACAATTTTTTCTCCAGGCTTAAGCCCTTCAGAAATAAAATAATAGCTATCCGTTTTTCCTGATATTTTGATAGGTCTTCCGGTTACCTTCTGATCTTTACCCATTACATAGACATAGGTTTTATCCTGAATTTCGAAGGTTGATTCCTGAGGAATTACGACTGCATTCGAAATGAGCTGTGGCATACGTACTCTTCCTGTATTTCCGGTTCTTAAAGTTCCGTTGGCATTAGGGAAAACGGCACGTACACTGATGGCTCCGGTAGTTTTGTCAAACTGGCCGTCTACAATGCTTAATCTTCCTTTTTCAGGATAAGTACTGTTGTCGGCAATCACAAGATCTACCATGGGCATATTTTTCAGTTTTTCTTCTAAGCTTGCTCCCGGATATTTATTCTGGAAAGCAATGAAATCAAGTTCGCTTAAAGAGAAATAGGCATAGATTTCACTGATGTCTGATAATAATGTCAATGGATTCACATCTGTTCTGGAGATCAGACTTCCTTTTTTATAAGGAATTCTTCCGATATAACCACTTACAGGAGCTGTAATGGTGGTAAATCCTACATTGATTCTGGCGCTTCCTACAGAGGCTCTGGCCTGAGCAGCGGCAGCAACAGCGGCTTCATAATTTGCTTTTGCTGTTTTAAGCTGTACATCAGAAACTACTTTTGCAGCAACCAGCGGCTGAAGTCTGTCTACTTCCACTCTTGCTTTTTGGATATTGGCATTGGCCGCCTGAAGATTAGCCTGAGCCATATTCATCTGTTCGCCATAGCTTCTTGAATCTATTTTAAATAACGGTTGTCCTGCTCTTACATAAGCTCCTTCTTCTACATAGATTCTGTCCAGGTATCCATCTACCTGAGATCTGATTTCTACGTTGTTTTTCCCTTCCAAAGCAGTTGGGAATTCCTGATATGTAGTAGCGGGTGAGGTGATAACGGTATAAACCGGAAGTTCTGGAGCTGGAGGTGCGGCATTGGTTCCTTCTGCGGCTTTTGTGCAGCTCTGTAAAAGAATTATACTTGCAATAAGTACAATAAACCTTGTTTTTCCAGGTAATTTCATTGTTGGTTTAATTTTTTTAATGAAGTGTTAGAGGTAAGTAAAAAATGTTTTGATAAATGCTGTATTTTTTCCTAACAGTGTTAATGATTTGTTCAAAAAAAATTACAGAATTTTTAATGTCCGATGAGGTCGATTGTTTCCATAATTGAAAATTTTTTTAATGTATTGAAGTGTATAATGTTGGTGTAAGGTGTGTTAATTTTACTAACAGTGTTAATTTATAAGCAAAAAATGATTACTTTTACCAGCTGAATGTTATATATTGCTCCATAAGTGATTTCATTTTTTAATCAGGAATAACAGAATAATCTATATTAATTCAGTGTTAATTTTCCTAACGGTGTTAATTTTTAATTCAAAAAAAATCTATAAAGACTTAATAAAAGCCGAAACAGTTTCGTCCAAAGTCGTTTTATTCATCGTTGAAGGGATATCAGCTGTACGCATCATCATAATAGAGATCATACCGTGTACGGCAGAAAACAGAGCGTGGGACATATGACAGGCATTGTCCGGATTGGATCCGTTTTTCTTTATAATCTCATAAGTACATTCATAAATAAGTTCCTGAAATGATGAGAATTCTTTTTTCATCTGCCCTTTTCCACAACATTGCATTCCAAGACCAAACATCAGCTGGTAATATTCCTTATTTTTAAAAGCAAAGTTCCAGTACGCATCCACAATGGCAACAAGCTGCTCTTCCGGAGTGTCGTGTTTCTGCTGAGCTTTTAATAATTCTATATGTAACTTATGAAAGCCATCTAAAGAAATTTCAAATAGAATAGCTTCTTTATTTTCAAAATAATCATATACAACGGGAGCGCTATACTCAATAGCATCTGCTATCTTACGCATAGAAAGCGAACCCCAGCCTTCAGTTTTAGCCAACGTAAAAGCAGCCTGCAAAATATTTGCACGGATGGATTCTTTTTCTCGTTGACGGCGTTCATGTAGACCCATGATTTTTATTTACTAACAGCGTTAGCAAAACTACAAACTTTTTAATATAACTTCCAAGGGATATTGTAAGTTTTATAGGTTCGTCTACTTTTTAAAGAAGATTAATTAAAGGCTGGAAGCTGGAAGAATGGGTGCTGGGAGTTATTTTGAAGGTTAAATAATATAATAATAGAATTTGACTATAACTATTTTTGAGGGCTAACAATCTTCATCCTCCAGCTTCCAGCTTCCTTACCTTATTAAAAATGAAAATGTCTTTTTCCTAATTAACAAAAGAAATAATTATCTTTGCCGGTAAAGAAATAAGGATATGAATACTCCCTCAAATATGCTGGCATTAGGAACAAAAGCTCCGTTTTTTGAACTTCCTAACCCGTCAAAAACGAATGAACTTCAGTCTTTGGAAGAACTGAAAGGAGAAAAAGGTACTTTGGTGATCTTTATGTGCAACCACTGTCCGTTTGTTCTTCATGTAATTGACAAGATCAATGAACTATACGAAGATTATAACGAGCGCGGAATTGAATTCATCGCCATCAATGCTAACGATATCGAAAAATATCCGGCAGATTCTCCGGAAAAAATGATCGAATTTCAAATTGAAAGAAGATTTGATTTCCCTTATCTGTTTGATGAAAGCCAGGCAGTAGCAAAAGCTTATGATGCAGCTTGTACACCGGATTTTTATTTCTTTGATGATAAGCTTGACCTTGTATACAGAGGTCAGATGGATGATTCAAGACCGGGAAATAATAAAGATGTTACAGGTGAGGATCTGATTATTGCTTTTGAAAATCTTTTGGCTGGAGAAGCTCAGGAAGAAATTCAGAGACCTAGCATGGGTTGCAATATTAAATGGAAATAATTGCTGGTTTATTTAGTTACTGGTTTTTACTCAATAATACAAAGCTGCTCTTTTGGAGTGGCTTTTTTGTTTCTTGCAACATAGTTCACCTATTATCCACACAGTCCGTCACTCCGGTAGAAGTCTTCTATTAAAAACTTATTTTAGCTTTAGTCTTCTTTTCAGTCTTTATATCTACATTAACATTGCTATGAGAATAATTCCTGATAAATTCTGAAGGAGTCTTCCCCGTATATTTTTTAAACATCCTGTTAAAGTAGGTTACATTATTAAAGCCACACTGGTAGCTGCATTCTGAAATAGATCTGTCCTGCGCCATCAGCAGACAGGCTTTATTAATTCTATAACGGTTCACAAACTCTGTAAACGTAATCTGAGTCGCTTTTTTAAAGAAATTACAGAAAGCTGGTAAAGTCAGGTTAGCTAGTTTTGCTACTTCTTCAATATCAATTTCCTTGTCGTAATGATGTTCTACATAGGTAAATATATTCTCAAGACGGGTTTTATTTTTAGAAATAATGGTGTAGGGCATGATTTCCTTGTTTAAAAGATCATAATCCTCACATTTTGAAAGTTCAAAAAGAATTTCAAGCAATAATAAATATCTTTTGTAGCCTTCAGATTCCAGCATCAGTTTCAGCCTGGGAAGCATTACCTTTTTTACTTTATGATGAAAATGAATCCCGTACTTTGAAAGTTCCAACAGGTTTTTAATAGATCTCGATTCTACTTCCTGCTCGGGAAACTGAAGGATTTCTTCTTTGAACTGAAGTACAATTTCTTCATGCGGATCAATAGAATTCAGACCGAATCCGGAGTGGGGAATATTAGACCCGATTAACACCAGATCTCCATTCGTATAATTACTTTTATGATAGCCCACATGGCGTGTCCCACTCCCGGAAATAACACATACCAGCTCAATTTCGGGATGATAATGATACTCCCATTTGAATTCTGAAATGGGAGAATTATTATGAATGGTGCGGAATGAGCTCTTTTCATTAGGGATTACCCTTTCAAAAGTAACTTTCATCTAATTAATCATATTTATTCACTAAAAATACTAAATATATTAATATAGTTCAAATATTGATTTACTGTGTTAAATTATCGTTAACAGAAATGCTTCTATCTTAGCCAGCAAGAAATCACCTGAATGAAAAATCTTAACATCAAGGCCGTTTTATTTTTAAACTATTTTGTCTTCGCCATTCTTCTGAATTCTGTAGGAACAGTCATTCTACAGGTACAGCAGAATTATGGGATTTCAAAATCTTCGGCAAGCGTTCTGGAAGGCTTCAAAGATCTTCCAATCGCCATATGTTCTTTCATTCTGGCTTCATTTCTTCCGAAGATAGGAATCAAAAAATCAATGCTGATTGCTTTATTGCTGGTAAGCTGCATGTGCTTTGTAATGCCTTTTACCAATGACTTCTGGGTATTCAAATTATTATTTGCAACCGTAGGAGTTTCATTTGCATTAATCAAAATATCGGTTTTTACTTCTATTGGGTTGGTAACGGAAACAGATAAAGAACATTCCAGTTTTATGGGATTTCTGGAAGGGTTTTTTATGATCGGAGTACTGGCTGGAAATGTTTTATTCAGTTTATATATAGATGATCATAATCCGAAATCTACTGAATGGCTGAATGTGTATTGGGTGCTGGGAGGACTTTCAAGTTTGTCTTTTTTATTTTTATTCTTTTCAAAACTGAACGAACAGGAAGCTAAAAGTGATAAAACAGATCTCTTGGGAGATTTAAAAAATAGTGTAAGCTTATTCAGCTATAAAAAAGTATTATGTTTTTTATTATGCGCTTTCCTTTTTGTATTGGTAGAGCAGAGCTTTCAAACGTGGACGCCCACATTTTATAAAGAGATTTTAAAAGTGCCTACCTCTATGAGTATTCAGGCGGGAGCGGTTTTAGCGGGAGCTTTTGCTTTGGGAAGATTTTTATCGGGATTCTTCTCTAAAAAATTCAGCTGGATCTATGTAGTTTCTTTCTGTGTGGTAGGTTTTGCTATCAGTTTATTGCTGGTTTTGCCCTTGACCCATAATATTCATATTGATACAAATACAAACTGGTTGAATGCTCCTTTGGTCGTTTATTTATTTCCTTTGATGGGAGGTTTGCTGGCACCGATTTATCCGAGTATCAATTCTGTGATTCTGGCATCAATCCCTAAATATCTGCACAGTGCGATGTCAGGACTGATTGTTGTGTTCTCAGCTATCGGAGGAACTATAGGTTCTATTATTACCGGTTTTGTGTTTCAGGAGTTCAGCGGGCAGCAGGCATTTTACCTTTCCCTGATTCCGCTTTCATTACTGATCACTTCGGCAGTGTTCATGAATAAATTAAAAATTAATCCTAAAAAATAACAATGAGTAATCAGCTTTATATAAACGAAATTCAAAGTCTGTTTGATAATGTACAGAGATCTGAAATTTTTGAAGATCAGAAAATGATGACGGATGCAGTTCCTCTTTTTCCCATTGCAAAGATCAATGAGGATTATGAACAATCAAAAGATGCAGAAGGTTTTGATCTGAAGGATTTTGTGATGACTCATTTTGACTTTTTAGGAGCAAGAGTTTCTGTTCAGAGACAAGATCAGCTTCCCATTGGTGAGCATATTGAAAAACTATGGGATGAGTTAACCCGTACAGCGTATGAAGAAAAAGGAACCCTTTTAAAATTACCAAAACCCTATATCGTTCCGGGTGGTCGTTTCAATGAGTTTTTCTATTGGGACAGCTACTTTATTATGCTTGGATTGCAGGTTTCCGGAAGAGTAGAAATGATGGAAAATATTATTGAAAACTGTTCTTATCTGATCCAAAATATAGGATTTGTTCCGAATGCGAGCAGAACTCATTTCCTGAGCAGATCGCAGCCTCCTTACTTTTCATTAATGCTTGATCTCCTTTTTGAAACAACGCATGATGAAGGAATTTATACACAGTACCACGAAACCCTGGAGAAAGAATATGCTTTCTGGATGGATGGCGAAGAAGGGCTTGAAAACAATTCCAGGATAAAAAGAGTGGTGAGAACAGCAGACGGAGATATTCTAAATCGTTATTACGATGCAGAAAATGCACCACGTCCCGAAAGTTATCTGATCGATATTGAAGATCAGGAGACCGCTTCAGGAGACGAATTTTATAGAAATATAAGAAGTGCCTGCGAATCCGGCTGGGATTTTTCCAGCAGATGGTTTGCAGACGGAGAAAATATACAGACGATAGAAACGCTGAACCTTGCACAGGTTGATCTGAACTGCCTTTTATGGCATTTGGAAATGACTTTGGCAAAATCTTCAGCGCTTCAGAATCTGAGTGAAAAAGAAAATTATTTTTCAGAAAGAGCAGCAAGCCGAAGACAGATGATCAATAACTATTTCTGGGATGGAAATACTAACAATTATAAAGATTATCACACTAAAAAAAACACAAAAACACCGTCTGAACATATTGCTGCTCTTTACCCTTTATTCCTTGAAATTGCAGATCAGGAGCAGGCTGAGGCAGTTGCTAAAGCTGTTGCTGAAAAGTTTCTTTACCAGGGTGGTCTTGTTACCACAACTAAAAACTCGGGTCAGCAGTGGGATCTTCCCAATGCGTGGGCTCCTTATCAATGGCTGGGCTTTAAAGCAATGAAAAATTATGGCTTTAATGAATTGGCAGAAAAAATTAAAAACAACTGGTGTTCCAATGTAGAAAGGGTCTACAAAAACACCGGAAAGCTGATGGAAAAATACAATGCATTAGACACAGAAACAATAGCAGGCGGCGGGGAATACCCCAATCAGGACGGATTCGGTTGGACCAATGGAGTGTATTTACAATTACAACAAAACTGAACTAACAATAAAAGAATATGGCTATGAAAAAAAAATCAATCTTTTTAATCGCCGCAACAGCTACGTTATATTTTAATAATGCTTATGCCCAGGAAACACCGCAGGATTCTGCAAAAGTTTCCTCCATCGATCAGATTGTCATTACAGGAAACTCAAATCCGAAGAAAAAAATAGAATCCAGTACAGCGATTTCTACCTTTAGCTCCAAAGAAATCCAGAAACAAAACCCAATCAGTGCTGCGGCTTTATTACAGCGAGTTCCGGGATTTGCAGTGGAAACTTCAGGAGGTGAAGTAGGAAACAACCTTTTTGCAAGGGGGATTCCTTCTGCAGGAGCTTATGAATTTGTACAGGTACAGGAAGACGGTCTTCCGGTTTTTGAAGATGGAGCGCTTCAGTTTGCCAATGCAGATAATTTTTTCCGTGTAGACAATTCGGTCAACCGTATGGAAGCTTTGAGAGGAGGTTCCGGATCTATTTATGCAACGAATTCTCCAGGTGGTCTGATCAACTTTATTACCAGAGAAGGAACCAATGATTTCAGAGGTACGGCGAAACTTGAAACAAGTACCTACGGATTGATGCGTACCGATGTGAATGTAGGAGGTGCTTTGGTTCAGGATAAATTGTTTTTCAATGTCGGTGGTTTTTACAGAACAGATGACGGGATCAGAAAAACGGGTTTTAAAGCCAATAACGGCGGGCAGATCAGAATGAACCTGAAATATGTCTTTGATAAAGGCTATGTAAAAGTGTATTACAAAAAACTGGATGACAGAAATACATTCTTCCTTCCGATTCCTTTAATCCAGAACGGAAATAAACTGAAAGGATTCCAGGGATTTGATCCTAATTACGGAACATACAGTTACAGAGCCATCAGTCAGCTGAATATTCCACAGGCCGGAGGTGGGTTTTTCAACAGAAACCTTGAAGACGGGATCCATCCGAAAGTAGATGCAGTGGGTGCTGAGTTTAAGTATGATCTTGGAAATAATTTCAGTGTTTTAAACAAAACGAGATACACCAATATCAATATGAATTATACCGGGATTTTTCCGGCAGGAGGTCCAAAGCTAGCTTCTAAATATGCTACTGATGCCGTGAAAGATGGTGGGCTTGGTATGAGCAATTATCAGTATTCTCTCGTAAGCAACGGAGCTGTTGTTAATCCTGAGTATGTACAAAAATTAGGATTCTGGGCAATCGACAAACAGATGAATAATTTTGTGAATGATTTACAATTCAGTTATAAATTTGACAAAGGAAATGTTACGGCTGGTTTTTATAAATCCAACTGGAAATCTCAGCAATACTGGAACTGGAGTAATGTTCTGGCAACTGCTACAGACAGACCTGAACTTTTAAATCTGGTAAACCCGTCTATGAGTCCGTCTGATGATGGATATTCTAAAACCTACAATGGTGTTATGGATATGACATTTTTACAAAGAAGAACTCAGACTCAGGGAAGTTTGAATGATCTGTATATAAACCTGGATTATAATATTACCGATGCCTTAAGTGTAAACGGAGGTCTTCGTTACAGCCACGATTATTACAAAGGAAATTTTGCCAATACAACAAGTGCGAATTTAAATAATTCAGGGTTAACCATTGATGGAACTCATGGTTTCAGCACGACTACTGCTGATGATAATATGAGTGTATTGGGAAATAAATATACCTACTGGAACTATAATGTGGATAAAGTATCTTTTACATTAGCAGCGAATTATAAAATCAATAGAGAAAATGCAGTATACGCCCGTTTCTCCAATGGTTTCAGATCTCCGAATGAAGAAGCGTACTACAATTATTTCTCCAATCCAACTCCTGATAAACCTTTAAAATCAGTGACCACAAACCAATTGGAGGTTGGGTATAAATATTACTCGCGTACTTTTGATATAGCAGTGATTCCGTTCTATTCTACCTTGAAGAACCTGTCATTTACGGATGTTTTCTCTGATGGAAAATCCGAAAATACCTTTGCCAATACACAAAACTATGGAGTTGAAGTGGAAGGTTTCGCCCGTTTATTCAATAATATTGTAGAAGTAACATTCAACGGAACCATTCAGAGTCCAAAATATAAAAACCTTGAGGCCGGAAGTGTTCTTGAAGGAAATGTAGTAAGAAGGATGCCTAAATTTTTCTTCAATATTTCACCGGCTGTGAATATTACCAAATTATGGAGAGCCTATGTAAGTATGAATTATTATGGAAAACGCTTCCAGGATGAGAAGAATGTACAAACTTTGCCTTCTTTCACAGAATTTGGAGCGGGAATGTCTTACCAGTTAGGAAGAATACGCTTTGCCGTTGACGGTACCAATATCTTTAACACCATCGGGATTACAGAAGGAGATCCAAGAGCAGGATCGCCTAATGGAGACGGAATCATCATGGCCAGACCTATTATGGGAGCTGCTGCCAGAGCATCAATCACATTGGATTTCTAAATTCTATTTCTTTATAACAGCAAAACCGTCAGAATTTCTGACGGTTTTGTATTTTTTATCATTACTGTCCGATAAAAAGTCTAAATACATTGGAAATATCAATATTTATGGCATGGATTAACAGGTCGCTCCTCCGGAGCTCTAATGTTAAAACATATACGTCTATTAACAGTTAGCTCCTACTGGAGCTGGATTTGATCCCATCGTGATCAACTGTTAATAGAAAAATAATAAGATCACCGTAAAATAAAGCTCCGTAGGAGCGACCTGTTAATGAAGATTAAATTTTATTTTTTGAAACAAAAAGGTTTATCATTAAGCATTTGAGAGTATTAAGATAAGCAGCGCTTTATGCTTAAAAATCAGAATGATTCATCTTAACTATTCTTTATTACTTAAATCCTTCTTAATGATTAGCTATATGAGTATTTTTTAATAAACTTAAATCATTTCATCTCGAAGGAATCTGCATTATCTGCATGAGGTTTAAATAGATTGTTTACTTCAAAAAAGGATTATACTGTTTCTCAAAACCAATAGATGTAGGATTTCCATGTCCTGAGAAAACCTGGGTATCATTATCCAGAATGAAAAGTTTTGATTTAATTCCTTCAATCAGCTGATCATAATTTCCTTTATACAGATCTGTTCTTCCGATACTTCCTTCAAAAAGAACATCACCGGAAATCATGAATTTTTGTGCTTCGTTATGATAGACAACACTTCCTGGAGAATGTCCCGGAACATGATATATTTTGAATTTTTCTCCATCCAGATCAAGTTCATCACCTTCCTTTATATATTCTACATCCACTTTTACCGGATTGATCTGCATTCCGAATCTCATCCCGCTCGCCTGAAGCATATCCAGAACTTCCTGGTCTTCCTGATGCATATTCACAGGAACATTGAATTTGTCAAAAGCCCACTGAAGGCCCAAAACATGATCAATATGAGCATGGGTTAAAAGAATTTTCTGAATCTTCAGTCCTTTTTCAGTAATAAAATTATCTATAGCCTGAGTCTCCTGAGCATTCATATTTCCCGGATCGATTAACCAGGCATTTTTATTTTCGTTATAGACGATGTAAGTATTTTCACTCGCAAAGTTGAATACGAAACCTTGAATCTGAAGCATATCTGAATATTTTTTATTCAAAAATACGATATTATTAAGAAAATGGCTATTTTTCGTTATCTTCGTCATAATGAAAACTTTGCGAATACTCTTACTTTCTTTGGGCGGACTGGTTTTTGGACAAAATATCCAAAGTATTCAGCTGTTCAACCCTCAGACCAATGATGAAACCCCTGTCATTAAAATTGGTGAACAATTGGTTTTAGGCTTTGATGATCTTACAAACGGCAGTCAGATCTATAGGTATACCTTCAAACATTACGACAGAAACTGGAATGAAGATAATCTGTTTTTTACAGAATTTGCTACCGGAAGTATGAATGCACTGCTGGATCAGTTTCAGTATTCTTTCAATACATTACAGGCTTATACCCACTATAAACTTGTTTTCCCGAATGATAAAATCCAGCTGAAAGTCTCAGGGAATTATGAACTGATTGTCTACAAAGATTCGGCAGACCAGCCTCTGTTCAAAAAGAGATTTTATCTGGTAGAAGATGTAACGTCTGTGGGGTTAAATATTTCAAGATTTGCAGATGCGAAAAATCCCAACGTTAACCAGAGGGTAGAAGTGAATGTTTCTCCGAAAGGCGGAGATATTTCTTCCAACGTCAATTCAATCACGATGAATGTGATGCAGAATAACAACCCGAATATGGTGATATCCAATCTTAAACCGAGCAGTGTTTTAGGAAATCAGGTTTTGTTCCAGCAGATGAATCTTGTTTTTCCTGGGGATAATGAGTTTTATTATTTTGATAATAAAAATATGAATATGGCCGCAGATATGGTGCGTGCTACCGAAATAAAAGATGATGTGAACCAGACGTATCTTCATCCGGTATGGGCGTTCCCTTTAAATTATCAGTATCAGCCGGATGTGAATGGAGCCTGGTACTACAGAAGGAACGACTTGGGAAGAGAGAGAGATGCAGAAAGAGAAGCTGATTATTCATGGGTACATTTCTACCTGGATTCCGATCCTGTGGATAAAGAAATTTATGTACTGGGAGGATTTAATAATTTTAAACCCAGCAAGGAAAATCAGATGCAATATGACGCGTCCACCAAACAGTATGTCGCGAAAATATTCCTGAAACAAGGTTTTTATAACTATGTATTGGCAACAAAAGAAGGGAATGGCTCTCTGAACTTTGGAGAAATAAACGGTAACTTCTGGCAGACAGAAAATCTCTATCAGGCATTTCTTTATTATGCACCATTTGGAAGAAATTATGATGGGTTAATGGGATATGGAGAATTCAGAACACCAATTGCCAACAAGAGGTAGGTAGTAATACGATAAAAATATCATATAAAATGGGACTGTCTGTTAAGATGGTTCCTTTTTTTTGATTCTATTGAATAGAATTTATCCTCCAGACCGTAGATTAGGATTAATTTTTTACATTATAATGCACTGCATAGTGAAAAATAATAATTCACAAAAATTTGATTTTAGTTAAATTTTTTAACATAAAATTCATATTGCAAAAAAAATATATTTAAATAATTTTCTTTGTTTTAAAATCATTATTATGTTTTATTTATTGATTTATAATATCAATTGAATTTTATTCATTGTTTTTGTTGTTTTATTGTGAAAAGTTTATAAATTCGTCACCACAATCAACCAATATTAATATGAAAACGAAATTTATCTTAGTAGCAAGCGTTGCTGCATGCTCTTTTGTCTTTGGGCAAAACACACCATCAAAATTAGTTCCGGGAAAAAGCGGATTACATGCTGAATTTATGAGATTTGAAAAAAATGCCCCTTCCTATCAGGGAGCCCCTGTTTTATTTGACGAAGCTTCTCAGAGGCTTTCTCCGGGGCATGCTCGTAAACTAGGGTTAGAAAAAGATGCATTAGGTTTTGAAACTCAAAGATTTCAACAGACCGTTAATGATATTCCTGTAGAATACGGAATGATGGCGGTACAGACAAAAGACGGTAAAATTGTAGGACAATCAGGAAAATGGGTTATTAAAGTTCCGAAAGGACTTGATAAAACAGCCAGTCTTGCTGAAAATGCTGCTTTACAGAGCGCTTTGTCATTTGTAGGAGCAGAATCCTATAAATGGAAAAATAAAGAAGAAGAAGATTTTCTTAAAAAAGAAACCGGTGATCCCAATGCAAGCTATGCTCCAAAAGGTGAATTGGTTTATTATTCAAATCCTGATGATGACAAGCTGAATGATTTAAGGCTAGCCTATAAATTCGATATCTATGCAGAAAAACCATTAAGCAGACAATATGTTTTTGTAGATGCTAAAAATGGAAAAGTGCTGGGAGTAGATGCCATTATTCACGAAGTAAACACACCGGGAACAGCCGTTACAGGATATAGCGGAACCCGCAGCATCACTACAGACTCTTATAACGGAAGCTACAGATTAAGAGAAACAGGAAGAAACGGAGGAACTTCAGTAGAAACTTATAACCTGAAAAAAGGAACAAGCTATGCTTCTGCAGTAGACTTTACAGATACGGACAACAACTGGAATAATGTCAATACCAATAAAGATCAATATGCTACAGATGCCCATTGGGGAGCAGAAATGACAGTGGATTACTTCTATACAAAATACGGACGTAAGAGTATTGATAATAATAACTTTGCTATTAAATCCTATGTTCACTATTCTACCAACTATTTTAATGCATTTTGGGATGGTTCCAGAATGACCTATGGAGATGGTAGTTCCACTACAAACGGAGGAAAACCATTAACAGCACTTGATGTTTGCGGCCATGAAATTACGCATGGATTAACATCCAAAACAGCTAACCTTGCGTATCAAAGAGAATCAGGAGCATTAAATGAAGGCTTCTCAGATATATTTGGAAACACCATTGAACGTTGGGCAAGACCTACACAGGCAAGCTGGACACTGGGAGAAGATTTCAATTATGTAATCAGGAATATGGCTAACCCTAACGCATACAGCCAGCCGGATACCTATATGGGAACCTACTGGAAAACTACCACCACTTCAGGTTGCGTTACTCCAAGCCAGTCTAATGATTATTGTGGGGTTCATACCAATTCAGGTGTACTTAACTTCTGGTATTATCTGTTAGTAACAGGAGGTTCCGGTACGAATGACAAAGGTTTTGCTTACAATGTTTCCGCAATAGGACTTGATAAGGCTGGAGCCATTGCATACAGAACATTGACAACTTATCTGACCTCTTCTTCAACATATGCCAATGCAAGAACCTATTCTATTCAGGCAGCTACTGATTTATACGGAGCAACCAGCAATGAAGTGACTCAGGTTAAAAATGCATGGAATGCTGTAGGTGTAGGAGGTGGAACTTCTCCGGCAGGAAAAATGGCAACAGCAGATACAGCACTGTACACGATAAGCCCGAATCCTGCAACAGACAGATTTACCATCAACTTTGAAGGAAAATCAGGAAAAGGAATTGTAGAACTGGTAAGCCTTACAGGTAAAAAAGAAATTTCAGAAAAAGTTGAAATTACTGATGGGACAAATAAACTGAACATTCAGCTTCCTTCTAATATTCTTCCGGGAGTATACATTGTATTGGTCAACGGAGAAAAAGCAGGAAACCTGATTAAAAAATAACCAAATCAAATCTTTAATATATTCAATGAAAAGGCCGCAAGTTAATTCTTGTGGCCTTTTGTATATTTTTAGCAAAAAAAATTATACTAAATAGAAATCATTAAGTTTTTCTTCACAAAGTGTTTTTACCACTTCAATCCATCGGTCTTCATCATTCAGACATGGGATATAATGGAAATTTTCTCCACCACCATGCATGAACTGTTCTTTTCCTTCCACAGAAATTTCTTCCAGGGTTTCAAGACAGTCAGAAACGAAAGCCGGACATACAATGGCCAGGTTTTTGATCCCTTTTTTACCAATTGTTTCCAATGTTTCGTCGGTATATGGCTCAATCCATTTATCTTTTCCTAATCTTGACTGGAAAGAAACAATCGTTTTTTCTTTAGGTAAATTCAGTTTGTCAATAACAAGCTGCGTTGTTTTATAACATTGGTGACGGTAGCAGAACTGATGACTTGGATTATCATCTCTGGAACAACAGTCATTAAGGTTACAGGTCTTTGTAGGATCTGTTTTATAAATATGTCTTTCCGGAACACCATGGTAAGAAAACTGCAATGCATCGAAATTTTCAGGAAGCTTCTCTTTAATACTTTCTGCAAGACAATTGATATAAATATCTCTGTTATAAAAAGGCTGAATATAATTAATTTTTATACCGGGAAACTTCTTTTTTCTTACCTCTTCGGCCTTTTCAATAACCGTTTCCGTGGTGCTCATCGCATATTGAGGATATAGTGGAAAAAGAACAATTTCAGTGATTCCCTGATCAACCAGTTTCCGAATTCCGGTTTCAATGCTTGGTTGTGCATATCTCATTCCGATTTCCACAGGAACGTCTACTACTTTCTGAAGCTTTTTCTGAATCTGTTCAGTAATGACAATCAGTGGAGAACCTTTATCTGTCCAGACTGTTTTATATGCTTCAGCAGATTTTGCAGGTCTTGTTTTCAGAATGATTCCCTGTACAAGAAGTGCACGAAAGATCCAACGGTAATCAATCACCCTTTCATCCATCAGAAATTCATCAAGATATTCCTTTACGTCGTTTACAGAAGTTGATCTCGGTGATCCGAGGTTGACTAGTAAAATTCCTTTCTTATTCAATATTCTAAATTTTAATTATGAAACAGAGGTTCTAAAATCTGTTACTAATTTTGATACTTTGGCAAAGGTATTACTTTCCAGTAAGCCATTGCCGTCAAATTTACCTTTTATCCCTTTTATTAATGCCTGATGTTTATCATCTGTTATAGCTCCAAGAGTCTTTAAAATTAATAATAACTCTTCGTGACCTCTTTCTCCACTGGCAGAAGCGGTAATCACAGCAACAGGTTTTTCAGAAAATACCGTTGTGGAAACACACCACTCCAACAGATTTTTTACTCTTCCCGGGATACTGAAAATATATTCCGGTGTAGAAAATATCACCCCTGCTGAACGGTTAATATCCTCTCTGATCTTCAGAACTTCTTCAGGAGTATGATCATCAGTTAATGCGGTATCAAAATGCGGAAGAACAGAAAGGTCAGCATACAACTGAAAATCTGTATTTGCGTTGTCTGTTTTTTCCAGCACCTGTTCCATCAGTTTCTGATTGCTGGAATTTGCCGAAGCACTTCCAATAATCACGACAATTTTTTTTCCGGGAGGCATTTCGGCAGTTTTATCCGTTTACAGCTTCCACTCTTTCTACTAAGTCCGGAACGAATTGTTTTAAGATATTTTCAATTCCGTTTTTCAAAGTAGCAGTAGAGCTTGGGCAGCCGGAGCACGCACCCTGTAGAAGCATTTTTGCTGTTTTATTTTCCTGATCGTATTCCATCAGAGAAATTTTTCCACCATCATTTTCTACGGCAGGAGCTACATATTCATTTAAAATGTCAGAAATTTTCTGCTCATCCTCTGTATAATCTCTGTTGATAATTTTCTCAACTGGGTTTTCGTGTTTCTGAGGTTCGATTTTTGAAATTTCACCTCCGTTCTGAAGATATTCGGCAATAAGTGCACGAACAGTCATCATCACCTGGTGCCATTCTACAGAATTATCTCTCGTAACAGCTACAAAGTTGTCTGAAATGAAAACTTCCGTTGCAAAATCAAACTCTTTAAAGATAGCCTGTGCTAAAGGAACTTCTTCAGCCGCTTCTTTCGATTTTACTTCCACGAAACCATCCATCAGCAGTTTGCTTGAAACAAACTTCATTACGTTGGGATTCGGAGTCATTTCAGCATAGATCTGATACATTTCTTTTTTCTTCTGAAGATAAATTCTCGGGTTGGCCAGTAATTCATCCTCAATTACATTTTTCAGACTTTCAGCAACATGTTCCCATTCTATGGTATCCTGTTTTGCCACAGCTACAAAATTAGCGGTAATGAAAACTCTTTCCACAAACGGATAATTGAAAAGTTCCTGTGCCAGAGGAATTTCTGAAATATCTGAATTTCTGTCCAGTTCCAAAGACCCGGGGATGAGATTGTAATCTGCTACAAATTTCATCACTTTTGGGTTTTCAGTTGGTTCTATAAGTACGGTACGCATTTTTTCGTTAAATTTGAGATACAAAAATACGCATTAGAAGTTAGAAGCTGAAAATTGAGAGTTAGATTTTTGCTATCACTGTAATTTAGAAGTTAGATGTAAGAAATGATAGTATATTTTAATTCCCAATTGGGCACATTTTCAAATTTTCAAATTAATATTATGGCACTAATAAAACAGCTTTTAGGAAAAGCACCACAGATCGGAGAGAATACTTTTTTAGCAGAAACGGCAACTATTATTGGCGATGTCACAATGGGAAAAGACTGTAGTGTCTGGTATAATGCAGTAATCAGAGGAGATGTTCATTACATCAAAATGGGAGACAAGGTAAATGTTCAGGATAATGCAATGCTGCACTGTACCTATCAGAAATATCCTTTGAATATCGGGAACAATGTTTCCATCGGACATAACGCGATTGTTCATGGATGTACCATTAAAGATAATGTATTGATCGGAATGGGAGCTATTGTGATGGATGATTGTCTTGTAGAAGAAAACTCCATTGTAGGAGCAGGTTCTGTAGTGACCCAGGGAACGCACATTAAATCCGGAGAAGTCTGGGGAGGAGTTCCTGCAAGAAAAATAAAAGATATCAATGCTCAGTTACTGGAAGGAGAAGTGAACAGAATTGCAGATAACTATGTGAAATATTCATCATGGTATAAGGAGAATGTGAAGGATCATCAATTTTAGGATGTCAGGTGAATAGTGAATAGTCAATCCGCTGCGCTTGTCAATTATTTTTGGCATCAAAAATTTACCATTCACTTGCGGAGCAAAATTCACCATTGATCTGTTTAAAAATAAATATAAAAGCTCTGTTTCAGAACAGAGCTTTTTCGATTTGATATAGAACCTTTGCTTTATTGTTAATTATTGTCCGGTGTGATAAGTCTGATCTTACCATTGATACATTTGAGTGATGTAGGTGGCTCGATCATCATACAGTCAGACGTAATATTATACTTTTCATTAAAAGCTTTCACTTTATCCGTATACTCATTCACTCTTTGTAAGAAAGCTTCTTCTTTTTTCTTAGGATAGGCAATGTATTGCTGAGGCCCGCCGCAGGCTTTTGATCCCATAGGAGCAAATGCCCATTCGCTGGCATCCGTACATTTTTCTCCTGATACTTCAGATTCAATAGAAGCTTTTAATCTATCCAGCTGTGCCTGTTCATATTTCTGACTGTCTTCGTCAGCAGGTCTGTCTGCAATATCAACAGGAAGATTGGTATTGGCATTCTTTGATGTATTACACGAAACTAAAGTTAATGTAGTACACAATACTATTGCCGGGATATGAAAGAATAATTTTTTCACAATAAACTTTTTTCTTTTTAAGAATTTTCAAAACTTATGCCAAGGTAAGAAATTCAAATTCATTTCCGTATTTTTGACGGAGATGAATAATCATTTTTTTGACTTAATAGAGTATACGAACAGAAGTGTTTTTTTAACGGGGAAAGCCGGAACAGGAAAGACAACATTTCTTAATGATTTTGTAAGGCGTACCAAGAAAAAGCATATTGTAGTGGCTCCCACGGGAATTGCTGCCATTAATGCTGGAGGAGTAACCATCCATTCCATGTTTGGGCTGCCGTTGAGAACCTTTCTTCCTACTACAGAAAGGATAGATACCAGTTTGGCCAATAATATTGCCGATCTGATGCCTCATTTCAAATACCGTAAAGATAAACTCAAACTTCTGAGAGAGGTTGAGATCATCATTATCGATGAGGTTTCGATGCTGAGGGCTGATGTTCTGGATATGATGGATTTTTCTTTGAGATTCATCAGAAGGAATAATCAGAGATTCGGAGGGGTACAGATGCTCTTTATCGGAGATTTGTATCAACTTCCTCCGGTGGTAAGGGATGAGCATATACTCAAAATGTATTACAACTCACCTTTCTTTTTTGACAGCCATGCCATTAAGGAAATTCCAATCGTCACCATTGAGCTGACAAAGGTATACAGACAATCTGACGAAGAGTTTCTGGAAATTCTGAATGCGATCCGTGACGGCGATGTGGATAATATAGATTTTGATCATCTCAATGAAAGGTATGATCCTGACTTTGATATGGGAAAAGAGTCTTATGTATATCTTTGTTCTCACAACAAAATGGCAGACGAGATCAATCAGGAAAAACTGGCAGAAATTAAAGTAGATCCTCAGATTTATGAAGCTAAACTGGTAGGAGACTTTAAAGAAAATCAATTTCCAAATGACCAGTTTCTGGAACTGAAAATTGGAGCTCAGATCATGTTTATCCGAAATGATATTTCCGGAGAAAAGAAATATTTTAACGGAAAACTGGGTGAGATTATCGGGTTGGATGAGAATGAAATCCGTGTTGTTCTGGATGAAAGTGAAAGAGAAATTGTGGTAAAAAGGGAAACCTGGGAACAGAAAAAATATTTCCTTGATACGGATAAAAATATCAAAGAGGAAGTGTTGGGAAGTTTCGAGCAGTTTCCGATCAAATTAGCATGGGCGGTTACGATTCACAAAAGCCAGGGATTAACGTTTGATAAAGTGATTATTGATGCCGGGAAAAGTTTTACTGCCGGTCAGGTGTATGTGGCTTTATCCCGCTGCAGAACTCTGGAGGGCATTGTTTTAAAATCAAAAATTACTCCCGAAGTTATTTTCAAGGATAACAGGATTCTTCATTTCCATACCGATACTATTGCCAATGATCATGTGGAGGCGATCCTGAATCAGGAAAAATATGATTACAGCATCAGTAAAGTATTGCGAACGTTAGACTGTACATGGTTTTTGAAAGAAGTGGAGGAGTGGAATAACCTTTCCATTGTCACCAAAAATATAGACCACGTTAAAACCAAACAGCTTTATCTTCAGTTGAAACATGAAGCGGTCAACCTGGGGAAAATTTTTGAAAAATTAGAACGAATCATTTTCCAGAAAGTCAATAATTTTATTGAACAGAAAGAAGAATGGTCCGAGATTGAAAGCAAATCAAAAGGTGCGGTTAATTTCTTTTTTACAGAAACCAGAAATAAAATATTCGATCCTTTGAAAGAGTTTTATGCTGAGATAAAAGGTGCAAAAGGATTGAAACAATACAACGAAGAATTTAAAAGCTGGCTGGAAGACATTGAAGAATATCTGAACAGCCTGAGAGATATTCACCTGCTTGAAACGAAACTTTTAGATGAAAAGAATGATAAGGAAATCAATCTGAAAATTGCTAAAGTTCCGTCCCAGGTTTTAACCTTCCAGTTGTTTGAGCAAGGAAAAACGATCGGTGAAATTGCCTTGGAAAGAGGGCTGGTGAAAGAAACAGTTATTGGGCATCTTGCCAAATTTGCCGAGCAGGGATTGCTGGACATCGCCAGAGTCATTACTTCAGATAAAATCAAAGCTTTTGAAGATGAATTCTATAAAAATCCACATGAAACATTAACCGAGTGGAAGAATGCATTGCCAAGCCATTTTGAATTTAACGAAATCAGGATTTTAATTAATCATTATAATTATAAAAAAGAAAAGAACTCATAAGAGTTCTTTTTTTATGGAGAGACGATTCTTAAAAATTTAAGGATACATCGCATTGATGGTATTGATATCTCCGGTAGTAAATCCGGTTCTGTTATAAGTAAAATTGCTGTTGTCAGCTCTGGTAATTGTTGGTAACCCATTTTTAGAATAAGAGGTTGGCCAATACATCATCACAGAATTAATATTAAACGGGCCTATATCTGTTCCGGAATTATAGATGTTGAAATTATAAGACTGTCCATTTTGAATATTGTTCCACAGAATCTTTACATATTGATCTCTGTCTTTACGCGTATGTTCATGATAAAGTCCTACCGTATGTCCCATTTCATGAATCACTGAACCTACAGAAATATACTGATCCAAAGAAATGGTTTGTTTTCCACCCTGATATCCGATATGAGCCCAGCCATCAGATCCTGATGAGCTTCCGAAAATAAATTCCACATAATTAGCCTGGTTGGTACGGTAGATCCACTGTGTATTCGTTTTATTATTGTACTCGCTGATGGCAGAGTTGATTTTGTTAACATTGATGGAACCCATATTGCCGGCAATAGTATAATAAATTTTACCATTCGGCCATCTTGAATAGCTTGCACCGCCTTTATTAACTTCATTACCTTCTGATAATTGTTTGTCGGTAAGAACAATATCTCCCTGGAAAAAATTCATTCCGTTTTTTCTTTCATAGGTAATTTCCTGGCCGTTCAATTGTCCTTTTTTTACATTGTCTGCGTTGAAGGCATTGGTTTGAGCTTCAGAAGTAATTTCTTCATTGTTTTTGCTACAAGACGAAAATATTGCAGCAATAAGAAAACTCATAAAGACAGTTTTTCCTGTCAACATCTGCTTATAAAACAGGCTGTTTGTTTTTTTGTTCATATTAAAATTTTTAAAAATTTGGTATACGAATATAATAAATATATCTCTTTTTGTTGAATTATTTTTGTTAAAATATGTTTTTTAATATGATTATTTAATTTTAAGATCACATAGGTAAAACGATGTAAGCAAAATTTTCATTCCAATAGTTTTTCCCTGAACTGAGCAATTGTTTTTATTAATTACAAAAAGTAACTAATGCAGTTTTTATGTTTTAAATTTGCCTTGTTTTTCAGATTAAAGAAAAATTAACATCATAACATGAAAAATTTTGAAATTTCTGTTTTAGATCTTGCCCCGGTAAAGCAAGGTAAAAGCATTCATGATACTTTTCAGGACAGCTTATCACTAGCTAATCACGCTGAAAATTTAAATTATAAAAGATTCTGGCTGGCAGAACACCACAATATGGAAAGTATTGCAAGCTCTGCAACTTCTGTTTTAATTGGTTTCATTGCCAATGGAACGAAAACAATCAGAGTAGGTTCAGGAGGAATTATGCTTCCTAACCACAGTTCTCTGATCATTGCAGAACAATTTGGTACTCTGGAATCTCTGTTTCCGGGAAGGATTGACCTTGGATTAGGAAGAGCTCCGGGAACAGATGGCTTGACAGCACAAGCGTTGGGAAGGAATCCAGCCATCATCAATGAACAGTTTCCAAGACAGATCCTCGAACTTCAAAGATATTTTTCAAAAGAAAATTCAGAGGCGATGGTTCGTGCCATTCCGGGAGAAGGATTGGATATTCCGCTATATATTCTGGGGTCAAGTACAGACAGTGCATGGCTGGCTGCAGAACTAGGGCTGCCTTATGCATTTGCGGGACATTTTGCACCTGAGCAGATGGAAATGGCTTTTAAAATATACAGAGAACATTTCGAACCGTCAAAATATCTGGATAAACCTTATATCATTGCGTGTGTAAATGGGGTAGCGGCTGAAACTTCTGAGGAAGCTCATAAAATTTCCACCACTTTATTCCAGGCATTCATCAATATTGTAAGAAACGACAGAAAACCTTTTGCTCCACCCGTGGATGATATGGATGAAATCTGGTCGCCAATGGAAAAATCTATGGTTTTACAGAAACTGAGATATACTTTTATCGGAGATAAGGCTGAAGTTCAGGAAAAGCTTAAAGATTTCCAGGAAAGATTCCAGGTGGATGAACTGATGATCAATTCACATATCTACGATCATCAGAAAAGATTGAGATCTTACGAGATTTTCAGAGAGGCTGCAGACTCTTTATCCAAAGCGTAATAAACCATACATAATTAATTGGCAGATGCTTATTTTTATGAGTATCTTTGCACAAATAAAAAGTAAAAATGTCCGATATTAAATTAAATACTATTCCAGAGGCTATCGAAGACCTTAGAAATGGTAAAATAATCATAGTAGTAGATGATGAAGACAGAGAAAATGAAGGTGATTTTCTTTGCGCGGCAGAACTGACAACGCCGGAAATTATCAATTTTATGGCTCTTCACGGAAGAGGGCTGATCTGTATGCCGCTTCCTGAAAAAAGATGTGATGAGCTTGGACTTGAAGTGATGGTAAGCAGAAGCAGCGATCCTAAGGAAACTGCTTTCACCGTATCAGTTGACCTTCTGGGTAACGGAACATCTACCGGAATTTCTGCAAGTGACAGAGCAAAAACAATTTTAGCACTGATGGATGAAAAATCCAAGCCTACAGATTTTATGAGACCTGGCCACATTTTCCCGCTTCGTGCAAGAAAAGGAGGAGTATTGAAAAGAGCCGGACATACTGAAGCGGCCATCGATCTTACGAATTTAGCAGGATTGAAAGAAGGAGGTGTGATCTGCGAGATCATGAATGAAGATGGTACAATGTCCCGTCTGCCTGAACTTCATGCTTTTGCCCAAAAACACGATATGAAGATCGTTTCTATTGAAGATCTTATCCACTATCAGCTTAAAAAAGGAAATCTGGTAGAAAGACTTGAAGAGAAAAAAGTAAAAACGCACTACGGTGATTTTGATTTTTATGCTTTCAGAGAAACTTCCAATGACCAGATCCACTTTGCATTGACAAAAGGAGCTTGGACGGTAGATGAGCCTGTTTTGGTAAGAGTACAGTCTTCAGATTCTTATTTTGATGTATTGACCAGATTGAACAACGGTGAAAAACCATTGTTGGAAAAGGTCACAGGTATGGTGAATGAAGCTGGAAAAGGAGCTATTATTTTTATCAACAACGTTTCCAACTCTGAAAATACATTGAGAAAACTTCAACAGTTCCTGAACTATCAGGATGGTCAGGAGCAGCATCCTACATTAGCGTACAATTACAGAGATTATGGAATCGGAACGCAGATCTTAAAGAATTTAGGAATCAACAAGTTTAAAGTAATCACTCAAAATCCTAATATCAAACCTCAGGTTGGAGGATATGATGTAGAGGTTACGGAGATGGTACAACTATAAAAAATGAATGGTCAATAGTGAATTGTTTTCACATTAATTGACTGTTTGTAATACAAAATTATAAGGTTTAGGATTTTTCTAAACCTTTTTTTATTTTTAAACCATGACTGAGTCTTTAAAAAAACATATCCGGGGCTATATTGAAATTTCAGATGAAAAGCTGGAGAAATACTGCAGTGCTTTCAGTTTAAGGAAAATCAAGAAAAAAGAATTCCTCTTAAAAGAAGGTGAAATTTGCGAATTTGAAGGGTTTGTCGTTAGCGGATGTTTTAAAGTTTTTCATACCCATCATAATGCAGCCGAACAGATATTGTATTTTGGAATTGAAAACTGGTGGATCTCCGATATTGATAGTTTTGTAAACCGCATTCCCTCAAAACTCAATATTCAGGCGCTTGAGGATAGTGAAATCCTTCTTATTCCCAAAAAAGACAAAGAAAAACTGTATGCTGAAATGCCGGAGATTGAAAGATTAATGAGGCTTAAATTTCAAAAATCAATTATTGCCCTACAGCGTAGAATTATTGATAATCTAAGCAAACCTTCAGATGAACGCTATGTTGAGTTTTTAAAAGATTATCCGCAGACAGCCAACCGTTTAACAAATATTCAGATTGCAGCATATCTGGGAGTAACTCCGGAATTTATAAGCAGAATCCGAAAGAAAATTGTCAGTAAAAGCTGATGACCGAAAAAAATAAAAAGTCCCGAAAGTTTATTGGTACATGTTTTCGGGACTTTTTCTATGTTTGATAATAGTCTATTTTAGCTTAATGTAATTCCGTCAAAGTTTCGGAAGCCATTCAGAAAATCTTTTACCATCATTCTTTTTTTACCTTCCAGTTGAAGTTCAAGAGGGTAGTAGATCCCGTCCTGAGTGTAAATTTTAAATTCATTTTTTGAAATATCCAGCGTTCCGGCTGGTTTTCCGTGATCAGAAAGTTCAAATTTACCCCCGAATATTTTTAATCCTTTTTCTTCGTTGTCAATCTTTAAAGTAGTGAAGGCTGCAGGATAAGGAGACATTCCCAGAATAAACTGATGAATAGTTTTTGAAGGCTGTTCCCAATTAATCCTCGTATCTTCCTTGAAAATTTTATAAGCATTTTTAGGATGTTCTACATGGGGCTGAGGTTTTTCTTCAATAGCATTTTCGGCAAGACCATCCAATGTCTTAACCACAAGGCCTGAGCCCATTTCCATGAGTCGGTCATGAAGGCTTCCTGCATTTTCATCCGGTAAAATTTCCATTTCCTGCTGAAGAAGAATATTTCCTTCGTCAATTTTTTCATTAATAAAGAATGTAGTTGCTCCGGTTTTTTCTTCTCCGTTGATTACAGCATAATTGATGGGTGCAGCACCTCTGTAATCAGGAAGCAGTGAAGCATGAAGATTGAAAGTTCCCATTTTAGGCATCTCAAAAAGCACTTTAGGCATCATTCTGAAGGCAACCACTACAAAAACATCAGCATCCAGTTTCCTAAGTTCTTCCAGGAATTCAGGGTTTCTCAACTTTTCTGGCTGAAAAACAGGAATATTATTTTCTTCTGCATAGATTTTTACCGGTGACTGGTGAATTTTCTGTCCGCGTCCGCTTGCCTTATCAGCTACAGTTACAACACCTACTACCTGATGGTGGGATTGGTGGATGGCCTCCAAAGAGGTTTTTGCAAACTCAGGAGTTCCTAAAAAAACGACTTTCAATGATTTCATACTGCAAAGATAAGTTTTTGATCTGAGAGTCGGAAAATATCAGGGTTTGAAGGTAGGAGAGTTTTAGAGTATGAGCTTTGAGATTTAGGCAGGTTGAGGGTCATAATATTTATCAATCATTGCTCATTGCATATTACTCATTACTCATGATTCAGCGCATACGTTCTGAAATTCAGCATTCTTACCTTTCCTGAATCCAAAAGAAAAATCAGATTCTCCAGTATATTTTCTTTGGAATGATAGCTGAGCTGGATAGACAGTTCTTCAATAGTAGCCGATTTTTTAGCTAATAAATTAATGATCTGCTGGGAAATATTTTTCCCAAAGATAGACTGCTTATTTTTTTCGCAGACAGAGCACTGTCCACAGTTTTTTGAATTTTTTTCACCAAAGTAAGCAAGAATTAGTTTCATTTTACAGTAGTCGTTATTTTCTACGTAAAACTTCATCTCTTCCCATTTCTGGATTTTATTCCTCTGAATATGTTCAAATAATTTCCAGTAAGCGCTGTTCACAGCTCTTTCATCACGGGGTTTGAGGAATTTAATGCTGCCTAATGCTCCGTCAATATATTCAAGGTAATTCTTTTGCTGCAGCTCTTTCAGACGTTCCTTGATTAAGGGAACACTGATATTGATTTTGTTGCTGACCTGCTGTTCGCTGAACATAACTTTGTGCGTAGTAATTCCTGATATGGTACGGAAAAGGAGTTCTATGAAATGGCCATCTTTTTGTGGCAGCTGATCGATTTCATCAGCTTTAATAAAAAGTTCGAGCGAAGACAGACTTTTGTTATCATTGTAGTAAACAATTTCCTGATTGTGCAGAAAATTGAGTACATTGTTGATCTTGGCCTTCGATAGTTTTGTAAAATTCTGTATACTGAGATGATTCATTTGAAATGTCTTTTCCGGAAGTTCAAATTCAGCTACCTGAAAAATAGAGTAGAGATAACTAACTATTTTCAAAAACTCAGCTTTGTTGGGAGTCTGGTTTTTTAAAACCTGATCAAAATTCAATAGTTCCTGTTTGTTCCAGAGCATGAAGGCAAAACTATCTTTGCCATCTCTTCCGGCTCTTCCGATTTCCTGATAATAGTTTTCAAGGGATGCTGCGGGAGAATAATGAATGACAAAACGGACATTATCTTTGTCAATACCCATTCCAAAGGCATTGGTAGAAATAAGGACGTGATTGTCACTGTTATTCCAAAGATTCTGTCTTGCATTCTTTTCTTTGGTTGTGAGGCCGGCATGGAAATAATCTACATTTTTCAGTTGGTTTTTCTTTAGAAATTCTGCCAACAGTTCAGCTTCTTTTCTTGTTCTTACGTAAACAATTCCGGAATCATTGCTGTATTTTAGAATATCAAAAACACGTTGAAATTTATCAGATACTTCATCTGTAAAGATTTTAATATTCTCTCTTTTGAAACTCTTTTGAAAAACAAAAGGATTTTTCAGTTCCAGTTTATTTTTAATTTCTTCCAGCACTTTCGGAGTTGCAGTTGCAGTCAAGGCAAGGCAGGGAATCTCCGGGTTATTATTTCTGAATCCTTTTATATTCTGGTAGCTGGGCCTGAAATCCTGTCCCCATTCTGAAATACAGTGTGCTTCATCAACGGCAATGAAGGATAGCTGTATTTCTTCCATATTTTGAATAAACTGAGTATTGGTAAGCCTTTCAGGAGAAACATAGAGCAGCTTGGTAAGTCCTTCTTTACAGCGGTCATAAATGGCTTCAGCATCATATTCATCCAATTCGGAGGAAAGATATTCTGCTTCTATACCACGCGCTTTAAGCTGATTAACCTGGTCTTTCATCAATGCCAGCAAAGGAGAAACAACAAGGCAGGTTCCTTCTTTCAGTAAGGCTGGTAATTGATAACATAAAGACTTTCCTGCTCCTGTAGGTAAGAGAACCAGGGTGTCTTTTTCATTGATTACAGCATTGATAATTTCTTCCTGAGAATCTCTGAAGTCGGTATAACCCCAGAAATACTTAAGAGTATCATATTTTAGCTTTTGAAAATCCTGCGGAGAAATCATGTTGTAAAAATAAGGAAAGAATTAGGACAAAAAAAGTCACGCAGGGCGTGACTTTCATATAATGTATCAATATGTTTATTATTTAGCTTCGAAGTATACTCTTCTGTTGGCTCTGTTTTTCCATTCAGGGCACTTCGTTGCCGGTTCACATTCAGGATATTTAAGGTCTTTTTCACCTTTTCCTATAGCCTGTAGTTTACCTGTCTGAACACCATTTTTGATCAGATAGTTCTTAACGTTGTTTGCTCTTCTTTCAGATAGTTTCTGGTTGTAAGCATCAGTACCTCTTGTATCTGTAGCTCCGATTACATTGTAAGAACCGTTTGAAGAATTAATATAGTTTACTGCATTATTTAAAATTGGAGTATTTGAAGGTAAAATTCTGTCAGAATTCAAATCAAACTCAATACCTTCCAATTTAGTTTCTGTTTCTACTACAGGTCCTGTTGTAGCTACAGGACATCCGTTGTTTTCAACAGGTCCCGGAACAGTTACACACTTATCGTAAAGGTCAATTACACCGTCTAAGTCAGTATCAAGCGCAACTCCGGCACCGTCCACTCTTGCTCCTGCAGGAGTATCAAGCTGTCTGTCCCAATCGTCGCATACTCCGTCGTTATCAGCATCACCTTTTTTACATACTTCAATATCCTGGTTTTTGTTAGCCAGCACATCAAGTTTATAATAGATTTCCTGAAGCGGGTCATGCCACATTAAGTGAGATTCATGTTTTCCAAGTTTAACAGAAAGACCTAAAGTAGCATTGAAGAAGTTGTCTGAAACCTGCTCAGAACGCTTGTTGATAGCGCTGTATTTATCACCTCCTCCATCAAATTCATCATCACCGGTTACCACATACATTAATCTACCTTCAATATCGATTCTTCTGTTCACTTTGAACTTCAGACCTGTACCAGCCTGCATAAACATAGAACCTAATTCGAAAGGTTTGATTTCAGTCATCAATCTCTGTCTGTTGCTTCCGTCTTTCTGATATGCTCTGTACGCAATAGTACCGATACCAGCATATCCGTGAAGTGCCCATCTGTAAGGAGAATGGTTGTCAACTCTTCTTAACAGGTTTGAGAAGTTAATATCTCCTAAGATAGAGATCGCATCATACTGAGTTCTTGCTCCTACTGCTGTTGCATCCGGTGCTGAATTTTTAGTATTGAACCATCCTTGTCTGGTTTCACCTCTGTCATACTGTAAATTGATCCCAAAAGCATGGGTAATCGCTTTATCAATACTTACATACGCTGAATATCCAAAAAGGTTTTTACCGTTACCATTTTTGATAGAGGTTAAATCCGCAGACTGAAGAAGTGGAACACCCACCCCGGCAGAAATAGACCAATCGTTAAATCTTTTAGATTGATTGGTGAATGGGGAAACATTAGCAGATCCCGAAGAAAATGTATTAGGATATTCTCCTTTTGAAACTGCCGTTGAGTCTTGTGCATACGTGGCAGAAGGAATTGCCAAAGCTAATGCAACAATTGCTAAACTTAATTTCATAGTGTTATTTTTTTAAGTTAAGTTATTTTAAATGATTTTTTACGCTAAAAAGTGATATTGTGTTAATTTTTTTCAAAACAAACGTACTGATTACTAATGTGTTTGTACAATTGTCCTGAAAATAATGATAAAGGTATGTAAAAAAATTCGTAGTAGAAAAAAAATAAACCGAAAAGAACAATTCTTTTCGGTTTATGAAGTATTTGAAATTATTTCTTCTTTTTCTTAGCGGGAGCTTTTTTGACTGTTTTTTTTACAGGAGCATCTTCATAGTCTTTCTTTTTGATAGAATCCCATTCTGAACTTTCTATAAATCTTACAGTAACTTTTCTGTCCGCCATTCTTTCAGCATCTGAAGCTGATGCAGGGATAGTAGCTTCAGCAGAACCTACTCCTCTTGATTTCAGCACATTTTCATTGATGCCTCTGTTTTCCAGAGCTCCAACTACAGCTGCTGCTCTTTCTTTAGACAATCTAAGGTTGTATGCTGCATTTCCTTTGATATCCGTATGTCCTGTTAACAGGTAATTACCTCCGTTTTCTTTGATAATTGAAGCAGCCAGATCCAGTTTCTCATTAGATTCAGGTCTGATGGTTGCTTTATTAAAGTTGAAATAAATATCTTTAAGGGTTTTCTCTACTTCTACAGCAGTTTGCTTATTATCTTTAACAACTGGACATCCGTTGTTTTCAACAGGTCCTGGAACCGTTACACACTTATCGTAAAGGTCAATTACACCGTCTAAGTCAGTGTCAAGCGCAACTCCGGCACCATCTACTCTTGCTCCTGCAGGAGTATCAAGCTGTCTGTCCCAATCGTCGCATACACCATCATTATCAGCATCTCCTTTTTTACATACTTCAATATCCTGGTTTTTGTTAGCCAATACATCAAGTTTATAATAGATTTCCTGAAGCGGGTCATGCCACATTACGTGAGACTCGTGCTTACCTAGTTTGAAAGAAAGACCTAAAGTAGCGTTGAAGAAGTTGTCCGAAACCTGCTCAGAACGCTTGTTGATAGTGCTGTAAGCATCACCTCCACCGTCAAATTCATCATCACCGGTTACCACATACATTAATCTACCTTCAATATCGATTCTTCTGTTCACTTTGAACTTCAGACCTGTACCAGCCTGAAAGAACATAGAACCTAATTCGAAAGGTTTGATTTCTGTCATCAATCTCTGTCTGTTGCTTCCGTCTTTCTGATATGCTCTGTATGCAATAGTACCGATACCTGCATATCCGTGAAGTGCCCATCTGTAAGGAGAATGGTTGTCAACTCTTCTTAACAGGTTTGAGAAGTTGATATCTCCTAAGATAGAGATCGCGTCATACTGAGTTCTTGCCCCTACTGCTGTTGCATCCGGTGCTGCATTTTTAGTATTGAACCATCCTTGTCTGGTTTCACCTCTGTCATACTGTAAATTGATCCCAAAAGCATGGGTAATCGCTTTATCAATACTTACATACGCTGAATAGCCAAAAAGGTTTTTACCATTACCATTTTTGATAGAGGTTAAATCTGCTGACTGCAGAAGCGGAACACCTGCTCCTACTGAAACAGACCAATCATTAAATCTCTTGGATTGGTTGGTAAATGGTGTAACATTGGCAGATCCTGAGGAAAATGTATTGGGATATTTTCCATTCGAAACTGCTGTTGAGTCTTGTGCATAAGCGGCAGAAGGAATTGCCAAAGCTAATGCAACAATTGCTAAACTTAATTTCATCGTGTATTATTATTTGATTTCTTTTTGTAAAAGAATTGTAAGACTGTTTTAATTATTTAATCGGGCATCCGTTATTTTCAACAGGTCCTGGTACAGTTACGCACTTATCGTAAAGGTCAATAACTCCATCAAGATCCATATCCAAAGCAACTCCGGCTCCATCTACTCTTGCTCCTGCAGGAGTATCAAGCTGTCTGTCCCAGTCATCGCATACTCCGTCATTGTCTGCATCTCCTTTTTCGCAGACAACAAGGTCAGTACTTGCATTTTCGAGAACGCTGGTTCTGTAATAAGCTTCCTGAAGCGGATCATGCCATGCCAGATGAGATTCGTGCTTTCCTAGTTTGAAAGATACTCCTAAACTTACTGTCCAGGCGTTATCAGATCTTCTGGAATTTAACATGTTATATTTTGAACCTGGAGTGGAAGGATCATAATCATTAGGATCTGCCCATCCGCCGCCATCGAATTCATCATCACCACTGATAATGTACATGGTTCTTGCCTCAACGTCAATAAGTTTTGAAACATTGTACTTGATTCCCACACCTCCCTGATAGAAGATAGAGTTGATATCAATGTCCTGTTTAATGAATAAAGGAGTTCTTCTTGGAGAATTGCTCCATCTGAATTCGTCATTATCATGCAGTGACGTTCTGAATCCCTGAAGACCGATACCCATATATCCGTGGAAAGCCCATCTGTATGGAGAGTGGTTGTCTACTCTTCTGAATAAGTTCGAGAAGTTGATATCCCCCAATAAAGAGATGTTGTCAAACTGTGTTGTTGCAGTAGCTATTCCTGATTTTACACCTTCAGCACCAGGAAGCTGGGCTGTCTGTTTTGTTTCTCCTCTCATATACATAAGGCTTAGCCCGAATGCATGTGTGATTTGTTTGTCCACGCTTACGTAAGCATTGTATCCCCAATTAGTCTTATCCTTGCGGATAGATTTTAAATCGGAGTGTACCATAAATGCAGGACCTCCTCCAACAGAAATAGACCAGTCTCTGAAACGTCTGGATTTGTTGTCAAAGGGTTTTACATTAGCGGAACCTGAGGAGAATGTATTAGGGTACTCTGTGGAAGAGTTTACTGTTGTGCCGCTGTTCTGTGCGAAAGCTGCAATTGGCAATGACGTAGCCAATAATAATAAACCTAATTTCATACAATATGTTTTATGTTTTAAATAAAATCTTTTAATAATATCCTGGAAAAATCCCTTTCAAAAAGATGTTTTTTATGAGGGATTTCTAATCTTTCTGATTTAAAATTCAACTCATTATACTTAATGATATCAATATCAATTATCCTGTCTGTGTAACCACCGGATACTTTTGAATCATTAATTCTTCCCATCTCAACTTCTATATTCTTAATACAATCAAGCAGTTGAATGGGTGAAAGATGTGTGAATATTATTGCTGCAATATTACAAAAAATATTGGAACTGGCAAACTCTACGGGCTCAGACATTAAAAATTCGCTGGTTTGTGAAATGTAATTTCCGGCTTCACTGATTTTTTTTAATGCAAGCTCTACATTTTTTTTTTGCTCTCCTAAGTTACTTCCCAGTAACAAAACGACCTTATGCTGCGACATATTAGAAAATTGATTGATTTATGAGAAGTTTCTTCAAAAATGTTTTGGCAAATATAGTCGCAATTATCATACTTTGCGCTCTATTTTTCATCTTTTTCATCATGATGCTTGTGTTCAGTGCAATGGGGAATGATAAGTCGGTGGCGGTGAAAAAGAACTCAGTTCTTACGATTAATTTAAAGACCAGTATCATCGATAGTCCTACCGAAGAAGAGATGGGATTATTCGGGATAGGCACCCAAAATAAAAGTATTCTTATATATGATGCATTAGAGGCTATCAACAAAGCAAAAACTGATGATAATATTAAAGGAATCAGTATAGAAGCTGATGACTTGTCTGCAGGCCTTACGCAGATTGATGATCTTAGAAATGCTATTGAGGATTTCAAGAAAAGCGGAAAGTTTGTATACGCTTATGGAAACGGAGTATCACAGTCTGCTTATTATTTAGGATCTGTTGCTGATCAATATTACCTGCATCCGGCAGGAATGATCGAATTAAAAGGTCTTTCTACTGAGGTTACTTTCTTCAAAGATTTTGCAGATAAATACGGAATCGGAATCGAAGTAATCCGTCACGGTAAATTCAAGTCTGCGGTAGAACCCTTTTTAAGAAATGATATTTCTCCTGAAAATAAAGAACAGTTAAGTACTCTTTTGAATGATCTTTGGAAAAATACATCCAATAAAATGGCTGTTTCAAGAAAAATTGATACTGCTCAGTTCAGAACAATTACAGACAGCTTATACGGAATGATTCCTGAGCAGAGTTTACAGTATAAACTTGCGGATAAGCTGATCCAGAAATCCGAATATGAAGATCTTCTGAAAGCGAAGCTTAATGTAAAAGATAAAGAAAAGCTGAACAAGATTTCTTTGACAAGCTATATCAATTCTTATGCGGATGAAGATAAATCCGGTGAAAAGATCGCTGTACTTTATGCTTCGGGATCTATTAATAACGGAGATGAATACAATGATATTCATTCCGAGAAATATGTGAAGTACATCAAAAAACTTCAGGAGGATGATAAAGTGAAAGCGGTTGTGTTCAGAATCAACTCTCCGGGAGGAAGTGCCAATGCTTCAGATGAAATTTTATTTGAATTACAGCAGCTGAAAAAGAAAAAGCCACTGATCGTTTCTTTTGGAGACTATGCAGCATCAGGAGGATATTATGTAGCAATGGCTGCAGATAAAATTTATTCGGAACCTAATACACTTACCGGTTCTATCGGAGTGTTCGGGGTGATGCCTTACTATAAAGATATTGCTGCTAAAAACGGGATTCGTGCGGATATTGTTTCTACCAATGCCAACTCTATGTATTATTCAGGATTAAACGGAGTGACCCCTTACGGAGTCAATATGATGACAAGAAGTGTGGAAGGTACCTATAAAAGATTTGTACATTTTGTAACTCAGAACAGAAAGAAAACTTTTGAACAGATTGATAATGTAGGAGGTGGTAGAGTATGGAGTGGTGTTCGTGCCAAGCAAATTGGATTGGTGGATGAATTGGGAACTTTAACTGATGCTGTGAAATTCGCCGCTCAGAAAGCAGGAATGAAATCTTACCACGTAGAGGCTTTCCCTAAGAGAATGACTCCGTTCGAACAAATCTTTAAAGACCTGAATGAGGAAGATGTTTCGGCAAGAATTATCAAAAATAAGATAGGGAAGTCCAACTATGAGATTTTGCAGCAGATCACAAACAAAAAGCTACAGTCTGAGGTGAAAATGGAAATGCCTTATCAGATCAGAATCAACAACTAACTAAATTTTATATTGTATACAAAAATCCCGGACCTGAAATTTCAGATCCGGGATTTTATTTTTTATCAGCGTTACTATCAGCTTTTCTTTGTTGCCATTCCATAAATCCAGAGAATGATTAAAGCGCCTCCGATTGAGAGAATCCAGCTTCTCGGATTCCAGAATGAAGTAACATCTCCCCAGTGTAAAACGTAAACTCCTATAGCTCCTCCTACAAATGCTCCCAGAATTCCAAGGATGATAGTGATAAGCCATCCTCCTCCCTGAGTTCCAGGCATGATCATTTTAGCGATAGCACCTGCAATAAGACCGAATAAGATCCATGTAATAATTCCCATAGTTGCAAATTTTTTTATTGTTAATATTTTAAAAATGATTTGTTACTAATATAAGGGAAAACATGATATAAATCATCTTTTCTTGAAGAATGAGTCTACAAATTCCGTACCATTAAAAAGTTGTAAATCCTGCATTTTTTCGCCTACACCGATATACTTCACCGGAATCTGGAACTGATCGGAGATACCGATAACAACACCTCCTTTGGCTGTTCCGTCCAGTTTTGTTACTGCCAACGCGTTTACTTCCGTTGCTGCTGTAAATTGTTTTGCCTGTTCGAAAGCATTCTGCCCTGTAGAGCCGTCAAGCACCAATAAAATTTCATGAGGTGCATCAGGAATTACTTTCTGCATCACTCTTTTGATCTTGGAAAGCTCGTTCATCAGGTTGATCTTGTTGTGAAGTCTTCCTGCAGTATCGATGATGACAACATCTGCATTTTGAGCTACAGCACTTTGTACCGTATCAAAAGCTACAGACGCAGGATCCGATCCCATTTCCTGTTTTATAATGGGAACACCCACTCTTTCGCTCCAGATAACAAGCTGGTCAACGGCAGCCGCTCTAAAGGTATCAGCCGCTCCAAGAACTACTTTTTTACCTTCCGATTTGAACTGATGAGCCAGTTTTCCGATGGTTGTTGTTTTTCCCACTCCATTTACTCCTACTACCATAATGACATATGGTTTTTTTGAAGTGTCTATATTTCCCGTACCGGCATGTGGATTTTCAAGCAATAATCCCGAAATTTCTTCACGGAGAATTTTGTCAAGTTCGTTGACGCCTACATATTTATCTCTGGCAACACGTTCTTCAATTCTTTCAATAATTTTGATAGTGGTAGAGGCACCTACATCGGAAGCAATCAGTACTTCCTCCAGATCATCCAGAACTTCATCATCTACTTTGCTTTTACCGACTACGGCTTTCGTCATTTTTTCAAAGAATCCCTGGCTGGATTTTTCCAATCCTTTATCTAAGGTTTCCTTTTCTTCCTTTTTGAAAATATTTTTAAACCAACTCATAGTTTTAGTTTATTCTTATTTATTTTTAATCATTGCTGTGGCTTCTACTTCTATCAACACATCATCTCTGAAAAGCCTGCTCACTTCTACAAGGCTGCTTACGGGAGGATTCTGAAGATTGACATACAAATCCCTTACTTTTCTGAAATCAGGTGTTTTTTTGATGTCTGTGGTGTAGATGACCAGTTTGATAATATCTTTTCCTGTACCTTCATATTCTTTCAGGATGTTTTCAATATTTTTGAAAACCTGCTGGGTCTGCTCTTCAATCGTATTTCCCACAAGATTGCCTTCCGTGTCCAGAGGAACCTGTCCGGATAGCAAAATCATTCTGGAATTTCCGCAATCAATACTTACCGATTGAGATAATCCTTTTATGCTGAAAACTTTCGGCGAACTTTTATATTCTAAATTCATTGTTTTCTGACTGAATGAAAATAGAAAAGTTGCTGTGCAGGCCAGAACAAGTATCTTTTTCATACTTTACTGATTAATAATCTGGTGAGCAAAGATAGCAAAAAAACTACCCAAAACAGGAGTTGTTTTTTTATATGTAAACAAAGTCTTTATTATTTTTATTTCCTGATATTCAGCAGCAGGGTTTTTATTACAGTCTGATAAAGAAACTGATTGCAATTATAAGTCAAATTCGTCTCCCAGGCGTGCTATATTAAAACCTTTTTCAATAACCTGTTTACTCTGTCTGCTATCAGGATTTAAAATTTTATTGGTATGGTTAAAATGGATAAAGAAAATTCTTTTTTTATATTCAGGCGGCAGGCTTTTAAACAGTTCCATACTCTCCACTACAAAGGGGTGCGGGATATCTTCAATATTTCTGTAGCCTATTTCTTCCGAATCATAAAATGTACCGTCCAGAAATGCATAATCTACTGTTTTTATGAGATCTGTAATATGGTATTTCCACTTATTCCATTTATCTATATCCGGAATGAATAATGCCTTTTTATGAGGACCTTTAATGATGAAACCTACTGTTTCCGAATATTCATCACGGTGAGGAACCTGTATAGGAGTAACCTCTAAATGAGAGTTCACCTTTATTGGTGTTTCATTTTGCATCTCATAGGGAATAATATTATTTAAACGGACCAGCTGGGACCATGGGCCATTGTTTTCAAAGAACTTTTTTAAACGGGGCATGGTATAGACGGGGACATCCTTGGAATTCATACCTTCTTTCCCCAAAAACATAAGACCTGTATAATGTCCGATGTGGGCATGGGTAATAAAAATACCATCAGGCACGGCTTTCTTTGGATCAGCTGAATGCTCCATCAGGAATTGCAGCTGCTGAGTGAAATCCGGGGTGGCATCGAAGATATAATTTTTCTGCAGTTCGTTGTCGATGACTCCCAGAGAAGATACTTTTCTGTCGGGCTGGGGATGTTTCCAGAGATCCACACAGCATTCTTTACGGCATCCGATCTGAGGAGAGCCGGCATCCTGTACATTCCCCAGAATAATAATTTTCACATTATCTGTAGCGCTTCTTTTATTTTGAAGGGTTTGAGAATGATAGGAAGACTCTGTGAATAGTAGGACTGAAAATAAAATAAAGAATTGCTTCATAATGTGTTTTTTATGAAACGAATATAACAAAAAAACTACTCAAAAAATGAGTAGTTTTTTATATTGTAAACAAAGTACTGATTATTTTTTTAAATAACCATCTACTTCATCAGCATTCATTACTTTTTCTTCGAAAACGTAAGCTCCTGATTTAGAAGACTTAACCATTTTCACCACTTTAGTCATCTTCTTAGACTGACCGCTTTGTAGGGTTGCTACTACTTTCTTTGCCATGGTAAGTTATTATTTATAAATTACTTAATTTCTTTGTGAATGGTAGATCTCTTAAGAACAGGATTGTATTTTTTCAATTCCAATCTTTCTGTAGTGTTCTTTTTATTTTTTGTAGAAATGTATCTTGACATTCCTGGCATACCACTTTCTTTGTGCTCTGTACATTCAAGGATTACTTGAACTCTGTTTCCTTTTTTTGCCATGATTTATTAATTCTTTTTAATCAATCCGTTTCTAGTAGCTCTTTCAATAGCTTCCTCGATTCCAATCTTGTTAATCACTCTCAATCCATGAGCTGATACTTTCAGTGTAACGTGCTTATCTTGCTCCGGAAGGTAAAACTTCTTCTCTAATAAGTTAATTTCAAAACGACGCTTCGTTTTGTTATTAGCGTGAGAAACGTTGTTACCAACCATTGCACGCTTTCCTGTTATTTGGCAAATTCTTGACATATCTCGATGTTCTTATTTGTATAATATTTGAGAGTGCAAAATAACGAAGAATTTTTTAGATAGACAAATCTTTTGGAAAATATTTGCAAATAAGTGGCTGATTAATAATATTGAATTTTTAAAATAGCAGAATCCTTGGGATGCAGCAGATAATCAGTGCTGATATATTTCATACAGCCTTTTTTTCACCCGGAAAATTTAATATTCTATCTTTGTTTTTAATTAATCTAAATAAAAACAATTATGAAAAGGATTTATATTTTATGCTCTATGCTGCCTGTCAGTATCATGGCTCAGAACTTTACTGAGATTCAGACCGGCATGAATAATTTTTATTATTCTGCAGCTGATATTGCAGATATAGATAACAACGGTACGCTGGATATTGTACTTAACGGAGCAATAGATACTGATGGCGATGGAAATGTGGACAGTACGTATAATGAAGTATATCAGAACAATGGAACAACATTGTTACCGTTTGCAGGGTTGGGAGCTGATGTAACCCATCTTGGAGATATTAAATTCATTGATTATAATAATGACGGCCTAATGGATATTGTTTCTACAGGGCTCAGCTATATGGATGTTGTTAATTATAAACAATACCGATTCAAAAATACCGGGACAGGATTTATAAAAGAAGCAGAACTGCCGGGAAAAATTTACGGATCCCTGGAAGTTTTTGATTTTAATCATGACGGAAAGCCTGATTATGCTCTTAATGGAACTCAATATGCTCATGGAGGAGGCTTCGGAAACAGTCTGGATTATTATAAAAATACAGGGACTGGTTTTGATCTTACGGAAAATTGGATAGATGGAACTCAGAGTGGAAGTTTTAAAGTAGTAGACCTTAATAACGACAACCTGCTGGATCTTGTGATTATCGGATCAGACATCAACGGAGATGCGGTATCCAAAGTATATATGAACCAGGCTGGAGTTCTGACTCCTACACAGGATCTTGCGCCTGTTGCAGTGGGAAAAATAGATTTTGCAGATTTTAATGCTGATGGCTTTCAGGATATCGTGGTAATTGGGAGAGATGCCAATGATGATGCCTATTCTGCTGTTTTAATGAATGATGGTACCGGAGCATTAACTCCTCATATAATTCAAGCAGGCGATATTTCTGATGTTGCATTAAGTGTCGGAGATTTAAATAATGACGGCTATTACGACTTTATTATTTCAGGAAATGAAAATTATAATGCTGTAGTGAAAACCTATATCTATGATGTTTCCAATCATAAATTCAATGAAGGAACTCTAAATGGTATTACTGCCCTTGGAGGGCCAGGGCTGGTGCAGCTTTTTGATTTTAATAATGATCATCATCCTGACATCTTATTGGGTGGATTCGACTGGTCTGCTTCAGATCTGCCTTCACTGACTAAAGTATTTAAAAATAATGCTGCAGAAGCAAATGCCAAACCTACAGCACCAACGCAACTGAATCTGACTAAAAACGGAAACCGTTTCAATTTTACATGGAGTGGTGCTTCTGATGATAAAACTCCGATGAGTGCATTACGTTATGAGATCTCGGTAGGAACTACGCAGGGAGCTCATGATATTGCCAAATATGTGGTAACGACACCATCATGGTTCCTTGAGCTTGATCAGGCTGTTCAGAATGTATACTGGAGCGTGAAATCAATTGATGCTGCAAAAGTATATTCTGACGCTTCTGCCCAAAGTGTTTTGGGAACAGCGGAAATCAAATCTGAAAAGCAGCTTGTTATCTATCCGAACCCTGTGTCAGATAAAGTCTATATAAAAGGAGAAAAAGTTTCAGAAGTTGAAATGTATTCGATGGACGGAAGAAAACTGAATATCAGTATCAATGGAGATCAGTCTATTGATGTTGCTCATTTACCAAAAGGAATCTATGTATTAAAACTGAAGATAAAAAACGAAATAACCACCAGGAAACTTACGATTAAGTAATTGAATCAATTCTATCTTCTATCAATGAGAAAAGCCAGACGTCCAGCTGGCTTTTCTCTTTTTTATCCATTTGTCTTTTTGAGTTTCAACAAATATAAATAGAGTTTATCATTCAAATTCTGAAATACAAAAAGGAAAAATAGCGGGAAATATAACAGGAAATATCTTGGTAACGGTGCTACAGAATAAAACAATAAATAGAAAATGAAAATAACTCCGGGAAATGCAGCATCAAATGTGAATCTTAATCTTAGCTTTTGAATAATTGTGTAAATTAAAAGCAAATTAAAAACGAGTAAAATAACAGAGTACAGATACATTATGTAAACGCTTGGGAAATTATAGTTTCCTGGATAATAATTTAAAAAATTGATTCCTATTTTTTTTAAACTGTTTTTAATAAACAGTTCCGGATGCTCCGAAATGAAATTTTTGTTGAGCTGTTGCAGATATTGATCTATTTGTTTCTCATCTGTGAAATTCTGACGGAGATATTCATCGGTTAATATCATTTTTTTTGCCGGATCATACGGCAGGTTTTCACTTGAGAAAATATCATATTTTTCATTATTCCCCTTTGCGAAATTATAATTGAGAGAAGTTGAATAATGGAATACTCCTGTTTTTTCATAGTTTCTTATACACCATGGAAGATAGGTAATGAAAATAAATACAAACACAAGCAGAAGGTTGTAATATTTTATTTTTTTATATCCGATCAGCATAATTGCTGAGCTGATCATTAAAAACAGAAATTCAAACCGGAGATACAGCCCGGCTATTGAAAATATTGAAATTAATATTATATTTTTTACATTGACCTTCTGTGATAATTTCAATACCAACGCAAAGAAAATGCTGAATACAGATAGTGTAAGAGCAAATGAACTGATTTTTGTAGCGCCTAAAAGAATAGGCGGAAAAAAAATAACACCCACAAAAGCAAAGAAATACCTGTTTTTTTTTATCGCATTTTCTTCAAAAGACACAACAAGTAATAAAACCGAGAAAAATAAAATGACAGACTGCAGAACACATGAAATCATAACCCACTTTGGTGTCTTAACAATACTTTCTATTAAAAGTAAATAATAAGGATATAAAGGCGGCATATAAGCCGAAGGTTTGCCTAGGTAATAATAATCATGATAGACGGAAAAATCTTCCATGATTACCTTCCATTCAAATACAAGACTGGCATTTTTACTTAAAAAGTATACTGCAAGACAATACACCAGAAAAATGAGAGAATATCTGTATCTGAATATTTTTTCTTTCATTTTATCTCTATCTAATAAATTTACTTAATCTTCGGATTACGCTTTCTTTGTTTTCTTTTTGAACCATTCAATCAGATAGTAGAACAATAGGAATCCTAACGCAAATATGGAAAACCTTGAAAGAAGGTCTCCTGCTCTTGTATAAAATGTCATTGTATCATACAGGTTTACCTTTGCGAATAAGGCTGTCTGGTCACCATAGAAAGTATCGGCTGTTATCTCTCCTTTAGCATTGATATGCGCTGAAATTCCGCTGTTCGCTGCACGGGCGATTTCTCTTCTTGTTTCAATAGCCCTCAGTTTAGCATAAGATAAAAGCTGTTTGTGCCCTTCGGTAACGCCCCACCATGAGTCATTGGTCATAATACCTAAAAAGTTAGCTCCTTTTTTTACATAGTCTGTTACAAATTCACCATAAATACTTTCATAGCAAATGATAGGCGCTAGTTTTCCTTTGTTGTAAGGATTTGCAAAGGCAACTCGTTCTTTGTCTGTTCCCAGAGAAGCTACAGTACCTCCAAGATTCAGCATGGCATCTCCCAATAATGGTTTCAAAACATTCATATAAGGGAATATTTCAACACCTGGCACCAGTTTTCCTTTGTGATAAGCTTGTACTTTTTGGTTAGGCACCAGTTGAATGGCAGTATTATAACTGCTCACCCAAACACCGCTGTTAATCTGGTAAGCTTCTTTAGGTAAGTCGGTAGGATTATAAAAGAATCGGTGTGAAGAAATTCCTGTAGCAAAAACAGATTCCGGGTGACCGGATAAAAATCCTTTGATATTATTAAGAAGTAAACTCTTTTCAAAACCTGTTTCGGAAATAGATCCTCTTCCCGGAAGAGCGGTTTCCGGGGCGATATAATAATCAATCTTACCGGTTGAGTTTTTTTCAGCAAGCGCTAATAAATCCTGTTCTATAGTCAGGCTATCTTTGGAGTATTTTTCAGCATAAGGATCAAGATCCGGCTGAAGCATCAGAACATTAACCTGTCCGATTGGCTTTTCATCAAAATTGTTGTATCTGATTATTGAAATAATCATCGGCAGAACAATTAAAGCAGCAACAATAGCGGAGTTTTTGATCAGGTCTTTTCTCTTTCTTCCGGCTTCCCATGTTCTTACAGTATAAAAAATCAGAACATTGATGACCAGAATCCAGAAGCTTCCTCCGCTTGCTCCCAAAGTATCATACCACTGGATCAGTTTGGGATAGTCTGAAAATACATTCCCCAGGTTCAGCCACGGCCATGTCAGTTCCCATCCTAAATGAAATTTTTCAAAACTCATCCAGATGGCAATTAAAAAGCCTAATCCCCAATACGTTCCCTGAGCATTTTTGTACCAGTGATAACATTGGAATACCAGAGAATATAAAAGAGAATTGACTAATACAGGGAATAAAACAGCCATCAGTGAGTGGCTTCCATCCGGATTCTTTGAACCATACAGCCATCCTGTAGTGACTACGTTCCAGATGACAAAGCATAGGTAAGATAATCCGAAGACCACCCAGCTTTTCCTTTTATAATCAGAAAATTTTGAAATGCCATGTTCCATCATCAGAAGAGGAACAAGAGCAAAAAATATAAAAAACGGAACCCCATAAGTTGGCCATGAAACCGACAGCAGCATTGCTGAAATAAGTGTAAGCAGAACGTATTTCATTAAATTATTTTAATACACAAATTTAATGTTTTTGAAATGAATATATTAGCAGTTCGATGTTAAAGAAAATTTATACAATCATAATTGTTCCGTATACTCTGTTTCTGCTCTATCTGATGTTTTTGGGAATGGGCAGATTTCAGTATGAGGAAAATCTCATCACCGTAGAACCAGTTTTTTCTACCATCAAATTTATCCAGGGACCCAATAAAACTATAGATATAGTAACAATTGTCTTGGGTAATATTATGATGTTTATTCCTTTTGGGTTTATGGGCTGGGTAATTCCCGGACTGAAAAAGCTGAAACCCCTGATATTTGGTTTTATTTCATGTATTGTTATTGTGGAAGCGCTTCAATATTTTACCAGAATGGGAATATTTGAGGTAGATGATATCCTCCTGAATACTTTCGGGGTATATATTGGTTGGTTGCTACGCAGATTTTTGGATAGGAAACTTAATTATTAAGTTCCTTTGCACGCTTTTCAGCGTTCAGAATCCCTTGTTTCAGAATTTCTTTGAAACTGTTTTCTTCAAATGTTTTTAAAGCAGCTTCAGTAGTTCCTCCTTTGGATGCAACATCTTTAATCAGTTCCTCAAGATTTTTTTCCGAATTATTGATCAGATGATAAGCTCCCAGCATCGTCTGTTTTACAAAAAGTTTGGAAAGGTTTTCTTCAATTCCCATTTCAATGCCGGCTTTAATCATAGCATCAATAATATAATAAAAATAGGCAGGGCCGCTTCCTGAAAGGGCAGTGACACCATCCAGAAGTTCCTCATCCTCCAGATAAACCGATCTTCCTGTGCTGTTTAATAATCTTTCAATATTGATTAACTGGCTGAAAGAAATTCCGTTGGCAGCAGTATAACCTGTGATTCCCATTCCCAGAAGGGTAGGAGAGTTCGGCATTGCTCTTACCACAAGCGGATGATTTAGCAATTTTTGGATTTTTTCAATATTAATCCCTGCCATGATGGATAAGACCATCTGGTTTTCCTTGAAAGTAAATTGAATGTTGTGGGCAACCGCCTGAAAATCCTGAGGCTTTACTGCAATGATGATTAAATCAGCATCAATATCTTTTACCTCTTCGAAAGTGGAGATTTTGGATTTGGGAAATTCGTCAGCTATTTTGGAGATTTTTTCCTGACTTCTGATAATAAGATGCAGATGTTCAGGTTTGATCAGTTCGTATTTTAAGAATGATTTCGAAAAAGAAAGCCCCATATTTCCGGCACCAAGAATAGCTATTTTCATCACAACTAGTAATTTTTAAGCTAAAATAATGATTTTCCGGAGACTAGATATGAAATGATTCTGAATTAATTTTTGTTGGGTGAGCGCAAAGGCTTAAAGATTTTGAATAATATGCCGTTTTTAAGACGCGAGAAAATCGAGATTTTCAGCAAGGGTGAGAATGAAATAAGGTTAATCTTTTTGTAGCACAAAGATCGTACAGCATTAAATGTTATCGAAGATAAAATCCTTGCGCCTTAAAATAATAACAAAGAAAAATAAAAGATCCTTGCGACTTTGCGTTCATCCAACAGTTACAGATAATAAGTAATAAAAAAAGACTAAATTCATACGAATCAGCCTTTATATATTTTTAGATTAAATAATATTCACTTCCCGTTCAAGTTCTATCCCAAACTTTTCCTTTACAGAATTAATGATCTCTGTAGAAAAATCAAAAATTTCTTTTCCTGTAGCACTCCCGGTTGCATTGATGATCACCAGAGATTGCAGTTTGTGTGAAGCTGCATTTCCGATTTGTTTTCCTTTCCATCCGCATTGTTCAATCAGCCATCCGGCAGGAACTTTTACCCCATCTCCATTCGGGTAACCCTGAATATTTTCAAATTTTTGTTTTAATGCTTCAAACTGAGCTAAAGGAATGGTTGGGTTCTTGAAAAAACTTCCGGCATTTCCAATTTCTTTAGGATCCGGTAATTTGCTTTGACGGATATTGATCACTGCTTTTGAAACATCCTGAATGGTTGGATTTTCAATGCCAAGATTTTCGAGTTCAGATTGGATTGCTCCATATTCGGTTTTGATATGGTGATCTTTTTGAGTCAGTTTAAAAGTAACTTCCAGAATAACATATCTGCCTTTTCCTTCCTGTTTGAAAATAGAATCCCTGTATCCGAACCTGCATTGTTCAAGATTGAAAGTTCTCAATTCAAGATTCTCCAGGTCCAATACATCACAGCTTACAAAAATATCTTTAATTTCTGTTCCGTAAGCTCCGATATTCTGCATCGGAGAAGTTCCAACATTTCCCGGAATTAAAGAAAGATTTTCAAGTCCTCCATAATTTTTTTGCAGGCAGTACATTACAAATTCATGCCAGTTTTCACCTGCTTTTGCGGTTACCCATACCTCATTTTCATTGGTGATTTCTTCGAAAATACCTCTTAAGTTAAGTCTGATAGCAAGACCATCGAAATCTTTGGTAAGAAGAATATTGCTTCCGCCTCCCAGGAACAGAAGCTGAAGATTTTGGTTTTTCGCGAAAATGAGTGCCTCTTTTAATTCATCAATAGTATTAACTTCCGTAAAATAACGGGCTTGGGCATCAACACCAAATGTGTTGTAAGGTTGTAATGAAAAATTTTCCTGCATGTTTTTATTGGTATTCTTTGGGAAGAATTTTGTCTAGTTGTTCTTTAAGTTGCTGTAACTGCTTGTAATGTAAAGTATCTGCATAAGCATTTACATAGATATGTGATTTTTTGGGAGTCCGGATCTGGAAGGTTTCATCTGTTCCGTCTACAGACTGTTGGCTTGGAGAACTTTTGATATGATCAAGATCTACAATATTGATTGTTGATACCAGCTTTTTCCAGGTTTCGGAATTCATAGCAGATACCCATGATTTATGGGTTTGATTGGCTGTCATCCCTTGTTCTGCAAAAACAGAATCTTTTGTGGCCTTCACAATTCTGTAGTTTCCCAGATGTCCTCCGATGTCGGATACGCTGATGAATGTAATCTCATGTGGATTTTTTTGAGAAACAGATGGCTCTGTCTTTTTGGAATCACAGGAAAAAAATGCCGACAGCAAAAGGATCGAAAACAGGATTTTCAGATGGAGTTTTTTTGTTGTCGGCATCAATATATTTTTACAGACTGAATTCTTCTCTGTACTTCTTTAAAGCTTCTTTAAGAATTTCAGCACTTCTTTTTAAATCTTCTTCTTTCAGTACGTAGGCAATTCTTACCTGTTTCTTACCTAATTCAGGATCACTATAGAAGCCTCCCGCAGGTGCTACCATGATGGTTTCGTTATTAAGAGAATATTTTTCAAGCAGCCACTGGGCAAATTTTTCAGTATCGTCTACCGGAAGTTCTGCAACACAGTAGAAAGCTCCTCTTGGTTTAGGGCAGATCACACCAGGAATAGTGTTTAAAAGATCTACCAATACATTTCTTCTGTGGGTATATTCTTCTCTTACAGCTCTGATGTAAGGGCCGTCATTTTGGTGTGCTGCTGTTGCTGCAATCTGTCCTAAAAGAACCGGGCTTAATCTTGCCTGTGCAAAAAGCATCGCTGCATTACGGATCTTGTTGGAACGTGTCACCATACACCCGATTCTTACTCCACACATAGAGTAACGCTTGGATTCAGAGTCAATAATGATACAGTTTTCAGCTAATTCAGGGAAATCAAGCATTGAGATCTGCTGCTTTCCATCGTATACGTATTCTCTGTATACTTCATCAGAAATGATGACGATGTCATATTTCAAAGCGATTTCTGCTAATTTCTGAAGTTCCTCACGGGTATAGAGATATCCGGTAGGGTTACCAGGGTTACAGATGATGATCGCTCTTGTTTTTTCGGTAATTTTTTTCTCAAATTCTTCAACAGGCGGCAAAGCAAAACCAGTATCAATTGTAGAAGGTACAGCTACTACATTCACATCAAATGTGCTGGTGAAACCATTGTAGTTAGCATAGTAAGGCTCAGGAATAATGACTTCATCACCTTCGTCACATAGAGTAGAGATCGCAAAGTTAAGCGCTTCAGAACCTCCGTTGGTAACAATGAAGTTATCGGGAGTAAGATCTGAGAAGCCTAATGAATGATAATATTCAGTAAGGGCCTTTCTGTATTCTATATTACCTTCAGAAAGAGCATATTCCAATACTTTTAAATCGATGTTCTTTAAAGCATTTAAAGCTGTTTCCGGAGTTTCAATATCAGGCTGTCCGATATTAAGGTGGTATACTTTTATTCCTTTTTGTTTTGCTTGTAACGCAAAAGGAACCAGTTTTCTTACCGGCGATGGCGGCATATGCAGTGCTCTGTTTGAAATATTCGGCATTGTTCAAAAAATTTGTATGACAAAAATAGGATTTAATTTCTCAATAATAAAATTAAGAATCAATAAGAAGATGTTTCATTACGTTTTATGTTGTCTTTAAAATTTGATCGTTTAATATTAAATTTTCATGTATTTAAAATAAAATTTATGATTATGTTAAAAATAATATTTTCGTGTTATTATTTTTCTTAAATTTCGCCTCAAATGTGATTAAAATGGTAATAAATTTATTTTCTAGAGTAATACCTGCTATTGCTCTGTTTTCAGCCACGGCTATGATGGCTCAGAATTATCAAACCATGCCCATTTCCTCAGGCTTTACAGCTGATGTAATTGCTAATGGCATCGGTTCTTCCACAATTACTACAAACAATGACGTAGACGGAGTTTCTTACACTTTTGTAGCTAAAGATTTTCAGTTAACCTCCACAAGTGCAGCTATTACGTATGGTATTCCTGTTGACGGGATTATTAATTCTGTAGTGGCAACCACTCCGGGACTGAGTTTTCAACTGGCGGGTCTGAGTGCGAACAACTCTTTAAGACTGGCTGCAATTAATGATAACGGAACCCTGGCATTTACAGCACCGAAAGCTGCGACCAAGCTGTATATGCTTGCTGTAAGTGGAAGTGGTACTTCTACAGTAAATGTAGTAGTGAATTTTACCGATGGCAGCTCGCAGACGTTTTCAGGTATCAGTCTTGCTGACTGGTATAATGGACCTAGTTTTGCCATCCAGGGAATAGGAAGGATTAAAAAGCCAGGGGCTACTCCTGGTGCCGGTGATGATATTCCCTCTCCTGAGGGCGGAACCAATCCAAGATTATATCAGGCTGAACTGGCAATAGATGCTGCGAACCAGGCAAAACTAATACAAAGCATAACGGTAACCAAAGCAAGCGGTTCAGGTATACCGAATATTTTTGCTTTTTCGGCAGATGCCTATTCGGATTGTATGCCTCCTGTATTGCAGGCGGTTTCCGGAATCACAGCCAACTCTGCTTTAGTCTCATGGACAGGCAGTGCTGCCAGTTATGACGTGTACCACAGTACTTCCAACACAATACCGGCAAGTACAGTAACACCTACTTATCCGGGAGTAACAGGGACGAGTACAACAATAGGAGGTCTTAACTCCAATACAACTTATTACTATTGGGTAAGATCCAACTGTAATACCGCAACCGGCCAAAGTGTATGGTCTTTTGCAGGAACATTTAAAACGGCTTGTTCTACTTTCACGGTTCCCTATACAGAAAACTTTGATACGACAAGTACAGGTTCACAAAGTAATACCAATGCGCCAAGTTGCTGGGCGTATCTGGAAACTCCTTCATTTTCGGGGTATGGATATGTAAGTACATCCAACAACTACTCAGCACCTAATGCCTTTTATATGACCAATTCAAGTGCTACAACGGGAAGTCAAATGTTGGTTTCACCTCCAACGGTGAACCTTTCAGACGGGAACAAACGTGTGAGATTCTATGCAAAAACAGGAACAACAGGGACTACATTGTTAGTTGGTACTTTATCAAACCCTGCGGATCCTGCATCCTTTACACAGATAGGAGCTCCTATTTCCCTTACAACTACGCATGCACAGTATACCGTGAATATTCCTGCAGGTTCTGATTTGCAACTGGCATTTAAACACGGTTTAGGAGGTTCTTCACGTTCTATTTATATTGATAATATTACCGTTCAGAATATTCCTTCCTGCCTTGAGCCGACTGCGGTTGCGGTATCCAATCTTACAATGAACTCTGCATCAATTGGCTGGACTGCTCCTCTTTCGGTTCCTTCAAATGGATACGAAGTATACTACAGTACAACGAATACTGCACCTGATGCATCTACTGTCTTGAACGCTTCCAACTCTGTAACTTCTGCTACCACTTCTGCACCATTAAGTTCATTATCTTCTGATACCAATTATTATGTATGGGTAAGATCTGTATGCAGTGCTGCGGATAAAAGTATCTGGAGTGAAATGCTTACATTCAGAACAGGGTATTGCTTACCTTCATCTACTTCTCAGAATTCATGGCTTTCTGACTTCAGTTCTACAGGAGGACTTGTAGATATGGCTTATTCATCCGGTTCAAGTGTTGCTGGCGGATACCAAAACTTAACAACAACCAGTAACAAAATAATCAATGCTCCGGGATCCAGTACTTCCGTATCTTTTACCGCCGGTGGTCCTACGTGTGGAATCGGGGTTTGGGTAGACTGGAATAATAATTTAACTTTTGAAGCTTCAGAAAGAATGTTTGTGACCAATACTTATGTTACAAGTACGTCGGGATCTATCACAGTCCCTGCAGGAACACCTCTTGGATCTTATAGAATGAGAGTGGTGACTGATTATAACAGTACAGCCCCTTCAAACCCTTGTTCTGCTATTTCAAGAGGAGAATTTATTGATTTTAACTTTGAAGTAGCTACCTCTTTATCCACTTCAGAAACAAATCTGAAGAAAAAAGAAGTGAATGTATATCCTAATCCTTTCAAAGATGTGCTTCATATTGCAGATATCAAAAATGTAAAATCTGTAACTGTTACAGATGTAGCGGGAAGAGTAGTGAAAACTATTGACAATCCAACTAATGAACTTCAGTTAGAAGAATTAAATGCCGGTTTATACTTAGTGACGATGAACTTTAAGGATGGTTCAAAATCAACGGTAAAAGCCATTAAGAAATAAAATTTTTTGAGTTAATAATTTCTGTAGGCAGTTGCATTCGTGCGGCTGCCTTTTTTGTTTTTATAACGCGGATAATTTTCTGACTTCCAAAATCTATTATTGAGAATAAGTAAGTAAATAATATTCATTACATATTTTTTGAGTGTTGATAATTTTAGTTTTTTTGTAGATATTTTTTAGAATTTAAGTCGATATGTTATTTATTTTTTTTAGGAAATAGCTTTTTTAGTATTGGTTTTTTATTTTTGGATTAGATTCAACACAAAAAACATCTCATTATGAAAAAAAAACTATTTTTAGAAAAGCTTTCATACATTGCTTTATTTTCTACCGTTGCCATGCAGGCTCAGAATTATCAAACCATGCCGGTTTCCTCAGGCTTTACCGCTGATGTAATTGCTAATGGTATCGGATCTGCTTATGATTCTACTACCAATGACATTGATGGGCAAGGTTATGCTTTTGTTGCAACAGATTTTCAAGCTGTGAGTTCTGATCCGCCGCTAACTTTTGGTGTACCTGCTAATGGTATTCTCAATTCTGTAGTAGCCTCGACTCCCGGATTAAGTTATCAGTTGGGAGCTCTGAATTCCAATAATTCGCTGAGGCTGGAAAGTACCGGGGAATATGGAACACTTGAATTTGTGACTCCATCAACAGCTTTAAAATTATATATGCTTGCTACAAGCGGAAGTGGCGGCGCTATTGTAACGGCTACTGTGACATTCACCGATAATACTTCTCAGATATTTTCCAATATAAGTATTGCTGACTGGTATGGCGGAGCCAATTATGCGGTTCAGGGGCTGGGAAGGGTTGTTGTGGGTAATGATGATCTAGAACCTGATAGCTCTAATCCCAGAATATATCAGTTTGCATTGAATATTGATACGGCGAACCAATCTAAACCTGTAAAAAGTGTAACCCTGACAAAAAGCGGAGGTGATGGTATTATCAATCTTTTTGCCTTTTCTGCAGAAAAAAATACACAACTCAGTACCGCTGAAGTAAATGGTCTTAAAAAAGGAGATATTTATCCAAATCCTTTTAAAGATGCACTTCATATTAATAATGTAAAAAATGTTAAGGCTATAACAGTTACAGATGTAGCGGGAAGAGTAGTGAAAACTATTGACAATCCAACTAATGAACTTCAGTTAGGAGAATTGAATGCCGGTTTATACTTGCTGACGATAGACTTTAAAGATGGTTCAAAATCAACAGTAAAAGCCTTGAAAAAATAATAATTTTTGAGTCAATAATTTCTGTAGGCAGCTGCACTCGTGCGGTTGCCTTTTTTGTGACCAGTTTTGATAATAACTGGACAAAATATTATCAGAAAATGTCCATAAAATTATTATACATTTGCACCGAAAACTATAATATCCATGAATAAATTTAAACTGCTTTTTTTAATACCATTATTTTATTCCGAATTTTCCCAGGCTCAGCGAATTGATAAAGAAATAATCAGTTTCCAGCTTTTAAAAGAGCCGGTTTTTCCTACGGAACTTTCCAACAGAAATTATACGATTACGGTAAAGTCTCCCTACAATATTACAAAAGATGATGTCATCAGAATTTCAAAAGAAGACCACCAGAAAAAGGTAGATAATTACCAGACTAATGTTGAAAATGCCAAGTATGAGCATCAGGAAAGATTAAAAGACTATGATGCTGAAGTAAAAAAACTTCAGGAAAAATACAAACTTGAATCTGCAGAATACAGCAAATTGTCAGCTGTTGAAAAAATTGCAGCAACCAATGGAGCTCCTGTACTGAGGCTTCCTTCAAGACCTATCCTTAATATTCCTCCAATGCCGGTGTACCAGCAGCCTGATCTGAGGGATGCTTTAATTGTAGATAACAAAATTCTGGCTTCTCAAATTGATGTGACTGGTTTTTCAAAAGGTGGAAATTATCTTGATATTGTCATTGAAATGGAAAGAACAAATTTTCAGGACAATCAGGGGAAAACTTTTGCCAACCAGCCTACAAAAATCACAGCGAAACAAGGCGGTACAGTAAAGTTCGATAAAACCTACTTCTCAGATTTTGCAGAAATAGCAATCGTTCCGACTAATGAAATTAATCTGAATGCTCAGGAAAAAAGATTCCTGCAAAGAACGATTGACCGTACAAGAAATATTATCAATGAAAATTTTGGGTATCAGACCATCAATTCTACCGTGACCTTGGCAACTGTGAAGAACAAAGGAGAGTATGATGATCTGGAGAAAGCGTATATCTATGTGACCACCAATCTGAAAAAACTTCAGGCAAAATCGGATTATGCACCGAACAAAATTGCCATGGAGAATATGCAGAAAGGAATTGATCTCTGGAAAACAGCTTTAACAAAAGTAAATTACAACGATAAGAAAGCAGTTTACAATCAGAAGATCGGAGAATACCTTTATTTTAACCTGATCAGATTGAATATTGCTTTAGGAAACTATCAGGAAGCAGAGAAATATTTAAATGAGTTACAGGAGCATTTAGTGGATATTAAACTATCCTACGATGCTAATCTTGAACTGAAAAGATTGGAAGAAAAAATTTATAATAACTAAAGAAAACGATATGATTAAACAGATTATTGCTTCGGCATTAATTACCGCTTCTGTGTACTCTTTTGCACAGTCGAAAGTAACAGAAGGAACAAAATTCACAGTGGATGCCAATCTTGAAACGGATGATAAACTGGTACTGGCAGATGACTACAATTCTTATATGTTCAGTGCTATTAATATTGACGGATTGATGAGAAATGTTTTTCCTCACAAGAAATTACTGATGAGAAAACTGGATCAGAACGGAAGTCTTGTGGATACTTATGTGAAAGATTATGCCAACAAAACGAATGGTGTTCTTCACAATTATCTGGGGTCACAACAGATTGATGATGATAAATTTATAGCATTTACGGAAGAGTATTTCGGAAAAGAAAACAGAAAAGAAGTTTTCCAGCATGTTTTCAGCAGAAAAGAAGGTACTTTTACAACAAAGAGTATTGCAAAATACAGCATCGAGTCTACCAACAAATCAGGAACTACTTATGTCCTTTTCTCAGAAAACGGGAAATATGCAGCCATCTTCAATGACAGATATGCGAATAAAAAGACAGATAATGTCAATGATGTGCTGGTAATGGATTTGAGAACACTTTCTCCGGTCTGGAACAAAGAAATAACATTGAGTAATGATTATGTTGAAAAGTCTTTGACATTAACTAACTCGGCGAAAATCGTTCTATTACGTAAAGCAACAGGCTGGAAGGAAGCTTACAAGCTGGAACTGGTTTCCAATACGGAAGATAAAGACCTTCCGTTCGATGATAAATATATTCCTGAAAAATTATATGCATTCAGTAAAAATGATAATGATTACCTGGTAACTTTTGGAAGAAAAAATGCAGCGGTTACCATTGGAGCAAGTACTTTTGGAACGGTAATGTACTATGATATGAAGTCTGGGAAAGCAGTCATCAGCAATACCAATCTGGCTGGAAGCAAAGACATGAGTGATGTGAAAGTCATCAAAACGATTGTAAAAGGGGATGAAACTTTAATGGCTGTTCAGCAGGAGACGGTGACAAGACCGATGCCTACAGCAATGAACCGTTTCCCTGATCCTGTATATTCTCTGGATGCGGGAATGCTGATCAAATTTAATAAAGAAGGTGAAGTAAAGCAATTCGTAGCAGCAGGAACTTCTACCGGAAAAAGAATTCATGTGGTTGAAGCAGGAGATAAACTTTATATTTCCGCTTTCTATCCTAAAGGAGCATTTGGTAATACAGGATTTTCTATGAAAGTTTTTGACTTCGCCAATCTGAAACCTCAGGAAGTAAGCCTCGATTATAAAGGTAGAAATTTCTTCCAGAACTACGGTTTTGCAGATGGAAATATGATTCAGTACGTTCCGAATGTCAACAAAATGATGTTCCTTCAAAAGAGCAGCAAGGAGGTTCAGATGTTCAGTGTGTACAATTTTATAAAATAATCGTATTTTAGAAAAAATTATCACATGCAGATTCAGTCGGTTTCTATAGAAGATTATATCTCAAAAATTCCTGAAGAAAGACAGGAAGCTTTTAAAAAACTTTTTGATACGGTGAACGACAACCTTCCGAAAGGTTTTGAAGACGCTTCAAATTATGGGATGATAGGCTGGGTAGTTCCTTTGACAACCTATCCTGCCGGATATCATTGTGCACCCGGGACACCGTTGCCTTTTATCAACCTTGCTTCCCAGAAGAATTTTATAGCTTTGTATCATATGGGACTATATTCCAAGCCGGAACTTCTGGATTGGTTCGTAGGAGAATATCCCAAATATTCGAAGAAAAAGCTGGATATGGGTAAATCCTGTGTCCGCTTCAAAAAAACAGAAGATATTCCTTTTGAACTGATTGCCGAGCTGAGTCAGAAAATGACGCCTGATGACTGGATCGGAATTTATGAATCACAGTATAAGAAATAAAAAGAGCCCTGAAATCTATTTGATTTCAGGGCTCTTTTTTATGCTGGAAGCTGGAAGATGGGAGTAGGAAGTAGGAAGTTATATTTGTGTTTAAAAACTATCAGTTGTTATTCCTTGATGAGCAATCTGAATATTAAAAAGTTAATTAAATGATGTGTATTTATTCATCGACATCCAGAAACTTCCATCCTCCAGCTTCCCTCTTCCAGCTAAAAATGAATATCCCAGATTCCCGCTTTACGTTCCAGCTCAATCAAAGCGGCAGCATTATCTGCTAGAGCTTCATAATAATCTTTTCGAACACTGTTATAGGTTCTCTGCGCATTCAATACTTCAAGGATAGAGCTTTCTCCTCTTTTGTAGCTGTAAGTGATTCCTTCAAGAATACTTTTCGCCTCAGAAAGCATTCCGTTATGAAATTGTCTGAGCTGTTTCTGAGTGGCAGTGTACTGTTGATAAGCCTGCATTACCTCAGCTTTTATTTCCTGTTCGATCTGTTTATGCTCAACTTCTGCCTGCGAATGGGCCATTTCTGCTATTTTCAATCCGGCATTTCTTCTGTTGGAAAATTTTAAAGGAATACTAATACCCATTTTGACAGCATTTACAGTGGGAGACGGAGCAATTTCATTCGTAGCTTCGGTATGCCGTTCTGCTCCGGCACTGATGCCCAAATCTATGATGCGATTAGCTTTTTCAAGGCTGATCTGGCTTTTGGTTACTTCTGTATTTTGTTTCGCAGCCAATAAATCTGCTCTTTCATTTAAAGCCTGAAGAATCAGATCATCAATATTAAAATCTCGGTTGAAAGCATTAAAATCTCCGGCAATATCTCTGCCTGTAATTTTGCCATCTCCCAGAAATACAGATAAACCGGTGAGAGCCTGCTGCTCTGCACTTTCAGCCTGATATACTTCATTGAGCAAAGAAGCTGCTTCCAGCTTACTCTGTTTGGAAGTGACCCATGTTATCGTTCCCAATTGGTAGCGGATACTGTCGGATTTTGCCAATTGCTGCATGTTTTGATAAGAATCCTGCTGTACTTCAAGCAAAGCCTTGGATTTTAAAGCCTCAATATATCCTAAACTGGCATCTGCACGAAGATTCCTGAAAAAATCCTGCAATTGTATTTTGCTCAGCTCCGATTGATCTCTTGCCAGATTTACCCTGGCCTTTCTTTTACCACCCAATTCAAGTGTCCAGCCAAGTGAGGTACCATACACATAACCCATACTTTGTCTTACTCCGTTATTGGTGGTTTCCATTTCCAGCTCAGGATCAGGAAACATATTAGCCGTCTGAATCGCTGCTTCGGACATGCTTACATTGTATTTTTGAGAAGCATAGCCTAAATTTTTATTTCCTACAAGACTCAGGTATTCTTCAAAGGGTAAAAGTTCTTTTTCCTGTGCCTTCATCCCTGTAATGCTGAGCAATACGATAGATAATATGATAAAACGAACTCTAATTTTCATCTGATTCTAAATTTTGTTTTTTGTTTCGGCGTTCAGCCATAAAATAAATAGCCGGAAGCACGAATAAGGTTAAAATGGTAGAAAACATCAGCCCGTAAACAATTACTGTTGCCAGTGGGCGCTGTACATCAGAACCGATGCCTGTGGCCAGCGATGCCGGAAATAATCCGATGACAGCAACCGTCGCGGTCATCAGTACAGGTCTGAAACGGTCTTTTGCCCCTTTGATGGCAGCCTCTTTCAGTTCATATCCTTTTTTACGCAAATCATTGATATGAGAGATCATGATTACTCCATTCTGGATGGCCACTCCAAAGAGAGCGATAAATCCTACTGCAGAAGATACATTCAGAGACATTCCGCGGATATTGAGAGCCAGCATTCCCCCAAATAAAGCCAGCGGAACGATAGACATCAGTACCAAAGCCTGCCTGAAATCTCCAAAGGCACCATACAGCAGCAGAAACATAATAGCTAATGCCAGCGGAACAATAAATGCCAGCCTTGAATATGCCCTGTTTTGATTTTCAAACTGTCCGCCCCATTTGATCTGGTATTTCTCATGATCGTATTGGATATCTTTTTCAATTGTATCCTGTGCTTTTTTCAGAAAAGAAGAAAGATCGGTGCCCCTTAAATTCAGTTTTACCGTAAGATGTCGTTTATTCATTTCTCGGGTAATTGTGCTTTCTCCGGTACTTAATTTCACTTCTGCTACCTGTGATAAAGGTATTTTGGCTCCAGAAGCTGAAGTCAGCATCAGATTTCCGATTTTATCCGGAGTATCGCGGCTGTCTTCTGTGTAACGGCATGAAATATCATATACTTTATTGCCGATAAAGATCTGGGAGATGGCTTTTCCTCCCAATGCCACTTCAATAAGGTCGGCCACATCTGCTACATTCAGTCCGTACTGAGCAATTTTATCTCTGTTGGCAATAATCTGCAGTTGAGGTAGCGGTGGCTCCTGATCAATGGCAAGGTCTGCCGAACCCGGAATTGTATGTAAAGTAGACAATACATTTTCTGCAATTCGCCTGGTTTCCTTAAAATCTTCTCCATATACTTTTACCACGAGCTCACTGTGCGCTCCGGAGATTTTGTCCATAACTCCATCAATCATAGGTTGTGAAAATCCGACGGTGAATCCCGGCATGTCCTTATAATCTGCAGCAAGTTCTTTGATGAGGTCTGCTTTTGTTTTTCCCGAAGGCCATTCGCTGTAAGGTTTTATTCCGACTGATACTTCAAAGTGGGAAGCCGTCCACGGGTCGGTACCATCATCATTACGTCCTGCCTGAACCATCATATAGGTAATTTCAGGATGTTTCAGCGTGCGGGCACGTAAGGTATCACTCATTTCTTTTGATTTGGCTAAAGAAATTCCGGGTGGAAGCTGTACCTGCAGCCATATAGAGCCTTCATCCAGTTCAGGTAAGAAATCTTTTCCCACATGCCAGGAGAGAATTCCGGCAGATACTAAAACAATCATAATGGGAATGAGAACTCTTTTAGGAGTCTGCATTATTTTTTCAATGCTTTTTCCATAGGCTTTGCCGAGTTTCTCCAGCCATTTATTGTGATAGATCTTCTGTGGTTTCCGGTAAATCACATAGGCTAATCCCGGGATAAGAAGTAATGCTACGGCAAGGGCTCCCAACAGGGCATATCCAACAGTAAAAGCCATCGGGGTAAATAATTTTTTTTCCACTCTTTCAAAAGCAAATAATGGAAGGTAAGCCGTAATGATAATGATGGTGGAAAAGAAAATAGGTTTTGCCACTTCAATCACTCTTTGGGTAATTGCTTTTTCTTCCAGTGTTTCTTCAGAATTTTCTTCTCTTTTCTTGAGAATGGTTTCCAGCATGACGATGGCTCCGTCTACAATGATTCCAAAATCAATCGCTCCCAGTGAAAGAAGATTGGCCGGAATATTGGTAAAATGCATTAGTATAAAAGCAAATAACAAAGAAAGCGGAATGGTAATCGCTACCAGTAATGCTCCCCGCCAGCTTCCCAGAAATACAATCAGTACAATAATAACCAGTACAATTCCTTCGGTAAGGGTATGAGAAACTGTGGTAAGCGTTGTTTTTACAAGATCTGTTCTGTCCAGAAAAGGGTGGATCTTTACTCCGGGTGGAAGAGTTTCGTTATTCAGTTCTTCAATCGCTTCATGCACACCTTCCAGTACCTCGGAAGGATTTTGTCCTCTTAGCAATAGTACAATTCCTTCCACACTTTCAGAATAATCTCGTTTTCGGTCTGTGTAGCTAAGGACTCCTTTTCTTTCAAGGTTTCCGTATTTCAGTGTTCCTACATCATTGAGAAAAACAGGAACTCCATTCTGGGTTTTGACTACAATTTTTCCAAGGTCATCCAGGTCTTTTACCAAACCAATTCCGCGGATTACATACGCAAGGTTTCCACGGGGAAGCATGCTTCCTCCGGCGCTGACATTGTTTTTGGAGATTGTTTCGGTAACTTCTGACAGGGATAAACCATACTGTTCAAGCTTATGCGGATCCAGCTCAATCTGGAACTGGGTGGTAATTCCTCCGAAATTGGTGACATCAGCAATTCCTGAAACCTGTTTGATTCGGGGAATAATGACAAATTTCTGTAAATCTGTCAATTCCCTCAGGCTGTGGCTGTTACTTTCGATAATGTAACGATACACTTCGCCGATGGGAGAGGTAAGGGGATCTAATCCCGGCTGTGCCCCATAAGGAAGTTCCACTTCCGTCAGTCTTTCCTGGATACGCTGTCTTGCCCAGTAATCATCAATACCATCATCAAATACCATCGTAATAATGGAAAGCCCGAAGGTACTTTTGCTTCGCATCACATGCATTCCTGGAAGACCATTCAGAGATCTTTCCAAAGGAATGGTAATCTGCTGTTCTACTTCTTCAGCGGCCAGGCCCGGAACCTGCGTTACCACCTGGGAAGTGACATCGGCAATATCAGGATAGGCTTCTATGGATAATCTGGTCCAGGAATAGTATCCGAAGAATCCCAGTAAAAGGAAGAGGGCAAGCATCAGCCATCTCTTCTGTATAGAGATTGTCAATAATTTCTTCATAGTTTTTCATTTACATTATTTTGCATCCGGCATATAAATTCCGCCTTCGGTCATGATGGTTTCTCCGGGTTTTAATCCTGATATGATTCTTACAGTTTTCTCATAGGTTTCTCCCGTTGTCACAGAACGTCTGGTAAATTGGTTTTTTCCTGTTTTTATCCATACATATTGTGAACTGTCCTCCTGCATTAAAGCTGTTACAGGAATCATCACCGTCTTTTCAGGGGTTGTTGAGAAGTTCACGGTGGCGTACATTCCCGGCTTTAATTTTCTGTCCGGATTGTCGCATTCAATAAGAACTTTAATGCTTCGTGTATCTTTATCCACCATTTCATTGATGTGATATACTTTTCCGGTAATATTTCTGTCGGGATAAGCGCTTACTTTTACAGAAACCTGGTCGCCAATATTGACAAAGCGAATGTCTTTTTCCTTTACATCACCTGAAATCCAGACTTTTGATAATTCTGCGATGATCACGACCGGATCTGCATCTCCCTTCAGGTATTGCCCGTTGACAATTTTGTTGGAAATAATTTCTCCGCCAATGGGAGCCCTTACAACAAGCGGACTTCCTATGCCTCCTCCTTTGCTGTTATAAACCTTCAAGGCAGAAGAGGCATTGGAAAGGGATGTTTTTTTATTTTTAAAATCAGTTTCCACTTCGTCCAGCTCTTTCTGTACTCCGACTCCATGTTTAACGAGATCCTGCTGACGTCTGTAATTTTTTTCTGACAGCTGTACATCATTTAAAGCATCCGTATAATCTTTCTGAACTGAAAAATAATCTGATGAGAGGATTTCAAAAAGTGGATTTCCGGCAGAAACATTCTGTCCAAGCTGAATAAAAGATTTTGTAATTCTTCCGGAAAAAGGACTGGCAATTTCCGCGTAGTGATTGGGAATTGCCTGGATTGTTCCCGCTGAAACCACTCCGTCGCTGTGTTCCTGTTCGGTTACCATCTGTGTTTTAATTTTTTTGAAAACCGGATGAGTTTCCGGAATGGTGATCTGATTACCTTTTGTTATGATTTCCGGATCTTTGTTTTGCTGAGGTGCATTGTCTTTACAAGAGATTGCAAAGAGAATAATACTACTTAAGATTATTTTTTTCATGATCTTAATACAATTGAGTGCTGTTGCTGATTTTTACTTTTTCTTTGTTATTTTTCCTGGTACTGAACCATTTTTTGCTTCTGGCTTCTTTCTGAGAGGATAGAGTAGGTCTCAGGAATATATTGGTAGATACAATGAAGAGAACTGTGATAAAGGCTTCCAGAGGATATCCCAAAGCGCATAATGCGCCTATGGCTGCTGAACACCATAATGTGGCTGCTGTATTTAATCCTCTTACGGTAAGGCCGTCTTTCATGATAACACCACCGCCAAGGAAACCTATTCCACTGACGATATAAGAGGTGATTCGGCCGGCTGCATCGCCACCAATTCTGATAGCAATCAGTACAAATGCAGCAGAACCGATACATACCAGAGTGTTGGTGCGGAGACCTGCATTTTTTTTGCGCCACTGTCTTTCGAAGCCAATACCGGCTCCCAGACAAAATGCGGTAAGGAGACGAAGGGTAAATTCGAATGTATTCATAACTTTTCCTGTTTTTATAAGCTTTTCAGCTGTACGGGAAAAGTGAGTACAACTAAAGCTTTTAAGATTGATAATTACTGTAAGGATCTGAGTCCATATTGCTTTATTTTTTACTGTGCAAAAGTAAAACTGACTGCCCTTTTTTGCCGTTAGAAAAGCTTTAGAATGTGATTAGAAAATTATTAGAGAAAGTTCCTTCCTGTTTTTTTGATGATTCTGCAGGAAATAGTTGTTTATTATATCCTTTTAATATGTGTAAACTGTACCCATGATAAGCGATAAAATTTCAATACATTTGGAGGCTGATTTTTGTATGATGAATTTTACAATCTGTCATATGAAATAAAAGCTTGTTAAATCCCGGAGACTTCCTTCCAATATCTTTTGAATTATATACTTTAGAAATGAAAAAATCAAACTTAGCAATACCGGCTACGCTTTTAGCGATTATCTGTGTGCAGGGAGGAGCCTCCATTGCAAAACAGCTTTTTCCTGTAATCGGAGCGATTGGTACGGTTACTTTAAGAATTGTACTTTCTGCTGTTTTGCTTACTTTGCTTAACCGACCTAAGTTTTTACAATTTAACAGTCAGAAATGGAAATACTGTGCAATCTATGGAGTTGGATTGGCTGCAATGAATCTTATTTTCTATATGGCGATTCAAAGGATTCCGCTGGGATTGGCTGTTACTGTGGAATTTGCCGGGCCATTATTTCTCGCATTGGCATTGTCACGTAAACTGTTGGATGTCGTGTGGGCATTACTGGCCTGTGTGGGAATTTTGTTAATTGTTCCGTGGAAAAATGATCATGTCGATTTGTTAGGACTTGGATTGGCCTTTCTGGCAGGGATGTTCTGGGCCCTGTATATTGTAATGGGTGGAAAGGTCTCCAAAATAATGGATGGAAAAGATGCGGTTACCACCGGGATGATATTTGCCAGTCTTGTCATTATTCCCTTTACCATCTGGGATGGAGCCGTTTTCAATCTTACTCCTGCTATTTTTATAAAAGGACTTGGCGTGGCTGTTCTTTCGAGTGCTTTGCCTTTTTCACTGGAGATGATGGCTCTCAAAAAACTTCCGGCAAAGACATTCAGTATTCTGATGAGCCTGGAACCTGCATTTGCAGCACTTTCAGGATTGGTTTTTCTTGCTGAAGAATTATCTTTTTTACAATGGATTTCTATTGCCTGTGTGATTACAGCGAGTATAGGAACGACAGTTTTCAATAAAAAATCTCTTTCTCATGATTAAATAAGAAATTTTAAAAACCATTAAGCTAATTAAGGTTTTAAGGGAAGTTAAGATTCAAATACATTTGAATGAAGCTTTTGATCAATTACTGGGTAATAAACTCTACCGTAAAAATAGTTTTATTCTTTTCCGATACAACTTTGACTTTTGCATTGTGGAGCAGAATAATTTTCTCGGTGAGAAATAATCCTATTCCATGACCTTTTTCATGTTTGGAGTTTTCGCTCCTGTAAAAAGGCTCAAAAATATACTGTAAATCTTCTTTATTAATGCTATTTCCGGTATTGGTAAAACTGATGGTAAGGATTTTTGAATCCGTACTTACATCAATCAGACAAGTATGTTCCGGAGAATATTTACAGGCATTGTCAATAAGATTGTTGAAGGCAACTTGAAGAAGATACTCATTTCCCAGGATGGTAAGCTGGTGTTCTTCTACCAAATCTTCAATGTTCATTGAAACTTTATATCCCGGATTATCTTTCGTGATTTTGGTATAAGATTCCAGAAGAACTTCATCAAGACGTACTTCCGAAAAACTGATCTCATCGGGATCATAGCTTGCTTTGGCAAGATCCATTAAACTATTTGACAGTTTTACCATATTCCGGGCATCATCCAGCGCGAATTGAATGGTTTCCTGATACTCTTCTTTGGTTTTATCTTTTTCAGAAGCGAGTTCCAGCTCGGTGATGATGGCTGCTAAAGGTGTTCTCAGTTCGTGAGAAATATTGGATACAAAATGCTTTTGCGAATCAAAAGAATTTTCAAGCCGTTCCAGCATTCCATTGAAGTTTTCAGCAAGCTCATTTAGTTCGTCTTTTTCTTTGGTTGTTTTCAGGCGTAACTGTAATTTCCCGGCGGTTATTTTTTTTATCTGAATAACCATTTCAGTCAGCGGACTCAATGCTTTTTTAGAAAGAAATATTCCGGCCAGATAGATCAAGATCAGAATAATGAAAAACGAGATAATACTGATGGTAAGAAGATGTGTAAGATAATAATATCCGTACTGATCATAAGCTGCCGCAGTTACCGCATACGTTTTTCCTTCATACTGATACACGATTCCGATGACCTGCAGATCATTGAGAAAGAAATTAATTTTCTTTTTTTGAAATATCTGAGAAAGCATTTCCGGAGTTTCCTTTACATAATCTACTTTGGCGTCATCATGATAAACCAGCTCCTTATTACTGTCATAAATCGCTACCTGAACTTCGTTAAGCGTTCTGGTATTATTTTTATAAAGCTTATGCATTTCCTGCTCGGGGAGTGAGCTTCGGAAAAATAAATCGGCCTTGGCAATCGCTTCATTTTGAAGTTCGCTGTAAAAAGATTGTTCTCTGGCTTCTTTGGATGAATAATAGATCGAAATGCTGTAAATACCTAAAAGCATTGCAGTAATTAAGGTGAAAAGCAGCGTAAGTCGGGTTCTTATTTTCATCCGGATATTTTTAGTTTATCTTAATGCTTACTGTATAATACCTGTTTCGTAGTCTTTTTTAAGAATAAATCCCATACCGGCTTTGGTATGGATCAGTTTGGTTGCAAAATCTTTATCTATTTTTTTCCGGAGATAATTGATATAGACATCAATAAAGTTGGTCCCCGTATCAAAATGGGTTTCCCACACTTTTTCTGCAATTTCAATTCTGGAAAGCACTCTTTCTGAATTTTCCATCATGAATTTTAAGAGATTAAATTCTTTCGGGGTCAATTTTATAGGCGTATGATCGCGGCTCACGGTTTTTTGTTCCAGATTCATTTCAATACCTTCATATGTAAGAACAGAAATCTTTTGGTGGGGCTGTTGTGAAAATCTTTTCAGAAGTACTTTGATCCTTGCCACCAGTTCACGCATTTCAAAAGGTTTGGTGAGATAATCATCAGCTCCGGCATCAAATCCTTCCAGCTTGTCATCCGTAGTTCCCAATGCAGTAAGCATAATGACAGGAAGATTGGGTTTTAAACTTTTGATTTCATTACAGAATTCCAGACCATCTTTTTTGGGTAATACAATATCTGTCACTACCAGATCAAAATGGGTCTGTAAAGCCAGCTTCAGACCAGAATTTCCATCGTAAGCTGCAGTGACTTCAAACTCTGCTTCCTGAAATCCCTTTGTAATCAATTTTGAAAGTCTGTCGTCGTCTTCAATTAATAAAATATGGGGCATAAGATTCCTGGAGTGTTTGGGTTGGTGTGAAGAATAGATCAATATTCCCACAAATGTAATGATTTCTATTTTGTAATTTTGGTTCCGAAAATAGAATCGAATGTTTGAATTTAGATTAAAAAAGAGGTTTGTGGCTGGACTTTTATACGGTCTGATGTTATTATTAGTACAGTGTAATAATAATGTTTCGGAAAGTACTATAGATCTCAAAAACGGAGACCTGCTTTTTGTAACTGCAAAAGAAACAGGGCTTTCCGGAGCGATTAATAATGTAACTCAAAAACAAAAAACAGCTTCATTTGATCATATAGGAATTCTGGAAAAAGAGGGCCGCAAAATGTTTGTTCTGCATGCTGCACCAAAAGGCGGTTCTCAGAGACAAGCTTTAAAAGACTTTATTAAAGATCAGAAAGAAGAAGGTCAGGATGTGATTGTTTACCGGTTAAAACCGGAATTTCGGAAAGCAATTCCTGAAGCGGTTAAAAAAGCGAATTCCATGCTGGGAAAACCTTACAATTTCAATTATATCCTTGATGAAAATTCCTATTATTGTTCAGATTTTGTGGAAAGAGCTTTTCGGGACGAACATATTTTCAAACTGGAGCCGATGACGTTTATTGATCCCAAAACAGGAAAAACGAATACATTCTGAGAAGAATTTTATACTAAGAAAAATCTCAAAGTCCCTGAAGGAGAGCCAGGTTGTAACCCAAACGGATTGGCTGGTTCTGATAAATTGGAAAGAATAGGGAACTATTAAAACGTACGAGAAGCTCAACAGGCTTCTTTTTTTATGTTAAATTTTTAAAAATATTAGTCTACTAATTTGGTAGACTAATATTTTTTTATATTTTTGTCACAGATTTAAAAGCAAAAGTGTCATATGATCTGACAGAGTTTAACCCAAAAATGTTTAGCAATGATTACACCTAATCCCGGCCTGCAGGTTTTACAAAATAAAATTAACCTGCCTAAAAAAGAATTGTTATTGGAAATAGAGTTGAATGGTAAAATGAAATTTGAACATTTGATGAATACGATCTACAATCAATTTGGCATTTATCATAGAGTGTTATCTGCTAACGTAGAGTATGTGAACGGGTACAGTTTCGGTTCAGTACAGTTATATATTAATGTCAATTCAGAAGATTTCCAGCAGCTTGAAGTGTATCTGAATAAAAATAAACTTATCAATACGACGGTAGAATATACCTGCAGAACATATTTTTAAGTGAGATTCATATAGTTTTAATTACTCAAAGCGTCCGGTTTTACCGGGCGCTTTTTATTTGCCACTATAACAGATTTAAATGACGAATCAAATTGCTGCAGAACAGAGGTGCCTCAAGGGTGTTATTCTGAGCGAAATGAAATGTAGTGAAGAATCTCATATATTTGATTGACAATAAGATTCTTCCTTCGTCAGAAATCAAAGATTCGACGTAGTCAATGACAGAAGTAAAGCAAAAAAACGCTCAGAATATTCTGAACGTTTTTAAATAAAATTCTTGGCTTATCCCTTTAGTTAATATTAATAACTCGGGATTAATAATTAACAAAGGTTTTCTTATTGATAACCCTTCGACAAGCTCAGGGTGACAGCCCTAATACCAACCGAAATTTTTAAGCGTTGTCAGGCTGAGCCTGTCGAAGCCATTATTTAAAGGATTAGCTCAATAAAATAATTTTAGATTCTTTCAATGTCAGCACCAATAGCTCTTAGCCTTCCATCAATATTTTCATATCCTCTGTCGATCTGCTCAATATTGTGGATAATAGATTTTCCTTCCGCAGAAAGTGCTGCAATAAGAAGGGCGTTTCCGGCTCTGATATCCGGGGAAACCATTGTTGTCCCTCTTAACGGAGCTTCCTGGTTCAATCCGATTACCGTAGCTCTGTGCGGATCACATAAAATGATCTGAGCACCCATATCAATTAATTTATCCACAAAGAACAATCTGGATTCAAACATTTTCTGATGAACCAGAATACTTCCTTTGGCCTGAGTAGCCACTACTAAAATAATAGATAATAAATCAGGCGTAAATCCAGGCCATGGCGCATCCGAAATCGTAAGGATAGAACCGTCAATAAATTTCTGGATTTTATAATGCTCCTGTGCCGGAATATAGATATCATCACCGCTTTGTTCAAGCTGAATTCCCAGTTTTCTGAAGGTATTCGGAATTACCCCAAGCTGGTTCCAGTTTACATTTTTGATGGTGATTTCAGATTTTGTCATGGCTGCAAGACCAATCCATGAGCCGATCTCTACCATGTCCGGAAGCATGGTATGCTCAGTACCTCTCAGATATTCAACCCCTTCAATAGTAAGAAGGTTGGACCCGATTCCTGAGATATTGGCTCCCATTCTGTTCAGCATTTTACATAATTGCTGAAGATAAGGTTCACAGGCAGCATTGTAGATTCTTGTTTTTCCTTTAGCCAAAGCGGCTGCCATTACAATATTAGCCGTTCCGGTAACAGAAGCTTCTTCCAGCAGGATGAATTTTCCTCTTAGTTCCTTAGCTTTTAAAGAATAGAAATATTCCTCCTCATCATAATTGAATTCAGCACCTAATTCAACAAGTCCCTGAAAGTGAGTATCCAATCTTCTTCTCCCGATTTTGTCACCTCCGGGAGTAGGCATATAAGCCTCTCCATAACGGGCAAGCATTGGTCCCATCAGCATAATGGATCCGCGTAGTTTGGCTCCGTCTTTTTTAAACTCGTTAGATTTTATATAATCAAAATTGACCTGATCCGCTTTGAAAGTATAATCTCCCTGTCCGTTTTTGGTAATTTTTACTCCAAAATCTCCAAGAATTTCAATCAGTCTGTTCACATCATGGATATCAGGAATATTTTTAATTCTTACCTCTTCGTCCGTCAGAAGAACCGCACATAAAATTTGTAGAGCCTCATTTTTGGCTCCTTGTGGAGTTATTTCACCCTGCAGTCTTTTTCCTCCTCTTATTTGAAATGTTCCACTCATTATTTTCTGTTTTTATGATTGTTATTATGCCTTCTTTTGTTGGGCTGGTTATTATTTTTATTATTGCTGTTGTTCCTGTTGTTGTTATTGTTGTTCCTGTTGTTGTTATTGCTGGTGTAATAGATTTTACTCTTTTCAAGAGAATCTATTCCGGTAAGATCCAGCCTGTTTTCAGACAGTTCTTTCAGGTGGCGGAAAATAACATCATCAGTCACATGTTCTTTATTATAGACATTATAAGACTTCTTCATATTGTTGGCAATCACCTCGATAAGGGCTTCTTTTTCATCACCCGTTTCCAGTTCGATTGCTTTTTCGATCAATTGAAGAATACTTTTTCCGTAGAACTTAAAGTCACCTTGAAGTTTTGGATATTCCATTCTTTTAGGTTTTTCCGCCAGCTGTTCCATTGTAGGGAACGGATAAGGAGAATCTACATCCAGATCATAATTGGCAAGAATAAAAAGATGGTCCCAAAGTTTATGTTTATAATTTTCCTCGTCGCGAAGTTGCGGGTTTCTCTGACCCATAAAATCGATGATTGCCATAGCCATTTCATTCCTTTCGTCTTTGGAAGGAAGTTCTTTGCAGCGCTCAACTAACTGTTGTATAATTCTGCCATATTCCGGCATATGAAGCTGAGTTTTTTGGGTGTTGTATTCCATAGTATGCAAATATATGCATTAAAAGAAAAATTGTCTCGGGAATCTGAAAAATTTATGATTTTTTAATGAAAAAAATTGAATGCCTTTCATCTTGATTTATTAGGTGAAATGAAAATATTTCCCATTTATTTGATTTTGTTTTTAATAAAATTGTATCTTGTTTAATAGATTGATAATTAATTACAGCGATGAAAAAAACAAACTTTTTCCTTTCACTACTGGCTTTAGCATTAATAAGCTCATGCCGTACAAGTGATGAATTAATGACAGAACCTACCAAGCAGGAAGAGGTTCATAACAAAACAGTGAATGTGACCCATCATGATGGCCGGCCTTTCAGTACAGGAAGCGGTTCAGGTTCCACACAAAGTAAATTCGTAGCCGGACCGGGTGGCGGAGTTCTTATGCAGGGCTTTTACTGGGATGTTCCGGAAGGTGGTAACTGGTGGAATACCGTTAAAGACAAAATAACAGCGTGGTCCAATGCCGGAATTGGTGCGGTATGGCTGCCGCCGGCATCAAAAGCACAGAACGGTGCATATTCTATGGGATACGATCCTACAGATTATTATGATTTTGGAAATTTTAATCAGAATGGAAGCACAGAAACCCGTTTCGGATCCAGAGCCGAACTGGAAGCATTGATTACGAAAGCGCATGCTGAAAACATGCAGGTGTATGCAGACATTGTAATCAATCACAACAGTGGCGGGCAGTCTGAAGCCAATCCTTTTACAGGAACTAATACCTGGACCAATTTTTCTGGTGTGGCTTCCGGAAAATTCCAGAGAAACTATAATGACTTTTACAAAAATGCTTACGGGAATAATGATGAAGGGGCTTTTGGTGGCTTTCCGGATTTATGCCACGCGAATCCTCATGTGCAGGACTGGCTTTGGGGAAGAGATGATTCCGTAGCAAAATATTATAAAAATGTGATGAAATTTGATGGCTGGAGGTTTGATTACGTTAAGGGGTTCGGACCATGGGTTGTTAACACCTGGAATTCTAACGTAGGTGGATTTTCTGTCGGGGAATTATGGGATTCAAATGTCAACACATTGGAATGGTGGGCCAATAATGCCAACAGTTCCGTATTTGATTTTGCGGCCTATTATAAAATGGATGAAGCCTTTGATAATGGTAATTTAAATGCTTTGAATGATGATATGATGTGGAAAAGAAATCCATACAAAGCAGTCACCTTTGTTGCCAATCATGATACCGATATCATCTACAATAAAATGCCGGCATATGCCTATATCTTAACCCATGAAGGTTATCCTACCATTTTTTACAGAGATTATGAAGAATGGTTAAATAAGGAACGACTGAACAATCTGATCTGGATTCACAATAACAAAGCCACCGGAACAACTTCCATTCTCTACACCGATAATGATGAATATATTGCAAGACGTAACGGTTATAATGGTAATCCGGGACTTGTAGTTTACATCAATACGTCTTCAAACTGGCAGGAAAGATGGATAGAAACCAACTGGAGCAGCCAGCAGATCAAAGATTTTACAGGGAACTCAAGCTGGTACCCAACAACTCAGGGAGATAAATGGGTGAAAATCCAGTGTCCGCCGAATTCTTATTCTGTGTGGTCGCTGAATTTATGAGTAATGCGCAATGGGTAATGAGTAATTATTGATAATTGATAATTGATAATTGATAATTGATAATTGATAATTGATTAAGCTGGTAAGAGGCTGCTCTTCAGTTTAATTTTTATTAAACATTAAACATTAAACATTAAAAATTAAACAGGAACACCTATCCGTCTTATTATTTGTCATTCCGTAGGAATCAATACAATGCATTAATATTGTAGCTAACTCTTACGGAATGATCTTTTTATAAGTTAAATGAAATGGTGTAAGAATCATTAATTACACCTGAATAAATTTTTTCTTCTGATGAAGGTCCGGTAAATAACATTTCTGGTTGGCCAGCTTCATCCTGTTTCTGGAAATAAGATCATAGGCCTTGTCCCTTAAAAATGCCGGAACGATTTTTCCGATAAACGAAAGTTTATATATGCCTCCCAACAAGTTAGCTATTTCCAGTACTGCCCTTGACTTGATCAGATAAAACCGTCCGGGTTTCCACAGATACATAGTATTGAATACATTGGTTTCCAGCCCTCTTTCAGATAAAAACTGCTGTCCGAAATCAGATTGAAGAGAAGCAAACATGAACTGGTCTTTATTGTCCCGTTCCAAAATCCACTGTACCCAGAAATTGCAGACTCCGCAATCTCCGTCAAAAAATACAATATGCTTATTTTCCCAATTTTCCATGACGTTATTTATTAAATAGGATTCCCCTTTCCGTGTCTTCTTTTACTTTTTTGAAATAATGGATAAGATCTGCACGCTGCTCATCAGAAAGTTTAGCATTCTGATGGCCTAAATAATAGGATTCAAGCGGCATCTCTTTTTTTTCAACCATTTCTATACATTCCTCAAGTTTATGAAGCTGTCTTTTAGGTTCATACACTGCAAAGGTAGAAAAATTAAGATGATTTCTGCCCTCGTCAATATGATTTTTTACCCACCATGACATCGGGGAGATATTGCTGTACCATGGATACTTTGTTTCATTGGAATGACAATCATAACATGATGTTCTGATTGTATGCGCTATCTTTTCAGGAGTATTTTTAATTTTCAGAAAATCCATACCGGGAGTTGGCGGCGGATTCGTTTTATCGATAGGAAAAAATTGTATGATGATAAATACAACGAGAACGACAACAATTATTTTTTTCATAGCGGATGTTCATGTTTTATAAATATAAAGATAGTTAATTTATTTTTAGTGAAAGAAAGTTAGAAGCTGGAAGAAGGAACAGCTTCCAGAAAATGTTGTAATAGTGTATTTTTTAGCAATTAATATGTTATTTTCATGGTGACGCCAAACATCCTCCTTTCAACTTCCTTCTCCCTTTACATTCTTACGTTGAGTAATTCTAAATTGGAAGGTATACTGTTGTTTTTATTTAAGTTAATCTTAAAAATGACTAACTTAATACCACAATTCTGACCAGATATTGTGCCGTTGAAAATATTTATTTATAGTTTTTAACTATCATTGAGATAAAAATTAATAGATTGTATTTATTGAGCAAACGTTGTAGGTTTGTGATGTTCTTAGAACACAATTGGAAACTGTATTAATCAACATAAAAAATAAATAAACGACAATGGAAAAAGATTTGAATGACATCAGTAAATGCCCGTTTCACAACGGAACAATGAAGAAGAATGTAGCAGGAGGAGGAACTCAGAATTCTGACTGGTGGCCTGATCAGCTTAGAGTAGATCTTCTGCGCCAGCATTCTTCACTTTCAGATCCTATGGATAAGGATTTTGACTATGCCAAAGCATTTGAAAGCCTTGATCTGGAGGCTGTAAAAAAAGACCTTCATGCATTGATGACAGATTCTCAGGATTGGTGGCCGGCCGACTTTGGTCATTATGGCCCTCTGTTTATCCGTATGGCATGGCACAGCGCCGGAACGTATCGTGTAGGTGACGGAAGAGGTGGAGCAGGAGCTGGGCAACAGCGTTTCGCACCGTTGAACAGCTGGCCTGATAACGTAAGTCTTGATAAAGCACGAAGATTATTGTGGCCCATCAAACAAAAATATGGAAGAAACATCTCATGGGCAGACCTTCTGATCCTTACGGGGAATATCGCTCTTGAATCCATGGGCTTTAAAACATTTGGGTTTGCGGGAGGACGTGCAGATGTCTGGGAACCGGATTCCGATGTCTATTGGGGATCTGAGAAGACATGGCTTGGAGGTGATTTACGGTATGCTCACGGTTCGGAGGGAGTAGCAGAAGGACATTCGGCGGTTCTTCCTACTGATGATAATGCAGACGGAGATATTCATTCAAGAAACCTTGAAAATCCGTTGGCTGCTGTACAAATGGGACTTATTTATGTAAACCCTGAAGGTCCGGACGGAAATCCTGACCCTATTGCTGCTGCTAAAGACATCCGTGATACTTTCGGACGTATGGCGATGAATGATGAAGAAACTGTTGCTTTGATTGCCGGAGGACATACTTTCGGTAAAACCCATGGAGCAGGTCCGGCAGATCATGTAGGAAAAGAACCCGAAGGAGCCGGAATTGAACAGCAGGGATTAGGCTGGGCAAGCACATATAAGTCTGGTAGCGGAAGAGACGCGATTTCCAGCGGACTGGAAGTAACCTGGACAGAAACTCCTACCCAATGGAGTAATTACTTCTTTAAAAATCTTTTTGAAAATGAGTGGGAATTAACAAAAAGCCCTGCAGGAGCTCACCAATGGGTAGCCAAAGACGGTGCTGAAATCATTCCTGATGCATTTGATGCTGACAAAAAGCATAAACCAACCATGCTTACCACAGACCTTTCGTTAAGAATGGATCCTGTATACGAAAAAATTTCAAGACACTTCTACGAAAATCCTGATGCGTTTGCCGATGCGTTTGCCAGAGCATGGTTTAAATTAACACACAGAGATATGGGACCACGCGCCCGTTATCTGGGACCGGATGTACCGCAGGAAGAACTGATCTGGCAGGATCCTATTCCGGAAGTCAACCACGAACTGGTTGATGAAAATGATGTGGAGGCATTGAAATCAAAAGTTTTAAATTCAGGACTAAGCAATACAGGACTGATATCTACAGCCTGGGCTTCTGCTTCTACTTTCAGAGGAAGTGATAAACGTGGTGGTGCCAACGGAGCCAGAATCAGACTGGAGCCTCAAAGAAACTGGGAAGTCAACAATCCTTCTCAATTGAATAAAGTATTAAATGTTCTGGAAGGAATCCAGAAAGAATTCAACGATTCTCAAAACGGAGGTAAAAAAATATCATTAGCCGATCTGATTGTTTTGGCAGGTAATGCTGCTGTTGAAGTGGCTGCCAGAAATGCTGGTCAGGAGGTAAAAGTTCCTTTTGCTCCGGGAAGAATGGATGCTTCTCAGGAACAGACAGATGTAGAATCTATGGGATACCTTGAGCCTGCTGCTGATGGATTCCGAAATTATCTGAAAAGAAAATATACGGTCTCTACAGAATCTTTACTGATTGATAAAGCACAGCTATTAACCCTTACTGCTCCGGAACTGACCGTGCTGATAGGAGGTATGCGTGCTTTGGATACGAACTTTGACGGTTCAAAACATGGCGTATTCACCAGTCGTCCGGGAGTTCTTACCAATGATTTCTTTGTAAATCTTCTGGATATGGGAACTCAGTGGAAAGCAATGTCAGACGATAGAGAATTGTATATCGGAACTGATCGGAAAACCGGTCAGCCAAAATGGACAGCAACCCGTGCCGATCTTGTTTTCGGATCTAATTCTGAATTGAGAGCTGTGGCTGAAGTATATGGAAGTGCTGATGCACAAGGTAAGTTTGTGAAAGACTTTGTGGCAGCATGGACGAAGGTGATGAATCTGGACAGGTTTGATCTGGTCTAATTTTCCTTAAATCATAATAATTAACAGGCTGTCTTGGAAAGGCAGCCTGTTATTTTTCATTATATATATCTGGAAAATTATTCAAAAGTATTAATTTCAGATTTTATTTGACTAGTATAGTATTTTTGGTTGTAATATATTGTTTTAATCAGATCTCCAGGATAAGTATAATCTTCAGAAGATTTTAATATTCCAAAGAAATCTATAATATTACTTTCTTTGGCTTCGTTTAAAAATATTTCGCAGCATAGAATCAATTCTTTTATTTTAATTACTCTGTCATACATTTCTATATCTTTATAATATTGGGTATCTATTTCTAAAAGTTGCTGTTTTGAATTTATAAAGTCTCCAGTGTTATATAGATATAAAGAAAATAAATATCTTAATGGAGGATTGTTAATATCAAGCTCCAGAGATTTTTGAAAATAATTGTGAATCTTACTATTACTAGGCAATAAGCTCTTATAAGGAGATTCTTCACTATTTGATAAATATATAAAATATTCAAGTGTTGCCATTAATTGATAATAATAGGCGTTTTTTTCAAAATTATGATTTAAAATATCTGATTTCAAACTAATTAAGGACTGTGAAGTTTTTTTATAATCATAATTGTATTCTGAAATTATTTCATAAATCTTATCAATGTAGTTGAAAATATCATTATCCATTTTTTATTTGTCTTTAATTATTACCTAGGTCGCATTCCTCCCTTATGATTTACGCCTTTTGCCTTTGTCTTTAGGCTATTTATTTCTTTTTCAAAATATTTTAAAAACTCGGGGTCATCAATCCCAGTTTCTTTGAAATTTTTTAACGATGATTGTATTAATTTTATTTTATTATTTATCCATTCACCATGTCTTCCTGATTCAAGACCTTTAGACATTTGTTTTGCTTGTTTTTGCATTTCATTCAACATATTTTTTGCTTTATCTTCATAAGATATAGGATCTTTTATTGCATTTAGCGGTTTTTTTAGTGCATTAACTTCTCCAGAAAGACCTCCAGTCATGAAACTACCAAAAAACATAATTCCACTCGCGCTAGCATCCAGACTTTCCTCACCTCCCATCGGAGAACCGTCCCATCCAGTCATTCTAGGAGCAAGTCCATCATAATTTTTTTTACCTAGAACAACATTTCTTAAAAGATTAGCTCCATCTAAGGCACCGTCAATAACTCCTTTGCCTAAAGTGCCAATTATACCACCTGGAGCCTCTGCATCTCTAAAATCTTGAATCATGGTTCCCAGTGTTTCTGGGGCAGGTCCCATTTGTGGTGCATTTGATAAGTCGATATTTGGGATTGGTATTGGTAGTGAAGCTTCTCTTTTTGATCCTGTTAATGCAATATTCTCAATGTCGTGCCATATTTCAGGAATCTCATTATCTCGAAAATGAACATAACCACCAGTATTTCTTGCAAAATCAGCGGCTTCTTTATAATCTAAGAAGTCTCCATTTGTACTTAGTCTTTCTAATCCCTCAAGTTCTATACCATCCACCACTCTATTTTCAGAAAAATTATAGTGTGATTGAAAACTGTATTGCTCAGAAAGTGGATCTACATTGAAGAACCTACCCATGGTAGGGTCGTAATTTCTCCATTTGAATGAACTCCAGTCTGTTAGTTCCATTTTTTCTTGTTCTTGAAAACTATATCTATAGTTTGTATTTAAAGGATATGTGCCATTGTAGCCAACATATTCCATACCAAAAGGATAGTAGTTTGTTTCTTTATCAATGGTTGCTCCATTAGAACCTTTATAATAGGCTAATCTTATATTATTGACTTGATCCTTATATTGGTAAACATATCGATTATTTTTAAAATCATAATAACCTTCCGAAGTAGGGTAAAATTGTAGAGAAGATGAATAATATTGAAATCCGTCTAAATAATGGGTATAGATGCTGAGAAGAGTTTGGCTTCTATTATTGAAATAAGTATAAGTTTGTTGGGTTTTTGTCCCATCTGCTCTATATTTAAAATTTAACTTTGTATCAAGATAATTAAAAGTAATTTGAGATGGAAGATCTAATAAATTGTAATTAATATTTATTATTTCTTTATCTAATTGACTGTTCATATTTCCATTGGCATCATAAGTAATAGGATTACCACCTGAAGGATAGCCAAGACTATTATTTTGGTTATCAGAAATTAAAATGAGTTGATTTCCATCATAATTACTGTAATCCAGATCATCAATCATAAAAGGAGTGTTGTCATAAGAACGAGAATATCTTTTTAAGGTTTTGATATTACCATTTATATCATAAGTTAATGATTCTCCATAGTGGTTTGCCGAAGGTACTGTAGTGGATGGTTCTTCATATATTGCATCTTTTAATCTATCTAGTCCATCATATTGATAATAGTATCTTTTTAATATATTTCCATTAGCTGATTTCCAGTCTACTTCAGATATATTTCCATTGAATTTTGGAGTAGAATATGAATTAGCTGGATTATGGTATTTAATTTCATAACCAAATAGTTTACCATTCAAATTTTGGGGATCATTTATTTTAGAAAGCCAGCCTCTGATATTATATTCATAGTTAATATCTTGAATAGGGCTTCCTTGTGTTCCTCCCACTTTTTTATTGATAATTTGGGAAATAGCATTATAAGTATTATTGCTAAGTAACTCTTGTGGTTGACCAGATATTTGATGCCAATGTTTTAATGGTCTCAATTGATTATCATATTCAAAATTTTCATAAATAACGGTTTCAGGATTATTAGCTGCACTTTTATGATAAGTATTGGTTTGAATAATGGCTCCAGAATAATCAATTTTATTATCAATTGTAGTATATCCACCAGATGAATATTGGTTTTTAGTTGTTGTTATTCTTCCTTTTGTATCATACCATAAATAAGTTTTAGTCCATGCATCGTCCTCAATATTTTTAATATAACTGGCTAAAGGAAGTCCATTTGTTGAGTTATTGTTAGTCAAATTATCAGAAAGAAGATTTTGGGAAAAAACATTTGAGGGCTGAGGTGAGTCAACAGGATAAGTGTCATAATAATTTACTGTTAACAATGTAGTGAAAGAACTTGGATAACTTGTAGCATATGTATAATATAAATTTAAACCATTAAAATTACTATAGGATGCTGTTCTTTCAGTATTATTGCTTCCTTTGGCATCCACATTATTTTGCTCGGCTAAACGTCCAGCACTTCCATAACTTTCTACACTTAAATGAATTCCAGTATATGTGGGTCTTCCGAATTTATCATATTTAGAGAATACCCATTGTTTGTTTGCTCCAAGGTTGGCATCTTGCGTTAATACTAACCTGTTTTGCTTATCATATACCATGTATTCCCACCCTTTTCCTGGAAGTTTTTTTTCTACAACTCTGTTTTGAGCATCATAGATATATTGATAACAAAGCTTTCCAAGAGTAGTTGTATCCAATAAAGAATTAACAGAAGCTAAAGGAGGTATAATGTAAACTAGTTGATCATAAATATTATAGACATAATAAGTGTCTGCTTTTTCTGTAGCACTGATTATTTTTCGCGTTAAAACAATCTGTCCCATCTTGTTCTTAAAAACTATTGATTCATTTCCGTCTTCATCTTTGGCAGTGTTTTTATATAATAAATTTACCGGATATGACTGAAATGTAGGTACTGTATTGCTAAAAACATTTAAAATGGGATTCCATGTAGAAGCTACTTCATATTTTCTAACACCATCGACAGCAGTATTGGTTTCGTATTTAAAATTAACTGGCTTTGAATCCCAGGCATTTCCAACTTGTTTTAACTGCAAGATTTTGTTTAGTGGAGATACCTCTACTATAGATTCTGAATACGTTTTTTCACCCTGATAAAAGTTAGTAATATCTTCTACAGGAAAATTAGCATTAGGATTTTGTGGATATATATTTCCATTTGAGGTCGAATTTTTAGGAATGGGTAGAAATTTTTTTGTTTGTAACCCAAAACTATCATAAATAGTTGGGATAACAATATCATTTCCTGCTGGAGTTGCTTTTACATTAACAACTTGCTTTGGTCTTCCCAGGCCATCAAAATATTGAACAGTATGAATTTGTTTAGCTGTTGAACTGCTTGTAGTAACTGGCTCAAGATAAACTTTCGTTTCAATGTAATTTTCAGTTACTGTTTGGGCACTTAAAATGCTTGTTATTGACAGAATACCGAATATATTTAAAAGTTTTTTCATTTATAATAATTTTGAATTAACTGTTATCTTAGAACAATTAATTATTGTTTATAATTGTAATTATATTCTTTGATAATATTGCCATTAATATCATTTTCTCTTACTTCCTTTAGTCTCCCTTTAGAATCATAAACATAAAACTCCCTTATTCCTGAAGGAGGAATAATTGTTTTTACTCCAACTAGTGGGTCATAAGCAAGTGTGGTTATTTTAAAATTTTGTAATTGACTGTTTAGTCTAAATGTATTTAGTGATGGTATAAAAGTTTGATTTTCAAAATTATCATTAGTATCTAAATCTGAATTTATTACAATTTGTAATGATTTGTATCCAATATTGGTATTTGGAAAATTCATGATATTAGCAAGTTGTGAATAAGTGATACCTTCTATTTTAGCTATAGGTTTTGTTTGATTATAACCCCAAATTATGGTTACGGGTATTCCATCTTTAGGTGTATATTGTAATAAATTTCCTTTATCATCATATAAATCATTGGTTGTACCATCTATAAATGGATTGTCAGCCATCGCTGTCTGGGTTTTCTCAGGAAGTACAAAATTATTGGAGGAAGCATCTTTTTTATAGATTGTCTTTGATCTGGAAACAATCTGAATAGGATAATTATTCGGATCTTCTTCTCCCATTGCATCAAGCTCTCCTTTGTAATTATATGTCATAACAGGTTTATTAATTTTGTTAATATTAATAAGGTCTTGCATATCAGAAGGAAAATGGTAGGGATAATAAAAATAGCTAATATTATATTCTGGATTTTGAATTCCATTACCAATAAGATTTCTTGCTGTCCTAGTATTTTGAACATCATCATAGTCTGAATAAGCTTCCTGAACAATATTTCCAGTTGTATTATATATCGTTGTCTTACTATGAACCAGGTTATTGTAAATTGAGCTATATACTTTTTTATTCTGCATTAATTCAGAAATACCACCTCCGATAGGATCAGAATAAATAGCAGATCCAATAAACTCAATATTGTTAGGATAACTAATTGGACCAGAATTATCATAGCTTTTATATGTGTTCTCTTTTTTTAGTAGCAGATTATTATTTTGGTCATATTGTGAAAGGTATTTTAATGATCCCCTTTTATAGCTTTGATCGGAATAAACATCATTTCCGTAGGCACTGTTTGGAATAATAAACTTTCCTACTGGATTAAATCCCACACCTGCTACTATGTTGGCATATGTGTAATCTGTTCTTGTCTGAATATTAGGATATTCATCATTAGTATATTCATATACTGATTTTTTCCCATTTTCATTCTCTTCAACCTTTGAATAGCCAACAAAAAAATTGTTGAGAAGATCATAATTTATTTTTGCATTGGTATACAGGAAAAAATATTTTTCCAGCTCAGTATAATTTGACAGATCTGGAGGGACTGTTGTTGTTGTTGGATAAAGAGTCGAGGCGGGATAGCCAGCGTATGGAACATTGAATAAATATCCACTGCTTATATTGGCTGTTTTATTATACTTATAATCTATTGTTCTGGAAGAGTTTTCATCCTGAATAATTTGTTGTTTAACTCTTACTCCTCCTCCTTTAACTATATTTCCCCATAAATCAAAAGTATTACTTTCTAAAACATATATATTTGTTCCTCCTGTTGGAAAGGTTACTTTTTTTAATGACCAAGTTTTGGATAGTTCATTAGGTTCTTTATCTATTTGACCATTTAGTAAGTAATGAGTATCGCTTGTAAGATTATAGGGTAATATACTACTTTCCCACTTTCTTGGATAGAAATAATATTTAGGAGTATATGTGGTAGGTGTTTCCACTATGGTCTCATTAGTGTTATTATATCCAAAAATATCCTGAAGAGGTGAACCTATATTTGGAAGTTTGTTATCTTCATAATAATCAAATTTGTATTTATTTTGTCCGGACTCCTGTACAGATATTAATTTTAATCTTTTACTGAATTCATTTTTCTGAAGTGTAGAATAAAAGTAATCATAATTCATATCAAATTGTTTAATAATATTTCCTACTCCGTCTTTTACAAGAATGTTTGTAAGAGCCTTGCCATTATATAAATCTTGTCTATCTATTCCATAATTGAATTCTATGGAACCTCCACGGAAAATGATTTTTTTAATTCGTTGTACAGAAAGCATTCTGTTGTAATGCTTACCACTGTCATTTGCCCATCCGGTAGCAAAAGGAAGATAATTTGTAGGAGTATGCTTTGTAGGGTATGTAGCGTCAATACGGTAATTAGGCCCATTTGTAATATCATCTTCAGTGTATTTTGTTGCAGAATAAGTTTCATATACAAAGTTGATTTCTTCGTTATTGGTCAGATTTTTCATTTTAGAAATATGCCAAGCACTTACTCTTGGATAAGACCCTTTTATTCTTCCAAATTGTTCTCCTGTACCAAATGCGACTGTAGATGAAGTGAAGCTATGTGTAATATCTTTATCTTGGAAGGAGTAAGAAATTCCATTTTTACTAATTAAATTGAAATTCTCATAGTCTTTAATGTTTTTATCATTATTTATCCATTGCCCATTATATGATGATTTCAGATAATTATAATTTTTAGAAGCCATATTCCAGTCTATTTTTGTCCCTTTTTTATCTAACTCTACAACTGAAGTTTTATTATAGAAATAAAAGTTAGTGGTAAATTGAGGAGCATATACCTTGAATATATCTGGGAAAAAATCATATTGAACCTCCTTGGGATTATTCAGACTTCCTGAAGGTTTATCTAAGAAACCATATTTCATTTGATAAGAAGTAAGACTATTATTTATAGTTTCCAAATCTGCATCTCCTACTACGGTTCTATTCACAAAACATGATGATAAACTCCAGCCTAGTCCAACATCAGATGCTAAACTGTTTACCTGGACTCCTCCTTGAGTATAATCCAAAGATATTGGATAAACTAACCCTCCTACTTCGATTGTATAAATAGGTATTGACAAAGAAGCTTTTCCGCTATAATAATTAACGGGTGACTCTTTATATTTTATAAAACTATATGCATTGGGAGTTGCTGTATTACTAGTGGAATAGGACAATATTGAACTTGGATCGTCCTGTCCATTGATAAAGTTGACTGTAATAAAAGCTACAATAAGTAATGTTCTTTTCATTTTATTTCTTGATGATTTTAGCATTTGCTGTTTTGTTATTATCCGTTTTTATAGTTATTAAATATGCTCCTTGGATTAAATTTTGGGTATTGATTTTTGTTATTCTATTTTTTGTTTTTATATTTTGAATCTGCTTTCCACTCATATCATATAAAATAATCTCAACCTCTTTGAAATCAAGACCAATTTCTGCATAGGCATAATCTGAAACAGGGTTTGGATAGATCTTAATATCATATTTTTCAATTAACTGATCAATCTGTTTGTCTCCCAGCTTTACAATCTTCCAGTTCTCTTTACCCAGTTGCTCTGCACTGGTTCCAGCCAAAATAATGGAACCATCTCTGTTGAGTTTTAAATCTGAAAGTCTCTCTTCCTTTTTTCTGGATTTTCCCTTTACATGTTTTCTCCACTGTTCATTACCATTATGATCAAGATATAGCATCCAAAAAGTTTCATCATCAGTTTCTATTCTTCCTTCAGCTTGAGTGTAACCACCTAGTAAAATTCCTTTGGAAGATTTATCATCTGCGGAATGAATCACACTCATTCCCACTAAGATATCCCTGTTTTTGAAATTGTACGATTTCTGCCACTGTTCATCTCCTTTCTCACTTAAAGATATCAGCCATAAATCGGTTCCTTCTTCGATATCCACTGTTTTATTTCCTGACCTTTCCGATCTGGATTCTCCACCTATAATAAAGCCAGCTGAAGTTAAGGCTAGGGTTCTGATATGATCATCTCTTTTCCCTCCAAAGTTCTTTTCCCATTCTATTTTTCCATTCTTATCCAATTTGATAATCCAGTAGTCTCCCTCACCAAAGTTTTCTGTGGATTTTGCAATTCGGGATACGGGGGGCGGGATGGTTTCGTTTATTTTTTTTATTGATCCCGAGACACGAACCTCGGAACTCCTTGAATAAATTCCCAGTAATGCCCCTCCGTCTTTTGTTGGAATCATCTTTTCTATTTCATCTAGATCATTTCCTCCTATAATCAACTGTGATAATTCTTTTCCATTTTTATCTAGTCTGATAATCAATACATCTTGATAACCATAACCATTAGGAGCGTTTTGAATATTTCCAGCCACTAGAAATCCTAGATCCGTAGTTTGAATGACTGTTTTAGTTATCTCGTCAACGGTAGTTCCCACTGTTTTTTGCCATAGTTGATCCCCGAACTCATTGATTCTTATTAACCACATATCTGATTGTCCTTTTGAATCTTCCTTTTTATCAAACCCTTTTACAGAATAAGAAGTTCCTGCTAATAGAAATCCTCCGTCTTGTGTTGCTACAGTAGCAGATAAATAATCATGATCAGATCCTGAGAAGTATTTCTCCCATAACTGTTCTCCTTGTTGATTCAATTTGATTACATGGAAGTCATAACCATTGTTTTGTTTGCTATTAGAAGTATAGAGTTTATTGGCTTGAATAGAACTTCCGGTGATAAGATATTGCTCGTCTGCAGTTGTAATTACTTGACTTAAAATATCTTGTGTGGAAGACTTGATGTCTTTCTGCCAGATAATTTCCTGTGTATACAATAATGAGGTGGAACATATGAACAATGTCCCTATATAGAGTTTTTTCATGTTGGTTTAAGTTAGGTTATTGATTTTTTATTTTTGTAAAAATATTTTTTTTAGTTCACATATGAAAGACTTATTACATAAATTTAACTAGAAGAAATATAGAAAGTAGTAATAATGTAATAAAAAAGAAAACCACCCTTGAAAAAGGATGGTTTGTAGACCCACAGGGATTCGAACCCCAGATGACTGAACCAAAATCAGTAGTGTTACCGCTACACCATGGGTCTGTTTCTATGCCGCGAAATTATAGAAATTATTTTAAATATGAAAATCTAAAGTAAAGATTAATTAACATAATTAGTAAGAAGATAGCTTTATGTATTGATATCCAAAGAATTATTTTTCATTAAAATTTTTTAAAAAAATCTTCTTCTACCCATAAACAGTAGATTTGTGGATATATTTGTTAGATTGAAAGAGTAGGGCTTACATTAATTTGTCCGATGGATAATAACATCCAGCCTCCTTCTCCCAGCTTCAATCTGTTAAATAATAAAACCTTATCTTTGCAAAAAATTGGGCTCCAAAAGTTGGAGTAACCCATTAATAACATATCCTGAGCAAAGCAAAAGGATTATTAAACATTTTTTATGTCAAATATTGTCGCAATCGTTGGACGTCCCAACGTAGGAAAATCCACGCTTTTTAATCGTTTATTAGAAAGAAGAGAAGCTATTGTAGATTCTACAGCTGGTGTTACCAGAGACCGTCACTACGGAAAATCAGACTGGAATGGAGTAGACTTTACGGTAATTGATACCGGAGGTTATGATGTAGGTACAGATGATATCTTCGAAGAAGAAATCCGTAAGCAGGTACAATTAGCGGTGGATGAAGCTACTTCTATTATCTTTATGATGAACGTGGAAGAAGGGCTTACTGACACAGACCACGAAATTTACAGACTTCTCAGAAGATCCAACAAGCCTATTTATATTGTTATTAATAAAGTAGATTCTTCCAAGGAAGAACTTCCTGCAACAGAATTCTATCAGTTAGGAATTGATAAATATTACACACTTTCCTCTGCTACAGGTTCAGGAACAGGGGATTTGTTAGATGATATCGTTAAAGATTTCCCTACTACAGAATATAAAGATCCTTTTGAAGGATTGCCTAAAATTACGATTGCAGGCCGTCCAAACGTAGGAAAGTCTACCATGACTAATGCTTTATTGGATGTTGAAAGAAATATTGTAACCGATATCGCAGGAACTACGAGAGATAGTATCCAGACTTTATATAACAAATTCGGACACGAATTTGTGTTGGTAGATACTGCAGGGATGAGAAGAAAGTCTAAGGTAAACGAAGACCTTGAATTCTACTCTGTAATGAGATCGATCCGTTCTATCGAATATTCTGACGTCGTGATCATCATGGTGGATGCTACACAAGGATGGGAATCTCAGGATATGAATATCTTCGGACTGGCTCAGAAAAACAGAAAAGGAATCGTAATCCTAGTGAATAAGTGGGATTTGATCGAGGATAAGCAGACCAATACGATGCGTGATTTTGAAAAATCAATCAAAGATAAAATCGGTCAGTTCCAGGATATTCCAATCTTATTCGTTTCAGCGTTAACGAAACAAAGAATTTTAAAAGCTGTAGAAGTAGCTATGCAGGTTTATGAAGACCGTAAGAAGAAAATTAAAACTTCAAAACTGAATGAAGTAATGCTTCCGATCTTCGAAAATACACCACCGCCGGCATTGAAAGGAAAATATATCAAAATCAAATATTGTGTTCAGCTTCCTACGCCGTCACCACAGTTTGTATTCTTCTGTAACCTTCCGCAGTATGTGAAAGAACCGTATAAGAGATTTACTGAAAATCAGCTGAGAAAAGAATTCGGATTTACCGGAGTTCCGATTGAAGTGTATTTCAGACAAAAATAATAGAACAAATGTTCATCGGAAAACTCCGGCAAGCGAAGCTTGCCGGAGTTTTTTATATCACCCAACCAGACTTTCTCTTCCAGCCCGATCTTTCAATTCGTTTTTTAGTTGTAATTTTGCGGCAATTAATATCAATTAACTGAAATTAAAAATAAAATTTTCATGCTTACTATTTTATCGCAACACTTTTCTCTTGTCAACGAATGGATTAACGAACTTAGAAACGTTACGATCCAGCATGACCGAATGAGATTCAGAAGGAATATGGAAAGAATCGGGGAGATTGCCGCTTTTGAAATCAGTAAAGGACTGGAGTACAGAGAAGTTGAAATTCAAACTCCTTTAGATACAATAAAAAGCAGGGAAATAGCCGTGCAGCCGGTTATTACAACCATCTTAAGAGCAGGTGTTCCGTTATTCGAAGGAATCCTGAACTATTTAGACAGAGCAGACTGCGGTTTTGTGGCAGCTTACAGAAAACATGATGCCAACGATTATTTCTCAATCAAACAGGATTATCTTACGTGCCCAAGCATTGAAGGCAGACCCCTTATTGTAGCTGATCCTATGCTTGCAACTGGTGCTTCTCTTATTGAAGCCATCAAAGATTTGCTGACCAACGGAAATCCAACCCAGCTTCATATTGTTGCAGCCATTGCATCGAAACAGGGAGTTGAAACTGTTCAGAATGCATATCCTGAAGCTCATATCTGGGTAGGAGCAATTGATGAACACTTAACTTCAAAAGGGTATATCACACCAGGATTGGGAGATGCCGGAGATTTGAGCTACGGAGAAAAACTTCAGCGATAATTAAGAAAGATTCCAGAAATCTTTTATTAAGTTCAATAATAAATCAGGTCGTACTTTATCCATAGGATGCTTTGTATCCGGAAGTACGGCCAGTTTTGCATTTGGAAGGCTTCTGTAAACCCTTGAACTCTCTTCCAGCGTTACCATATTATCTTTATCACCCACCATGATTTGAACGGGAGTGGTAATCGTAGCAAAATTATTTTCCAGAGGAGGATTTTTACCTAAATCAATCATTAAATCAGCAATACCAGGAAGAAGCTGTTTCCACTTTGTTCCGTGCTGTGATTCTAAAAGCTGGGCATACTGCGGAATTTTTTCAAGAATAACATCCGGATTAAGCATCTTACTTTCTTTTAAAGCCTGTTCTTCAGTCCAGTCGAACTTTGTGCCCAGTGTTATAACAGAATTTACATTGTCAGGATTTTCCATTGCGTAGCAAAGTGCGACATAACCACCCATGCTGTGCCCGAAAATAGATACGTCTGTCAGATGGTTCACTTTACAATACTCGGATAATTCCTCGACATACTTTTTAATATTGAGGCCGTCTTCAGGAAGTTTCAGGTCTCCATGTCCTGAAAAAAGAGGAGTATGAACTGTAAAATAGGATGACAGGACATTCAGGTAAGGTTTGAAAATGTCGCTGTGACCTAAAGCTCCGTGCAGTAAAATCAGATTGGGCATAGTTGTATAGTTTTCTGAAAATTAGGAAAAAGAATTGAATCGTGAAAATGGATGAAGCGGAAGTGTAAGAGTGTCTGAGAGTTTTCGGATTTAAAAATATTTTGATTATTTCTCCGTACAGAAAATCCCGAATCCCGAAACCCGAAACTCGCATCCGTTCCCATATCAAACATCCTCAGCCATCACTAAAACACTTACTTTATTATCTCCTGCATTTAAAATCTCCCACGCCACTGATGAAACCGTATTTCCTGTCGTGAAAACATCATCAATCAAAAGAATATGTTTTCCGGTAACAGGCTTGATTGTGGAGAATGTATTGACAGTTTCCAGTCTGTGTTTCTTGTCTTTTAAGGCCTGTGCTTTAGAATAATGATTTCGTTTAATTAAATTATGATCAAAAGGAATGTTATAAAACGAAGATAAAGTTTCAGTAAATAAATGCAGCTGGTTATATCCCCTTTTCTTCAGTTTCTTTGGATGAAGTGGTACACTTACTAAAAGGTCAGGGAAATTATCTTTGAAATCAAGTCGTTCTGCTGTCCAATCAGCTAGGATTTTTCCTGCTTTTTCCCTGCTTCTATATTTCAGATCGTGAATAATCTGACGGCTTAAACCTTCCTTTTCAAACTGTATTAAAGCGAATGCGTTTTCAACCGGAAAAAATAAACTGCATTTTTCCTTAATCGGATTATTTTCAAAATAATTGTAATGGGTAAAGTGAATCTGACTGAAACAAAGATCACAAACCAAAAGTTCAGGATCAATGATTCTGCTGCAGTGGATGCAGCGGTTAGGAAACAATATATCTAATATCATAGTGTGTTTTTACTAAGATATGAAAATAATTGTCAATTTTTGCTTCGCAATGTCAATAGTGAATTATTATTGTTCGCGAATTCGATTATTCACAAACCCGAATCCCGCATCCCGAACCTCACATAAAAATTCACAAGCGAAGCGTATTGACAATTCACCATTCACTTTTTAAATATCATCAAACGTCTTCCTGATCTTCTCAACAGCATTCTTCATACTCATATTAAAATGTTCCTTTTCCAGTCTTACCGGTGGTGCTTGTCTTACTTCACAGTCAGGAATACTGCAGGATTCACACGTAACGCCTACATTAATGGTTTTTAAGGAAGGAGACTTGATAAAACCTATTTTTTTAATTGTTTGGGAATTCAGTAAAATCCCCAAACAATAACTTCTGTTGCTTCCATCTGAGAAAGGATTTTTTTGTGAAGTAGAAATTACCAGATAACTTATTCCCTGATCTTTATAATGAGAAACCTGAGCATCCGTCAGGGTTTCATTTTCTTTTAAATCACCAAGATTTTTTACCGCAATCCATCTTCTGCAGTAATGCTCGTTCATTGCATTGGCATGAGGAGCCTGCTGATGATTAAGGTGAAGCTCCTTTAAAATCTGTATTTTATCCGAATTTTTCTTTTTTACCAGACATAAATAAAAAAGATCTTTGATTCCCATTTCTGCCGAGAGGATGTTGGTCAGCCGGTAATAAAATGTTTCAGGCGAGTGGGTAAAACTGCTGATAAGGCTCTCAAAACTTTTAGGTTCCCATGTATTTTGCTGGAAAAATTCTGCGGTCTTTTCAATGACAGGTTCTTTTGAAATGAGCAATGCTCCTGCGAAATAAGACGCGTAAAAGTTATTCAGAATTTCTTCAAAACTTCCGAAATCAAGCCACGAATAGGTATTGGGACGGTTTTTTAATTCCAGTACATTGAAGCCGATTTCTTTAGCCAGAATGAATGTTTTCTGATCCTTTTCCAGTTTTTGATTTAGCAGCAATAGTTTTTTTTCAGGAATGAAAAGAGAACGAAGATTATCCAGAGTCCCATATTTTTCAAAATCTTCAGACTGAATGGTGTAACTGAATTTTTCTGCAAGAATTGCCTCCAGTATGTCAGACTTTAGATCTTTTCCGGGTTGTAACTGATTTTCCCGGGTAAACAGATCAACCTTTTCTTCAATTTCAGGAAAATAGTTATCATATAATTCCTGAAATGACCTTAAGACGGCAAAATAAAATCTTTCCTTACCAAGATTATAATTCTGAGAAATTTCGATCAGGGCATTAATAAAAGCCGTTACTTTTTTCGGTGCATCGCTGATAATGCTGATGAGGTTGTTTTTATTAATTCCGAATAACTCCAGCGGAACTTCTTTAAAGAAATCAGACTGAAGAATTTCGTTGAATGGGGCCAGACTTTTATCTAGCTTGGTAGAAACAAGATCATCGAAAGTGCAGCTGAGTGCTTCAGAAAGCTGAATAATTTTATCGTGTTTGGGATACTTTTTCCCATTCTCAATTTCGTTGAGGTAAGATTTTGATAATCCTGTCTTTACAGCAAGGTCCTGCAGAGACCAGTTTTTCTTTTGTCTCTGCTGTTTCAGTTTTAGCCCGAAAACTGTTTTGATAAAGTCGCTTTCTGAATTCATTACTTCAAATATAAATAATTAGATGCGATTATTCGCATAATAATTTTTAAATAAATTTAGCGAACGTTCGCTATTTGTGAAAATTTTTATTTATGTTTGTAATATCAAATCACAAAATCAATAGGTTATGGAAACAAAGACTCAATTAGAAATAAAGGCACAGAAGCGGTTTGAGGAAGTATTTACTCCCGATTTGGCAGATTTTCTGATTTCGCTTCATCAGAACTTTAATCATAAAAGACTTGAACTTTTAGAAGAAAGAAAAATTACTCAGCAAAATTTTGATAAAGGAAATCTTCCTGAGTTCTTGAAAGAAACAGCAGACATCCGGAATGGAAATTGGGTATGTGCTCCGCTTCCTGACGATATGCTGGATAGAAGAGTAGAAATTACCGGTCCTGTTGACCGCAAGATGATTATCAATGCCTTGAATTCCGGTGCTTCTACATTTATGGCCGACTTTGAAGACAGCAGCTCGCCGGTGTGGGAAAACTGTATTCAGGGACAGATTAATCTTTCTGATGCCATTAACCGGACTATTGATTTTGTGAACGAAAAAGGAAAGGCATACACACTTAATGAAAAAACGGCTGTTTTACAGGTTCGTCCACGCGGCCTGCACCTTCCTGAAAAACATATTGAAATCAATGGAGAAAAAGCTTCCGGATCACTGACTGATTTTGGAATATATTTCTTCAGAAATGCAAAACAGCTTTTGGAAAATGGCAGCGGTCCTTACTTCTATCTTCCAAAACTGGAACATTATAAAGAAGCACGCTGGTGGAATGAAGTTTTTGTTTTTGCGCAAAACTATCTCGGAATTCCGGAGGGAACCATTAAAGCGACTGTTTTAATAGAAACGATTACCGCTTCGTTTCAGATTGATGAAATTTTATTTGAATTAAAAGAACACAGCGCAGGATTGAATTGCGGAAGATGGGATTATATTTTCTCATACATTAAAAAATTCAGAAACCTTACCGAATTTATTGTTCCGGACAGAGATCAGGTAACCATGACGTCTCCTTTTATGAGTGCTTATTCAAAGAGGGTGATTGAAATCTGCCATAAAAGAAATGTACATGCTATAGGCGGAATGGCCGCTCAAATTCCGGTAAAAGATGATGACGAAGCCAATACTATTGCTTTTGAAAAAGTAAGAAATGATAAAGAAAGGGAAGTGAAAAATGGCCACGATGGAACGTGGGTTGCACATCCGGCATTGGTATCTGTAGCAAAACAAGTTTTTGACCAGTTTATGCCTTCCCAAAATCAGATCGATAAAAAATTTGAATACCATATAACAGAAAGCCAGCTGCTGGAAATTACCAAAGGAGAAATCACAGAAAAAGGAGTCCGTAAAAATATCAATGTAGGAATTCTTTATCTTGAAAGCTGGCTGATGGGAACCGGTGCTGCCGCTATTTATAATCTGATGGAAGATGCCGCTACTGCTGAGATTTCAAGAACACAAATCTGGCAATGGCTGAAAAATGAAGCGGTTCTGAGTGATGACAGAACATTAACCCGAAGCATGGTACTGCAGTGGGAAAAAGAAGAAATGGATCATATTGAAAAATATGTAGGTGAAACCCGATTCAAAAGCGGAAAATTCAACCTCGCCAAAGAACTTTTCAATGAATTGATTTTCTGCGAAAATTTTGAAGAATTTCTAACCCTTAAAGCATACCCTTTTATCTAGTTGGAGAGTGAGAGAGTAGATGTGTCCGAAAGTTTGAGAATTATATCTCGTACCTCCGAACCTCGTAACCCGAACCCCAAAAATCTAATCAAACAAAATCCAAATATTATGAAAACAAGACAAGAACAAATCCAGGCTATAGAGCAAGATTGGCTGACAAATCCACGTTGGCACGGTGTAAAAAGACCTTATACGGCAGAAGAAGTTCTTAAACTTCGCGGTTCTTACACCATAGATTACACCATCGCTACAGAAATGTCCAAAAAATTCTGGGATAAATTAAATACCCAGGATTATGTGGCGGGACTGGGTGCATTGACAGGTAATCAGGCGGTGCAGGAAGTGGATGCCGGCCTGGAAGCAATTTATCTTTCAGGATGGCAGGTGGCTGCAGATGCTAACCTGTCAGGGGAGATGTATCCGGATCAGTCATTGTATCCGGCCAATTCAGTGCCTTCTGTGGTAAAGAAAATTAATAATGCCTTACTAAGAGCGGATCAGGTGCAGTCTGTAAGCGGAACAGGAAATAAAGAATATCTGGTGCCTATTATTGCCGATGCAGAAGCAGGTTTTGGAGGTAATCTGAATGCTTTTGAACTGATGAAACAAATGATTGAAGCCGGAGCGGCTGCCGTACATTTTGAAGATCAGCTTTCTTCCGCTAAAAAATGTGGCCACTTGGGCGGGAAAGTATTGGTGCCTACTCAGGAAGCGGTCAATAAGTTGATAGCAGCGCGTCTGGCTGCCGATGTATTGGGCGTTCCAAGTCTTATCATTGCAAGAACGGATGCGGATGCAGCAGATTTACTGACTTCTGATATTGATGACAGAGATAAGAAATTCGTAACCGGAGAAAGAACTTCTGAAGGTTTTTACGTGGTAAGAAACGGAGTTGAGCAGGGAATCGACAGAGGACTGTCTTATGCGCCATATGCTGATCTGATCTGGATGGAAACCTCCAATCCTGACCTGGAGCAGGCCAGAAGATTTGCAGATGGAATTCATGCAAAATTCCCTGGAAAAATGCTTGCTTATAACTGTTCACCTTCATTCAACTGGGCTGCAAAACTGAGTGTGGAAGAAATGTCTACTTTCAGAGAAGAGCTGGCTAAAATGGGGTACAAATTCCAGTTTATTACCCTTGCAGGATTCCATGCTTTGAATACAGCCATGTTTGAGCTGGCACTGGCTTATAAAGAAAGAGGAATGGCAGGATATTCTGAACTTCAGGAGCGCGAATTTGCACTACAGCAGAAAGGATTCAGAGCGGTGAAGCATCAATCTTTTGTAGGAACAGGATATTTTGATGAAGTGCAGAATATTGTTACCAACGGTTCCTCAGCTACTGTAGCAATGAAAGATTCTACAGAAACAGCACAGTTCCATTAGTCATTTTTCCATATTTTTTGATGTTAAACCTTCTCTTTGAGGAGGTTTTTCTTTGTCTGAAGTTGTTTAAACCTGTTTTTTACACCATGTAATTTCAAATTAATAATTACATGATAAGTAATTGAAATTTGAGTTATATTTGGGAGCGAAAAAAAATATTATTACAAATGAATTTAATTAAGACAATTTTTATTGCGTTAGGATTAACACTTACTGCAAATATTGTACATGCTCAACAGAAGATTGGAAGTGTAAATACAGAGGACATTTTTGCAAGTTTATCTGAAGTAAAAACTATAGGAAATACTATTGATAACCTGACTAAGACCAGGCAGACTGAAATTGAGAAGCTTATCGGTGATTATCAGACTAAATTGAAAGCGGCACAGGATAAAGAAAAAACGTTAAGCGAAGCCAATAAAGAAGCTGTGACCAAAGAACTGATTGCAGCACAAACAGAATTACAGGCTTTAGGTAAGAAGATAGAGGAAACCAGAACACAGGCTGCTAAAGATATTTCTGCCAAACAAAACGAATTGTTTAGTCCTTTACAGAAGAAAGTAAAAGATGCTATTTATGCTGTAGCAAAAGAAAGAAACCTGAATTTTGTATTTGATGTAGCATCACAGGAATCTAATAACCTTCTTTACACAGACGGAAGCGAAGATATCACTGCTACTGTGAAAACCAAATTAGGGGCTACGGCAACAACTGCCAAGCCAGCCGGGAAATCTAAATAAGAATTTTCAATATACTGAATATTGTAACGGAATCAGAACGATGATTCCGTTTTTTTATGGACAAAAGTGAGTGGCTGGATGAAGAAAGTTTTATTTTAAAATGATACATTTGAGTAAACTTTCAGGAGAATGAATTTGATGTACGAAAAACAGATCAAAGTAACAGAAGAGCATATTGATCAGAACAACCATGTGAATAATGTACAATATGTACACTGGGTGGAAGAAGTGGCAGCAGAGCACTGGGATCTTCTGAAACAGCAAACAGAATATGTAAACGACGCCTGGATGCTTCTGGATCATCATATTCAATACAAAAAACAGGTTTATCTGGGTGATATCATTACGGTAAGAACTTATCCTCTGACTCCCGAAGGAGCCAAGCAGCCAAGAAAAGTAGAATTTTACTGTAATGATAAGCTGGTGGTAGACTCAGGCACACTTTGGATTTTATTTGATCCTGAAACTAAAAAGATCAAGCGCCTGGAAAGTGACTGGCTGGAGAGATTTTTTTAATATAAAACTAAACCCAAACTAAAACTAAATATACATGAAGCTTTTATATTCACTGACATTGTTGTTGTTAAGCATGGCGGGCTATGGCCAGGAAAATCCTTACTGGTTTACAGATGATATTAAAAAAAAGGTGGCAGACTCCACCCAAAGTCAATCCTGGAGAAGCCAGATGGCTGCAACATTTTACTCGATAAGCGGACAATATAAATCTGCATTGGAAAGTTGGGATATGACTTTTGGAAGAGTGAAAAAGCTGAGCACTGCAGATAGTTTGAAGTTTACGAAATTAATCCCCGTCAACGCAAAAGATTATATCTTAGAAAGATCCGTTAGTGAACAGATTATCATCATTAATGAAGCCCATCACAATGCCAGTCACCGAACTTTCGCATCTTCCTTACTTCAGGGATTATATGACAAAGGTTACAGATATTTGGGACTTGAAACATTAGCGGGTGACTCTGTAAACACCACAAAATTTGCTGCTCTTAACAGTGGATATTATTCCAAAGAACCGGAATTCGGAAACTTTATTTACAATGCCTTGAAAATTGGGTTCAAGCTTTTCTCATATGAAGCAGAAGGAAATAATAAACAAAGGGAAATAGGAGAGGCAAACAATATCTTCGATTTTATGCAGAAAAATAAAGAAGGCAAATATCTGATCTATTGTGGCTATCAGCATGCTTATGAAGGGGTTCATAAATCCTGGGAGAAAACAATGGCGGGGCGACTTTCCGACCTGACGGGGATCAATCCTTTTACGATTGACCAGACTCAGTTTTCAGAAAAAAGTAGCCTGAAGTATAATGAACCGCTTTTAAGATTGATAAATAATACCATCCCTGTTGTTTTGAAAGATGAAAATAAGGGAATATACAATGGAGAAGACAAGGAGTTGTATACTGATATTAAAATCATTCATCCTGTTACTAAATACATCAACGGAAGGCCGCATTGGATGTTGAGTAAAAACAGGAAGTTTTACAAAATTCCTTCTTCTAAAATTTCAAATTATCCGGCCCTGGTTTTAGCTTACAGAAAAGGTGAATTTGAAAAGGAAGGTGTTCCTGCGGATATCATTGAACTCAATACTTCCCAAGACAGTCGTTTTTTAATCCTGGATAAAGGAAATTATGATATTGTTGTAAAAGATAAAGCGTATACCATTATTAACAAGTTTGAAAAAACGATAAGATAATGTCTGAAATATCTGGGTAGAAGAACGAGGTAATGAAAAATAAGTTAAGAAAAATAACTGTCAATACTATAGAATACTTGTATTTGGTTTCTGATCAATATCACTCTGAAACTAAAACTAATACTTTGACTGTAAAAGTATTTTTAAACGGACAAAAGCAAACCCCTCTAATCATCAAATTTATGACTGTCGAGGATTATGTAATGGGGCAGCCTTTAAAATCAGGTGTGAAACTGATGAATAAAATCACAGGTTCAGAAGATGAGATAAATCTCAATAAGCCTAAATACATCAGGCAGTTAATTGTAATGGGGTTAAAAAAAGGATGGTCCGGTTTCAATTCAATGGAAATACAAAACGGACTTGATTATTTGAGAGAATTAGGCTTTCAAACCGGTCAATTAAAACCAGAATATAATGAATAATTTTTCCTGTAATGTAATAGAATAAAACGACCGCTGTTTTTACTAGGGAAACATCAAACAAACATCTCCATGAAACTTTCTATTTCAACAATATTATTTTCAGGTTTTTTCTAAAAAGAATATTTTAAAATCGTTGTAATAGAAACAGTCTTTTCTCTATTAAGCTGTTTTATCCTATCTTTGTACTATGATACGTATTACAAAAATTTTTACATTCGAAACGGCTCACGTGCTTTACAACTACGATGGGAAGTGTAAAAATATGCATGGGCACTCCTATAAACTGTTTGTAACAGTGAAAGGAAAACCGATTAATGATATTGAAAATCCTAAAAATGGAATGGTGGTAGATTTCGGAGATATCAAAAGTATCGTAAAATCTGAAATCGTAGATGTATGGGACCATGCGGTTCTTGTCAATGCGCTGTCTCCACACAAAGAACTGGGAGATGACCTTGAACAGAAAGGACATAAAGTAATCTATTGCAGCTTCCAGCCAACCTGTGAAAACATGTTGTATGCCATTGCTGCTAAAATCAAATCGAGACTTCCCGAAGGAATTTCTTTAGCCTATCTTAAACTTCATGAGACAGAAAACTCTTATGGAGAATGGGTTGCAGAAGATAATCAATAATTTTTCATAAAACTCAGAAGGTGTTAAAAACAACAATTAATTTAGAACCTGGAAAAAAAGTATATTTCGCTTCGGATCAGCATTTTGGTGCCCCTACACCAAAGGAAAGCAAGGTGCGGGAAGAGAGATTTATACGCTGGATGGATGAGATCAAGGAAGATGCGCAGGTTTTGTTTTTAATGGGTGATCTTTTTGACTTCTGGCACGAATGGAAGCATGTCATTCCCAAAGGATATGTCCGGGTGCTCGGGAAAATTGCAGAATTGAAAGACAGAGGAATTCATATTTATTTCTTTGTCGGAAATCATGATCTTTGGATGAAAGATTATCTGGAAGAAGAAATCGGGTGTACCGTATTCTATCAGAAACAATATTTTGAAATGGGAGGGAAGCAGTTTCTGCTGGCCCATGGAGATGGTTTGGGACCTGGAGATAAAGGCTATAAAAGAATGAAAAAATTATTCACAAACCCTGTGGCACAATGGTTTTTCAAATGGCTTCATCCCGATATTGCGATGAAAGTAGCATTGTATCTTTCCCAAAAAAATAAAATGATCTCAGGAGAAGAGGACAAGGCTTTTCTGGGAGAAGATAAAGAGTTTCTCATCATTTATTCCAAAGAAAAGCTGAAAACCCAGAAGATTGATTATTTTATCTATGGACACAGACATCTGCCTATGGTACTGGATCTGGAACAGAATGCAAAATATATCAACCTTGGAGACTGGATTTCCTATTTCACTTACGGGGTTTTTGAAAAAGATTTTGAACTGAAAACTTTTGAAAAATAAAGCAAAAAAAATTACCTCTAAAAAGAGGTAACTTTCGAACGGGTGGAAAACCCACTCTTGTTTTTAATCCATATTCCGGATAAGTCATTGCAATAAGTCTACCAAAATAGGTTTTATGCATTAAAAAATTATTAAAAAAATATTCTATCTCTATAATTGCCCTGCAGCCGGGGATTAAGAAACTCAAAAAATTATGGAACTGAAAAATATATTCAACATACAGACTGAACAGGATTTCCTGAATGCCTCATTGAAAACATTTCGTTATCAATATGAAAATGTTGAAATATACAGGAAATTTGTTGATTTTCTGAAGGTTAGTCCCGATGAGGTAGATAGCCTGGTGAAGATTCCGTTTCTTCCTATTGAAATGTTTAAAAATCATCAGATTCTGGATAAAAATGTGGATACGGATCTTTTCTTTCAAAGTTCAGGAACCACCCAGATGAACCTTTCCAAACATTTCATCGCAGATCCGGAACTTTATGAGGAGAGTATTTATAAAAGCTTTGAACAGTTCATCGGAAAGCCGGAAGATTTTATTTTTCTGGGGCTGCTTCCAAGTTATCTTGAGAGACAGAATTCATCACTGATCTATATGGTAGATTATCTGATGAAAAAATCTGCCAAGCCGGAAAACGGATATTTCCTTTATAATCATGCTGAACTCTTTGAACTATTGAACACCTTGCAGGATAAAAAAGTGATTCTTTTCGGAGTTTCTTTTGCTTTATTAGACTTTCTTGATTACTGTCATTCTGAGCAAAGCGAAGAATCCCTGAATTTCCCTGAAAATTTAATAGTGATTGAAACCGGCGGTATGAAGGGGCGGAAGGAAGAAATGACCAAGGATGAATTGCTTAAAATATTGCAGGAAGGCCTTAAAACGGAGAAAATCTATTCAGAATATTCTATGACAGAGTTACTTTCACAGGCTTACTCCCTTGGAAATAATGAATATGAGTGTCCCAACTGGATGAGAATTATGGTTCGCAATGCAGAAGATCCCTTAACGTACCAAAAAGAAGGCCGCACAGGAGCTATTAATATTATTGATCTTGCCAATACCCATTCCTGCTCATTTATTGCCACACAGGATTTAGGAAAAATAATCGGTGATAAATTTCAGGTGTTAGGAAGAATAGACCATTCAGATATCAGAGGATGTAGTTTACTGGTTAGCTGATGATTTAAACCGAAGAAAGCAATTGTTAATTGTCAATTCGCTCCACTTGTTAATTTTTGTATCATAAAATAATTTGAAACTTTTGCTGAGTGAAACGCCTTTGCGAGCCTTTAAACACTTGACTATTAAAAACTTTGCGGGCATTGCGTTTTATTAAAATATTTTTACCATCATAAAAAATGATCAAAATAGAAGAACTCATACACGCCTACATCCATTCCCATTGCGATTTTGAAAAAGAAATCGTACTGACGAATTATTTTCAGGCAGATTGGGAAGCGGACATATTAATCATAGATTCGGAGGGTGGAAGTCATGAAATTGAAATTAAACTTTCAAAAAGTGATTTTAAAAATGATTTCAAAAAATCATACCTGAATAAAGACACCGGAGAAAAATTTCTGAAACACGATAAAATTTCCTGTGGGGATTATATGTGTAATTCTTTCAGTTTTTTGCTCCCGATGGGAATGGTAGATGCTGCTTTAATTCCGGAACATTGCGGAATTATTGAATTCTATCACAATGCGGATACCTGGGATACCGAATTTTATCTGATTCGCCAGCCTAAAAGACTCCATGAAGATTCCTACTGGAAACTGAATGACAAAGATTTTTTTATCAGGAAGATGGCTTTGAATCTTCTCCAGCGTAAAATGGAGATCAAAGGAAAGCACGAGGAACTGATTTTTAAAAATCCTTTTGAAATTAAAAAACTGAAATAAAATTAAGGAGGTTTCTTATTCTAACGCAAAGACTTATTTTCTATATTTAAAGTTTAAGAAAGCAAAGAAGGAATCAATTTCATTGATTTTTATTAATCGGTTGTAAAACCTATCACTTCATCAACGACGTAGTCATAACCACTTTTCTCCCTTAAATAAAAATTCATCTTTATAAAAACTTTGCGTTTACAAAGAATTTCAAAACAATTATTCAAAATCAGAAAATAAAAAAATCCTGCCGCCGACAGGATTTTATCATTGAATAGTATTTTAAAGTTAATCTGCAATTTCAGCAGTATCTCTCTGAAGTAAGAACTTGTAGATTAAACCTCCTACAACTCCTCCCAAAATAGGGGCAACCCAGAACAGCCAAAGCTGCGACATGGCAATTCCTCCCATAAAGACTGCCTGAGAAAGTGATCTCGCAGGGTTTACAGAAGTATTTGTAATCGGGATTGAGATCAGGTGGATCAACGTAAGAGCAAGACCGATGGCAAGACCGGCAAACTTACCGTTAGCCCACTTATCCGTAGCTCCCATGATTACAATAAGGAAAAAGGCGGTTAATAAAAACTCAGCAAGAAATGCAGCTCCCATACTGAAAGCTTTTCCGTTATAAACGGCTTCACCGTAGAAGTTGGTGGCGAAATCTCCGGGTTTTGAGAATTCTACCGCTCCGGCTCCGTTAAGAATCGTATACAGGCATCCTGCTGCTACAATTGCTCCCAGGCACTGTGCCACAATGTAAGGAATAAGGTCTTTTGCAGAAAATCTTCCTCCTGCTAAAAGTCCAAAAGAAACTGCCGGATTAAAATGCCCTCCTGAGATATGCCCTACAGCGTAAGCCATGGTAAGAACAGTAAGACCGAAGGCTAAAGCAACTCCTAAAAGCCCGATGCCAATATCTGGAACACCGGCTGCGAAAACAGCGCTTCCACATCCTCCGAAAACAAGCCAAAATGTGCCGAAAAATTCAGCGAAAAGTTTTTTTATCATGTTGTTTATTGTTTAAAGTATCTCAAATGTAAAATTTAAATCTTAAAGTAAAAAGATAAATCTGAAAAATATTTCAAAAAAGAGAGAACAAAAATTACAAAATCTGTAATTTGGTGTAAAGTTTGTTTGGGATTTGTTTAAAGAGTATAATAGTCGGTTTTGAAAGATATAACATAAATGTTTTATCTTTCATTTGTAATTTAAAAGGATGGTGAATGAGAAAGTTTTTTTGTGTGGTCTTTGTACCTTTTATTTATAGTTTACATTATTCGCAGGCAGCTAAAAAAGCTTTTCCCTGCTATGATCTTGCCACTGTATTGAAGGTTGAACCTACGCCGCTTTATAAATCTCATCTTGATGCCTCAAAAAGTTTTGGGGTACAGCTGCTGAAAGATTCCAAAACAGTGCAGCGATACATCAATAGCGGCAAATTCCACAAAATAAAAAAATCGGGTAAAGGATATCGCGTTCAAAAACTTGATTACAGCAGGGCTTATATGGTATCCAAGGCAAAAACCACGCTGGAAAAAATAGGTTCTAAGTTCAGCAAGGATACAAAAGGCGGTACATTTACTGTTTCATCCATTACCAGAACGCTTGAAGACCAATGCAGGCTTAGAAGAGTGAATTCCAACGCCTCACTAGGGATTAGTTCACACAATTATGGCAATTCTTTTGACATTTCTTATGTAAGATTCAACAACGTTTTAAAGTACAATCCGAAAATGGAATTGGCATTGGAGAAAGTTTTAAAGTATTATGAGAAAGCTGGCAGAATATATTTCATCAAAGAGAAACAACAGAGCTGTTATCATATTACTGTGAAAAATTATTAATTAAAATCCTCTTGCGTAGCATATTTAGTTTCTATATTTTTATACGACTAAAAACTATGCTTATGTCAACATTAAACATTGTAGACTATATGCTGCCTGTAGAAGAATGCAGGACAGCATCAAATGAATGGAAAGCATCTCTTTCAGACTTTTCCAGAATTCAAAAGCTTATCCCTACCAACTATGTTTTTAATATTTCCAGAGAGCACCTTGAATGGATGAAAGGGTTCAGTGATTATAAAGACTTCTGTGCTGCAGTAGGAATTTACAGAGACCGGTTGATTCTTATTTTTTATCCTATGAATAACGACGGGGAAAAAATAGATGTAAAAGAATATCCATACAGTTTCCTTACCGAACTTGATAAAGATCTGAGGCTGCAGGAAATCCAGGAATATACTGTCATCAGAAATGCGGTTCTTTCCAGAGATCTTGAGAGTATGGAGAAGAATGCCAATATGGGATTCCCGGTTTCCAATACACCGGTTCTTGAGCAGGACAAAGCCGTAGATGCTATTGAACGCTGGAGAAACCAAGGGATGGACTGGTTTTATAAAGAGAGCAGAGAAAATGAAGGCAGCGGAATTTTCAGAAAATTCTATGTTCCTATAGCAGATCTTTGCCTTTCAGATGAAGGGCTGGCCGGTATTACCTGTTCTTTTGGTATCAGATACAATGATATCTATGGAAAAATGCTGGTAACCCTTATTTTTATCTCTTTCCGTGAAAATCTCAGGAATGCAGAACTGGGAGCAGAAGTGATTTCCAATACTTATGACTGGGCAAAGCCGTGTCCTCCTATCTGCCGTATTCCGGATGTAGATGTAGGAAGTGAATTTTAAAATGATATACTGAGGAATGGCTGGACTTTATAAGGCAATTTTATTCCTGAATTATGCACTGCTTCTATCTGTTATACTGCTGGGAGCAGCAAAATACCGCATATTAAATCATAAAGAAAAGCAATATTTTCATTGTATTGCTTTTCTTTTTTTTATTGAGCTGCTGAATCTGGCGCTGCCTTATATCTTCAGACTGAATGATACTTCATTCCTCTATCCTTTATATATCGCAGGAGAATTTTTCCTTCTGACGGGTTTATTTGTCAGAAAACTGGACTGGCCAAAACCTGTTCTGTGGATTACAGGTGCATTGGCAGCTGGCTTTATGATCTCGAAATATGGATTTGATTATCCTGCCAATGCCGATATTGCGAAAGTAGTTTCCAATATCATCATCATCTGTCTTTCCGGGTTTACATTGATCCGTGAGATTAAGAATACCTCTCTACAGAACCGTTTTCTTCTCGTAGATGCCAGTATTTTTTTCTACTATTCCGTTTCGGTATTTATTTTTATCATCCAGCATCAGATTGCCAATCTGTCGGAAAATGATTACTATACAATTCTCAGTGCCAATAATATTCTTTCGGGTATTTTGTACTGTTCATTTTTATACACTTTTATCAGATTAAAGAAGTAACTTTAAATATCAATCTGCTGATCCTTATAATTGTTACCATAACAGTTATAGTATCCTTTATTCTGTTAGCGTACAGAGCTTTTATAACCAGAATCATTAAGGAGAAAAATGTACAGCATGAGGCGGAAGTTCTCCATCAGAAGAAATTAGTGCTGGAAAACATCAAAGCCCAGGAAGAAGAAAGAAAAAGAATTGCGGTCATGATTCATGATGATATCGGAAACCGTCTCAATATCCTTTCCTTATGGTTAAATAATCTGGATACTCAGGGCGATGAGCTGATCAAAAAAAATATCTACGGCCAGATGTCTTCCCTGATTGATGCTGCCAGAAGTATTTCCCATTCATTATACCCTGTAAACCTGGAGTCGGTAGGACTGGTTTTATATGTTGAAGAATTAATAGCCAACCTTTCCCACAAAATCAATATCTCTTTGCAGGTAATGCAGGGATATGAAAAGAAAGATCTTTTTGTAGAAGTACAGCTGTACAGAATTATTCAGGAGTTTACTACCAATGTGATCAAACATTCGGACGCAACGGATATCTGGATTTACATGAAAGATTATCCTGAAAATATGGCTGTAGTGATTTCGGATAACGGGCAGGGCTTTGAATATGAAGAAGTGAAAAAAGGAATGGGGATAAAAAATATCGAATCCCGCATCAAATCTATGAATGCCACACACAAATGGAAAAAAACATTTTCAAACAAAGGAAGTCGTTTAATCATAAAAATTCCAAAATATCATGAGTTCCCAAATCAAACTAGCACTGATTGATGATGAACAGCTGATCCTCGAAGGGGTAAAAATGCTGCTGTCCAATGAGAAAAATATATCGGTAACCCTTACCGCAGATAACGGCCCCGGTTTTATAGAAGACCTCGGAAAACTTTCAAAAGATGAATTCCCTGATATTGCTCTTGTAGATGTTCAGATGAAACCCATGAACGGTTTTGAACTGGTAGAAATCCTCAAAGAGAAATTTCCCGATCTTAAAATTATTATCCTGTCATCCCATTATAAAACCTCAATTCTCGGATATATGGTCAAGCTGGGAGTATCTGCATTTCTGCCGAAAAATTCGAATAAGAAAACCTTTATTGATGCCATTACAATGGTAGATAAAAACGGAGTTTTTTTCACGGCCGAAGATCATCAGATGCTGTTTACTTATATGAACAGTTCTGCCAAGAAAAATTCTCTTTTTGAAACAGAAGATGAATTATCCGAAAGAGAAAAAGATGTGGTAAAACTGATCTGCCAGGAACTGACCAACAACGAAATCGGAGAAAAACTCTTTATCAGCCCGAGAACTGTAGAAAGTCACAGACAGCGTATTCTCGAAAAAATCGGAGCCAGAAATACAGTAGGGATAGTCATCTATGCTATTGTCAACAATATTTACTCCCTTGAAAAAATATAAATTGATTCCGTAGAAATACGGAATTTTTTATTTGGTACTTTTCACTCTAGCTAACCTTGTTTTTCTTCTGTTATTTTGGAATGTCTCTTTAAGGGATGTCAGTTGAAAAAAACACAACAGGATCTGTAATAAAAAATTAAAGTAGAAACATGAATGGTAACAGAGTGATTTCCGTCGGGATTTTCTTTGACGGCACAGGAAATAATGGGGGCAATATTCTTTCTCCGGATAAACCGCTGAATAATAATGAAAGCTATTACGGGACTTTCAGCAATATCTATAAATTATACAGTCTGTTCGTTGGAGATGAAAAGATATATATTGAAGGAATTGGTACTGTAACAGGTCATGAAGATAATAATTTTGCTATGGCAACCTGTGCAAACCCACCCTATGGAAGTGGTTATTCATCTGATGATAAACTTCAGAAAACCGGGGAATTTGTGCAAAAAATAACCCATGATGACACCAAAGAATACCATTTTTATGTATACGGATTCGGCCGGGGAGGTATGTTGGCAAGAACCTTCTGTAATCAGCTTCTGACTCATTATGCTGTGGGAAATTGCAGAATAAAATTTCTGGGGCTTTTTGATACGGTAGAGTCCAAACCTTTTAATACCTATAATATGAATATGTCTGTACAGATAGAGAATGCTCTGCATTTTTGTGCAGTTAATGAGGGCAGGTTTTTCTTTCCGCTTACCGGCTTATTTGAGAATTCAAAAACAATGAAGGATCAGAAATCAGAAAAAAAATCATCAGTTTGGAAAGAAGTATTCGTTCCCGGAGATCATGCCGATATTGGAGGCGGCTATCTTGAAGGACCGCAATCTGTTTATATTTCTACAGATTTCGCAAATGTTGATGATCTGCATAGCTATGTTTCAGATATCAGAAATGCAAAAACCAGTGCTGATGGAAATAAAATCTGGGATGCATTGCTCTCAGAATATAAAGTGGAAACAGTGAATGGACTTTCGCAGGCATTTGTGTGCAGGGATAAAGTATATAACGACCTCTCAAAAGTATATGGAAAACTGATGATGGATGAGACCAATACCATATTGTCAGTGTTTAGTACAGAAAATGAAGCCTACTTCGGGACAGATTATAATAAACATTCTTTTCTCAACAGGTATTATTTGAAAATGAAAGAATATCTGAGGGACCTCTCCGTAAGCAAAAAGCCAATATATGATTTCGGAAGATTTGCAGAGTATACGCATATTTCATCAAACTTCGGATTGTATAGTGATAGTTTCCGGTATAGAACCCAGCGTGAAATTAATATTGAGCTGATCAATAACGGATTAAATGTCTCAAGCAGTACCTCCGTTGATGAAACAAGCCGGACAAAAAGGCTTTCCGTAGAACTTCATCTGCCGGAAGACAGCTTTGTTGCTGATTTTCTTTATGGAACAAACGTTCCCAATAATGATATCTGGCTTCGCTCTATTGTAAAAACATCGGCAGCTGTTAGAGTAAATGAATAGAAGCATTCGTGAAAATACTTCTCAGTTTTAAATTTAGGTTAGGGGACATCTCATGGTGTCTCCTTTTTTGCGGTTTAATGTTTTACCTACATAGAAAAATTGCCAAATTCTGGCCTGTTTTTTTATTTCTCGGCTATTCATTTCTTTTTCCGTATTTTTGCACCCGAAAATTCATTATTCATTACTAATTATTAATTAAGATGCTTTCGGTTCAAAGTTTAGGATTACATCATTCAGGAAATTATTTATTTCAAAATGTCAATTTCACCATTAAAAAGGATGATAAAGTGGGTCTCGTTGGTAAAAACGGAGCAGGAAAATCCACTTTATTGAAAATGCTTTCCGGAGAAATTAATTTCTACGAGGGAGAAGTTGTCACTGAAGGAAGTGTTACCATTGGTTTCCTGAAGCAGGATCTTGATTTCGTAAAAGGAAGAACGGTCTGGGCAGAAACAATGCAGGCTTTTGAACAGATCAATGCCTGGAAGAATGAGCTTGAAGAAGTGAATCACCAGATGACTGTAAGAACAGATTACGAAAGTGATTCCTACACGGATCTGATTAATAAAATGACCGAGCTGAACGACCTTTTGATGAACCATGATGCCTACAATCTTGAGGGTGACATGGAAAAAGTGTTATTCGGTTTAGGATTTAAAGCAGATGATTTCCAGAAAATTACCGATGAATTTTCCGGAGGATGGAGAATGAGAATCGAATTGGCAAAATTACTTCTTCAGAAGAACGATATCATGCTTCTCGATGAGCCTACCAACCACCTGGATATGGAATCCATCATCTGGTTGGAGAACTTCCTTAAGGATTATCCCGGAGCTATTGTTCTGGTAAGTCACGATAAACAGTTTATGACAGCGGTTTGTAACCGTACTTTTGATATCAACAATAAAAAAGTTGACGATTACAAAGCCAACTATTCCAAATATCTGATCATGAGAGAGGACCGCCGTGAAAAACTGATTCAGGCTAAAAAGAATCAGGATGCGGAGATCAAGCAGATGGAAGATAATATTAATAAGTTCCGTGCAAGTGCTACCAAAGCTTCTTTCGCGCAGTCACTTATTAAAAAATTAGATAAGATTGAACGTATTGAAGTGGATAACGAAGACGTTTCAAAATTCAATATCCGTTTCGTACAGTCTATGGTTCCGGGAAAAGTGATCTTCGAAGCGATCAATCTTGGAAAAGCCTACGGACAGAAGCAAATTTTTGATGATGTAGACTTCATCGTTCAGAGAGGAGACAGAATTGCCCTTCTGGGGCAGAACGGTCAGGGAAAAACTACGCTGGCTAAAATCCTGGCAGGAGATATCAAAGACTATTCAGGAACCTGGAATCTTGGACATAATGTCAACATTGGATATTTCGCTCAGAATCAGGAAGAGGTTTTAACACCTAATAAAACGGTTCTGGAAGAAGCTGAAGATGCAGCAACAGAAGAAACAAGACCAAGAGTAAGAGACTTATTAGGATCTTTCCTTTTCCAGGGAGATGCCGTTACTAAGAAAACAAAAGTACTTTCCGGAGGAGAGAGAAACCGTCTGGCACTTTGTAAACTGTTGCTTCGTCCTTTCAACACGCTGATCATGGACGAACCTACCAACCACCTTGATATCCAGTCTAAGGAAATTATCAAGCTGGCACTGCAGAATTTTGAAGGAACTTTAATTGTCATCTCTCACGACAGGGAATTCCTTCAGGGACTTTGTGATAAAATCTACGAATTCCGTGATGGGAAAATGAAAGAATTCCTTGGTGATATCAACGAATATCTTGAGTACAGACAGAAAGAAACCATCAGAGAGATTTCTGCAGAAAAAGCCAAACTTCATACGGAAGTAAAGGTGGAACCTAAGAAAGTAGAGGAGAAACCTGTTGTAAGCAGCAGCCAGTCTTCAAATATTGTAAGTAAAGAACAGAAAAATATTCAGAATAAAATCAAGAAAGTGGAAGAGAAAATTTCTGAGCTTGAAACAAAAGTAGAGCAGATGGAAGCATCTTTTGCCAAAGAAAATCCTTCAGATGAAACCTTAGAAGAATATAACAAAGCTAAGGAGGAGCTGGATACAGCTTTACAGGAGTGGGAATATCTTGGAACCCAACTGGATTAAACCAAAATATAAATGCTTTATCAACTAAAATGATGAAGCATTTTTTTTTGTAACAAAACCGTATTAACTTCTACCTATTGTCAACAGTTATTAAGTAATTTAATAAAAGTTTAAGGAAACAATTAAATTATTTTCATAATTTTGAACCATGATTTTTAAAGAAAGCAGAAACCTAAAGAGTTTTATCTCCAAACTGTTGTTTGGAGTGTATTTCCTTGCGCTGCTTTCTCAAAGCTTTCACCATCATGATTCTGTAGACTATTTTAAGGCTTTTCATCTTAAAAAAGCAGAGAATACAATGACGAAAGCCGTTACTAAAGAGAAAGCTGGCGACTGTCTGGCCTGCCACTTTTTGGTTACCGGACATACATTAGCTCCTGAAGAATTCAACTTTACTTTTGAGCATTACAGCCATGAAGTAAAACAAATCATCGCCATTCAGGAGAAAATCTGGTCACAGACCAAATTCACCTTCCAGCTTCGGGGGCCGCCCGCATTTGCATAATTCATAGATTCTATAGGGTTTAAAGTTCTGTACTTTAAAATTCAATGTTTAAAGTTTAAGGTTTAGAGTTGCTGGAAAAACAACTGTTAATTTGTAATTGGTATTTAAATAATGTTCAATTACTAATTTCTAGCTTCTAACCTCTAACTTCTCATCAGACATTAGACTTTTACATTGTACATTTAAAACTAGCCCTTCTCACAAATTTTAACGAAAATGTACCCTGTTGAAAAGGGTGCGCAATCAATCTATTTACAATGAAATTGATATATTGCCTGCTGCTGGTCTTTTGTGGATCAGTATTTACAAGTGCACAAAAAACTTATACTGTAGAGGGAACCGTTCAGGATTTCCATGATAAAACATGGCTGGAAAATGCAGTGATTAAAATCGGGAACTTTACAGCTAAAACCAATAAGAAAGGTCAGTTTTCTTTTGACAAAATTCCTGCAGGAAAGTATACACTCATTGCTCAACATCCTGATTGCAATGATTATACTGAAAATATAGGAGTTGATAAGGATGTTCAGCTGGTGATTACACTGGAACACCACATTAAAGATATCGAAACTGTGACCATTCATGGAAGTCATAAGAACAATGGAAGTATGGTGGTGAAAACACTTGATAAATCAACGCTTTCAAGAAATGTTACTGAGAACTTAGGAAATTTATTAACCAATATTTCTGGTGTCAATGTTCTGAAAACAGGAAATAACATAGCCAAGCCTATTATCCACGGTCTTTATGGAAGCAGGGTTTCCATCCTTAATGATGGGGTAAAGCTTGCTGAACAAGAATGGGGAGTAGAGCACGCTCCTAACGTAGATGTCAATAATTTTGAACATATTGATGTCATTAAAGGAGCATCAGCTTTGAAATATGGAGCAGGTGCTGTAGGTGGAGTTGTTGTTTTACAGCCTCAGGTTTTGCCTAAGAAAGATACTATTATGGGAAATGTTTCTCTTTCCGGGATTTCAAACGGAAGAGGCGCTGATCTTAATGTAAAACTTGCAAAAACATGGGAGAACGGATGGGCTATAAAAACCAATGGAAGTTATAAAAAACTTGGAGATCTTGAAGCTCCGGATTATGGCCTGATGAATACAGGACTTGAGAGCTCGGGATTTAATTTTGGGGTGCAGAAAATGACATTTGAAAAAGGATTTTCTTTTGATTATTATCTGACTAAAAGTACCGTCGGGATTCTTAGAAGTTCTCATGTAGGAAACTCTGCAGATCTTCGTAATGCCCTTACATCTCCGGAACCAATATATCAGAGAGATTTTAGTTATGATATCGATAATCCGCGACAGGAAATTGAACATCATATTGCTAAAGTTTCGGCTTACAAAAGGTTTGAAAATTTTGGAAAAATAACAGCTACTTACAGCTTTCAGTACAATCATAGAAAAGAATATGATATCAGGCGTACAGAAGCATTAAGTAAAAAACCTGCTTTGGACCTTGAACTGATCACCAACGATCTGAATGTAAACCACCTGATAGAAAGAGGAAACTGGAATCTTGAAACAGGAATTAATGCAGGATATCAAAACAATTATTCCAGTACCCAGACCGAGGCGAGACGTCTTGTTCCGAACTATGACAGATACTATGCAGGAATTTATTCCGTACTGAAATATAAAATTGCACCGGAACTGGATCTTGAACTGGGAGGCAGATACGATTATGATCATTACGAAGTAACAAAATGGTTTGATCTGAGTGACTGGAATAAAAAATATGCATCAGATTATTCAGATTTTGTAGTAAGAATCAACCAAAACAGAATTCTTACCAAGCCGTCTTTAAGTTATAATAATATTTCAGTAAATGGGGGAATTGTTTACCATCCATCCGAATATTTTAACCTGAAATTCAATTACGCCAGGGTTTCAAGATCTCCGAATATCGCAGAGCTTTTTGCAGACGGACTTCACCATTCCGCAGCGATCATTGAGAGAGGGGATATGAGAATGAAAAGTGAAACCGGAAATCAGTTTAATTTAGTGGCAGACGTAAAAGCAAATGTCCTGAAAGGATTAAATATTTCTGTAAACCCGTATTTCTTTTATACTCAGAATTTCATCAATCAGATTCCTACAGGTTATCTGAATACACAATGGGGTGGAGCTTTTGTAGAGTATAGTTATCAGCAGATCAATGCAAAAATGTATGGATTGGATATCGATGCTCAGCTTAAAATTACAGATAATCTGACATACAAAGGAAGCGGTTCCTATGTGTATGGACAGGATACTACTCATGATGTGCCGCTTATTTTAATGATGCCGCCGAATTTTAACAATTCATTGGAATTCAGTAAAAAAGAATGGAAAAACTTCTATTTCACAGTGAGTAACAATACTTATCTGAAACAGAAGAGATTTCCTGTTTATAACGTTCCGATCAGATTATTTGATTCAGACGGAAATCCTTACAATGAAGAAGTGGATATTTCTACACCTCCAAACGGATATTCCCTTTGGAACCTTCAGACAGGGGTAAATCTGTCTAAAAATTTCGGAATTGATTTTTCAGTCCGAAATATATTCAACAAATCTTACAGAGATTATCTGAACAGACTACGTTTCTTTTCCAACGAAATGGGAAGAAACTTCATTTTAACTCTTAAATATCAATTTTAATTACTTAAAATCAAAAACATGAAAAATATTTTTAAAAATACAACACTTATCTTAGGACTTTTATTCTTAGCTGTTTCTTTAAGCTTAACATCGTGTAACAGAAGCGATGATGAAGCAGATGACCTTCCTCAGGAAGAATTGTCAGATGTTCTCTTAAGAGTAACGGATGAAGCTACAGGAGTTCCCGTAGTTTATGATTATCAGGTGAACAGTACCACAAACCCTAATGTTAAACTGATCAATGGCCATACTTATAATGTAGAAGTTATTTTCAAGAATGGTGATGAAGATACTACTCAGGAAATTAAGGAAGCAAAAAATGCACATTTCCTGGTGTATAACTTTCCCAATTCTGATATCACCTTAACCCGTACAGATGATGAATCTTCCAAAAGAGATGATGGAAACCGTGTTGGGTTGAAAACAAAATGGGTAGTCAATACCGCTGTAAAAAATGCTTCAGCACCTAGTCAGCTGGTTCTTACATTGTTCCATGAGCCTGTAACGGTTTCTGAAGCTTCTGCTGTAAGTGGAAACGGAGTGATTTACGGAACTCATACAGGAGGAGAAACGGACGCCGAGGCCAACTATAATATTATTAATTAATATACCTTTAATCTTGTTTGGGCCACCGGAATTTTCCGGTGGTTTTTTATTTAACAATATTTGGCTTTATAAGTTGATTTTAAATGAGTTTTTTTCATAAAAAATTCCTATTTTTGCAACCTAAAATTTTAATCAATAATGAAGGTTACCGCACAAAACCATGATGATGTAAGTGCATTGCTTACAGTAACATTGGAAAAATCTGACTACAAAGAAAAAGTAGAGAAGCAGTTGATTAATTATGCTAAAAATGCGCAAGTTCCTGGATTCAGAAAAGGGAAAGTGCCTTTGAGTATGGTTAAAAAACAATATGAAGCAGGTATTGCATTTGAAGAAATCAACAGACAAGTTTCTGATGCTTTAAACAACTATGTTAATGAAAACAAACTAAGATTAGTTGGTCAGCCTGTTCCTCAGCCAGTAAACGAATTCGATTACAATGCTGATCAATTAGAAGTTGCTTTCGAAGTAGGATTTGAGCCTGAATTCACTATAGATTTAGCTAAATATGAAGCTCCTCACTACAAAGTAGAAGCTTCTGACAAAGAAATCGGTAAGAGCATTGAAAACATGCAGAAGCGTTTCGCAGAGCAGGTTCCTCAAGATAAAATCACTAAAGATTCTTACATTGCTTTAGAAGTTTCTCAGGTTGTGGAAGAAGATGCTGAAGGTGAGCACCACCACCACCCAAAAAACCTTACTATTACAGCTGAAAACAAAGAAGCTTTCAAGTTGGTAAAAGGGTTGAAAATGGAGGAATCTGTAAAAGTATCTAAAGAAACTCTTACAGGTGATGAAGAATTAGCTAAAGAATTAGGATTCAGCAAAGAAGAAGTTGAGCACTTACACCACAATGAAGTAGAAGTTAAAGTGAAAGATTTCTATTCATTAAACTTAGCTGAGCTTAACCAGGATCTTTTCGACAAAGTATACGGAGAAGGAAACATCAAGTCTGAAGAAGAGCTTAAAGATAAAGTAAAAACTGAATTAGACGAGTATTTCCAGCAGAATGCTGATGTTCACTTTGTGAATAAAGTATTGGAGCAGGTAACTGAGAAAGAAGAAGTAAAACTTCCTGAATCTTTCCTTGTGAAGTGGTTGTTATTCTCTAACCAGAATATCCAGTCTGAAGAACAGGCTAAAGAAATTCTTGAAGCTGAGAAAAACCAGTTGAAATATCAGATCATCGAAGGTAAATTGATGACTGAGAACGAAATCAACCTTGACTATGCTGATGTATTGGCTCAGGCTGAACAGTTGGTGAAAAACCAATTGGCTATCTACGGAATCCACCACTTAGGAGATGAAGAAATCCAGAAATATGCTGTTGAAATGTTGAAAGACCAGGAGCAGGTAAGACAAATTTCTTCTGAAGTAGCTATGGCTAAACTGAAAGATGTAATTCTTGAAAAAGCGACTAAAAAAGAAACTAAAATTTCTCACGACGAATTTTTAGAAGAACTTAAGAAGTAATTATACTCAGATATAAATATTTGAAAACCGTCAATTCTTTGGCGGTTTTTTTGTTGTAAATCTTTTCTAAGAATTACGTCAGATGTATCCGGTAAACTAATTGGCCGGGTTTTTGTTTTCAAAGTTACTTATTTATGTCCGCCAATATTCCTATATTTACCCTTTAAACTTTATTATAAATATGAAAAAGATCATCATTCCATTTTTCTGCGCTGTACTTTTCTCAGTACCTGCAGCAGCTCAGAAGAAAGGGGCTGTATCTGCTAAAACAGAAGCCGTACAATCAAAACTTACACCTAAAGAGGTTATTGATAATTATTTCAAAGCACTAGGTGGAAAAGATAAACTAGACGCTGTAAAATCTACCATTACTGACAATACCGTTGCCGTGCAGGGAATGGAAATCCAAATGACAACTAAGAAATTAGGAAATAAATTCAAATCTGTACAATCTTTTATGGGAAAAGAAATGGTGCAGCTTTTTGACGGTGAGAAAGGATATTTTGATCAGATGGGAACTAAAACAGATATTCCTGCTGACAAGATTGCTGACCTGATGAAAGGAAAACCAATGGATGCTTTAGCATTTGATGCATCTAATTTCAAGACAGTATCTACAGAAAAACTTGACGGAAAAGAGTATAATGTTTTGTCTTCCGATAAAGGAAAATTCTATTTCGATGCCGGAACCGGACTTTTGTATAAGACGGATGCCGGTGAAGGAAAGGCAACCATTAAAAGCTATATGGCTGTAGACGGAATACAATTCCCGGCTGAAGTGGAAGCTGAGGGTGGAGGTCAGAAAATGACCATTAAAACAACAAAAGTTTTGATCAACTCCGGAGTAACGGATGCTGATTTTAAATAATAAAATACTTTTTTAAGTCATCAAAACCGGGAATTCCCGGTTTTTTTATGGTAGAAAATATGAACCAAATGCCAATAAGTTTTCTTAATATGCTATTGCAGTGTTTCAGAAATCAGGTTTAATAACTGAATTTTTTTAATCAAAATAATATGACTGTTGTGTTTTACAACGGTTTTTTGGGTTTAAAAGAAGTATATATGGATCTGTTAACCGTAATTTCAAGAAAAATGAATCAGATGAGCTTATTTTTAATTAGTCTATTTTAAATAATTAATGAATGTTTTTAATTAAAAATCAATATAAGTAATATAAAAGAAACAATTTGCTTTCATTTTATAATAATTAAATTTTTTAACTTGAATTTAACCCTCTGCTAAAGCCCGGTCACTGGGAGAATTGATATTTTTGAAAGGTCAAAAAATAATGTAGATGAAAAGAATGTTATCTTCGTTTTCAGCCATCTTCCTGATGTCTGTCAATATCTATGGACAAAACATCCCTGTGGATCCGTCCGTAAGAATCGGTACTCTTTCCAATGGAATGAAGTACTATATCAAAAAAAATGTTTTACCGGAAAAAAAAGTAGAATTCCGTCTGGCAATCAATGCCGGATCTATTCTTGAAGACGAAAATCAGAGAGGACTGGCTCACTTTATGGAGCATATGAACTTCAACGGAACCAAAAATTTTCCTGACAATAAATTAGTAGACTTTTTACAATCTATCGGGGTAAAATTCGGGCAGCACCTTAATGCTTACACCGGCTTTGACGAAACCGTCTACATGCTTCCTGTCCCGTTGGATAAACCTGGAAATCTGGATGCCGGTCTGAAAGTAATGGAAGACTGGGCATTTAACGCAACACTTTCTGATGAACAGATCAATAAAGAAAGAGGAGTGGTACTGGAAGAGCTAAGATTAGGTCTCGGACCGGATAAGAGAATGATGGATAAATACCTGCCAAAGCTTTTATACCAATCTCAGTACGCAGAAAGACTTCCTATCGGTAAAAAAGAAGTGCTGGAAAACTTCAGACCTGATCTTATCCGGAAGTTCCATCAGGATTGGTACCGTCCGGATCTGATGGCAATTGTGGTAGTAGGAGATATCAATGTGGATGAAATAGAGAAAAAGATCAGGAATAACTTCAGCCAATATAAAAATCCTTCAAAACCCAGAGAAAGAAAATCATTTGATCTTCCGAATCATAAAGAAGCACTGGTTGCTATTGAGACTGATCCTGATGCTACGGCTTCAGGAGTGCAGTTCATTATCAAAGATTCTGAAGTGTACCAGCCGGATGTAACAGTGCAGCAATATGATAGAAGTATTGTTGAAGGCCTTGTAAATATTATGCTGAACAGCAGACTGGCAGAACTGGTTAATTCTCCAAATCCTCCTTTTACTTATGGTTCAGTATACCATGGAGGAACTTACGCAAGAAACAAAGAAGCATTTCAGGGTGCCGCAGCTACAAAAGACGGCGACCAGTTGAATGCGTTGAAAGTTCTTTTGGAAGAAGTGGAAAGAGCCAAAAGATTCGGATTTACCCAATCTGAACTGGACAGGGCAAAAGCCGGGATGCTTTCCTCTTATGAATGGGCTTACAACAACAAAGACAAAAACCAAAGCGGTGAACTTATCGATGGCTACGTGAACCATTTCCTGAGACAGGAGCCAATACCTGGAATTACCTGGGGATATGAACATATTAAAGAAGTTCTTCCATCCATAGCGCTGGAACAGACCAATGAAATTATCAAAAAGCGGGTAAAGAATGACAGCAGGGTCGTTATTATTACAGGTCCAAAAAAGGAAGGTATTACCATGCCAAAAGAGGCTATGGTTCTGAAGACATTTGATGCTGTAAAAGTGGCTGATCTTAAACCTTATGAAGAAAAAAAGAAAACTGAAAGCTTAGTAAAACCTTTTAAATCCGAAGGGAAAATTACTAAAACAGAAGCAGACGCCAAATTAGGAACGACCACATGGACTTTGAACAACGGTGCTAAGGTTACTTTCAAGAAAACAGATTTTAAGGATGATGAGATTGTTTTTGCAGCAATAAGCCTGGGAGGACTGTCTGTCATTCCGGATGCCGATTACAATAAAACAAAATTTGCATTTGATGCTTTACTGGAAGCCGGATTAGCAGGGCTTTCAAAGACAGATCTTGCTCACTATCTTGCAGGAAAACAGGTGAGTGTAAGCTCTTATGTCGGTGGTCTTACAGAAGGTATTTCAGGAACAAGTTCGAAAAAAGATCTGAAGACTGCCATGGAACTGATCTATGCCTGCTTTACAGACTTAAATTATAACCCGGAATCATTCAACACCTATAAAACAAAGAAATCTGCCATACTGGCGAATGTGGATTCTGATCCGGAATACTATTTCTCCAGTGAATATTCCAAATTTATCAATCAGAAGAATCCAAGATTTACCGGCCTTGAACCTACCGAAAAAGACTGGGCGAATACAGATTATAAAAAAGCATATGATATTTACAAAGATAAGTTTGCCAATGCAGGTAATTTCCACTTCTATTTTGTGGGGAATATAGATGAAGGACAGCTTAAAAGTGAGATCCTGCAGTATATTGCTTCCCTTCCTGCTACCGGAAAATCGTCTACATTTAAAGATACAGGCTACAGACCAGTGAAAGGAGGATATACAAAGGTTTATAAAAAAGGAAAAGAACCGAAGAGCCTTGTCACAATTTCTTACAGCGGAGAAGCGCCTTATAATGAGAAGGAAGCTATGGCACTTTCAGCTCTTGGAGAGGTCGCTACGATTAAAGTCCTTGAAAAACTGAGAGAAGACGAAAGTGGTATTTACGGCGGAAGCGCAAGCGGAAGCTTCAGTAAAATCCCTTACAGTGCCTATGATTTTAGCATTAATTTCCCTTGTGGCCCTGAAAATGTAGATCAGCTTACAAAAAGTGCAGTAGCCGAATTACAAAAACTGATAGACATGGGCCCTGAACAAAAAGATCTCGATAAATACAAAGAAGGAGAATACAATGAATATAAAACAAGTCTTAAAGACAATGGATTCTGGTTACAGGGAATTGCTCAAAATCAATTAGACGGAAGTGATCAATATAATATTCTGAATTACCCGGATAAAGTAAAAGGACTTACGGTAAAAGACCTTCAGGATGTTGCCAGGAAATATCTGACAAAAGAAAAAAATGTAGCCATACTTATGCCTGAAGACGGTTGGGAGAATGCTAAAAAAAATGAAACCCAAAAAGGAAGTACAACGAACTAATTCATCTTTATTGATAACAAAAATAAAAACCGCGGAGAGATCTGCGGTTTTTATTATTTCATTCGAATGTGTATCGGTTAAGAACCATACTCTTTTTTCCATTCTTCAGCAGCTTCGCTCAAAACAGTATAAAATTCCTCACCATACTTTCTCGTCAGTGGAGTTTTTAAAAACTTATACACAGGAACCTGAAGTTCTTTTCCAAGCGTACAGGCATCGCTGCATACATTCCACTCATGATAATTCAATGCGGTAAATGAAGAGTATTCCGTAACACGGATTGGGTAAAGATGGCATGAAATAGGTTTCTGCCAGTCTACTGCACCATCTTCATATGCTTTCTCAATACCACATTTGGTAATTCCTTTTTCATCAAAGGTTACATAGGCACACTCGCGGTTCTCCACCATTGGAGTAACATACATTCCGTCGTGTGGATCAGTAGTCCATGTTCCCTGTTCTTCAAGGGCTTTAATACCTTCCTGAGTAAGGTAAGGTTTTATTTTGTCAAAAATACTGTCCAATATTTCAAGCTCGTCTTTATCCAACGGAGCTCCCACATCTCCTTCCACACAACATGCACCTTTACATTTCGTAAGGTTGCAAACAAATTCTTCGGAAAAAATTTCCTCAGAAATCAATTTATCGTCTATCTGAATCATAATTTTCTAAAATAAATCAAAAACTGTACCCGCTTTGAAGGTCAGTAAACTAATAATAATAAGCCATACACTGGCTTCACGCATCCAGTATTTAGGTAAAAATCTCATCATTCTGCTCAGAATAATACTTGAAGGAAATGCCAGGAGCAGCAGATATTCATAGCTTTTATTCATATATAGAATGATAGTAACGAGCTGTGCTACAGAAAAGACCAGCAGGAAAGTGTATTTATATCTGCTTATCGGACTTTTCTTGTTGTAATTTTTAAAATGGTCGTACACAGCATAAATAAGCATCAGAACCACAGGAATCAGCGGAAGAAGTTCCGTGTAATCTGTTACCGGTTTCATTTTTCCAAACGGAAAATAATCGATATTCCATGAAGTGAACTGAACGAAATACATGACAGAAAAATAACTGAATGCAATCAGAACAATTCCCAGAAGGAATCTGAAAAGATTCAACCCTATTTTGGCAGAAGTGGCAATCACGTGAATGATCACAAAAACAGCCATTGGCCAGGTGGTAGGAAGAAAAATAAAGTTCAGGGCTACAATAGATCCTACCAATACATATGATTTTTTCCTGATATCTTCATCTGCACTCGTCAGAAGCAGGATAAGGAAAGAGTTGGTAAGCAGAGAAACTGCAATTCCTATATCCAGATTTCCGGGATACAGCCCGAAAATAAAAAAGGTGTATAAAAATAAGGGCAGATGGGTCTGATAATTAAGGGCAACACTGTGAAAACAAAAATATCCCAAAGCAATTCCCAGAAAAGTTATTCCGGCAACTATGGCTTCGTAAGTATTGAAATTCAGTATGTTAAATATTATGACTACTAAAAGAAGAAAACCAATATAAACAGGAATTGAAAAAATATTGCTTTCTTTTGAAAGTAATTTAAACATTTTTTATAAATTTGTACAAAGTTAATTTAAAAAAGGAAAATAATGACGTCTTTCTTTCTATTCTTAAGCAAAGTTTTCAAATGGTCTTTCGGTTTCTTTGATGCTTTCGGTAATGTTTTAAACTGGATTCTATTTATAGTTTGCTGTGTACTATTCACTTATTGGTGCTACGTACTGGTGGTTACACTAGGTGGCGATAAAGATAAAGACTATTATTCTCCAACGGAAGGTAAGCACCCTTACTACGATCCGAATATCTATAAAAAAGAAGGTTAATTAATTGGTTATATAGTAAAAAACCGATCAAACAATAGGGTTTGATCGGTTTTTTTATTACTAACGATTAAAATTTTCTTTTTCTTAGTCGTGAATCGGAAGTACCAGAACAGGAATACTTGAACTTTTCGTTATTCCTTTGGTTAAGCTTCCCACGAATACATCATAAATTCCGCTTCTGCCGTGTGATCCCATCACAATATAATCAGCATTTTTGGCTTTTGCATGTTCCAGAATAATATCTTTTGCAAGCCCCTGTTTTAAAAGGTGTTCACAATCAATATCATGGCTGATGATTCTTTGCTCAATTTTATTAAGCTGTACCAGCTCTTCTCTGATTTCGTTGGCTTCCACTTCCGGAAAATATTGAAATCCCATGTCACCAATAGCAAAGCCGATATCTGATGGTGCTACGTGGATCAGGTAAATTCTGCCGTTAAGCTGTTTTGCAAATTTTATGGCACCGTCTACCAATTGGTCTGTCTTGTCCCCAAAATCTACGGGTAATACAATATTTATCATAACCTCTAATTTTGTTACCTAAAGATAGGAAAAATTTGTCAGACTTTAATATTAAATACTTATAATATTCGGATATCAAGGATTTTTTCCTCCTGAAGATAAGCTTCCAGAATATCATTTTCTTCTACTTTGCCAACCCCTTTTGGAGTTCCTGTGAAAATAAGATCACCTACCCTTAACGTAAAATACTGAGAAGCAAAAGCTACAATATCATCAAAATTGAACATCATATCTTTCGTATTGCCATCCTGTACTTTTTCTTTATTTTTTAATAACGAAAACTGAAGGTTTTCAAGACTGAAGTTCTCTTTTTTGAAGAAACTGCTTACCACAGCAGAGCCGTCAAAACCTTTGGCAAGCTCCCATGGAAGCCCTTTTGATTTCAGTTCGCTCTGAAGATCTCTGGCTGTAAAATCGATTCCAAGACCAATTTCTTCATAATGCTTGTGCGCTGTTTCTTTCTGAATATATTTTCCTCCCTTTGAAATTTTTAATACCACTTCAAGCTCGTAGTGAATATCATTGGAAAATTCAGGAATATAAAAATCATTTCCTTTTAAAACAGCGGTATCCGGTTTCATAAAGATAACAGGATTCTCAGGAATTTCATTTCCCAATTCTTTCGCGTGTTCACTGTAGTTTCTTCCTATGCAGATTATTTTCATAACTCTTTTTTTATATTTTTTTTAACCCCGTCATTGCGAGGGACGAAGCAATCTTTTAGATCGTTTAAAACTATTGATTCCTGAATAAATTAGTGGGTAAACTCATTCCCGCAATAATAACATTTGAATTTGTGGCTCGTCAGAAAAGAAATTCCAAAGAAACTGGTAGCACTGTCATCCCTGTAAATATGATTGGAGCCACATTTCGGGCAGACAAAATCAAACTCGGGATCTTCAATGGTATGTTCTACTTCCAGCGAGTATTGTTCATTGTCTTTATAGTCCTGCAGGATCTGCCGGGCCTTTTCCATATCATCTTCAAATACCTGAAGCTGTATGCCGCCTACCGCCTGAGACAGAAGCCAATCCGACTGGATGAGCTGCTCATTCGCAATGAAACTGTTGATACCGTTTTCAGCCAGTATCTGCTTGTCCCTGTTAGCTTCAAGGGCAGTTTCATAAAATTTAAAACGAATCAGATCAGACATTTTTAAAACCTGCTTGATAATTGAATTTTTGTAAAAATCTTTTTGGTATACAACGGAAAGTCAGCGTTCTGAAGCCACCCGAAATATCCTAAGTCTTTTTGGAATACCGCTTTCACGCCTTGTCCTTTATATTTTCCAAAGTTGAAAACTTCTTCCATTTTTTCATTATATCCGATAAATCCGGCAAGGTCTGCATTTTTATTATGGAATGTAAATTCACTTAACGGTGCTATTTCATTCGGAATATCATCATATTTTCCAACCTGAGCGTCAAGAACTTCAAACGTTGCCATTACATCAGCCTCTGCAGAGTGGGCATTTTCCAATGTTTTTCCACAGTAGAACTGGTAAGCTGCACCTAAATTTCTAGGTTCTTTTTTATGGAAAATAGTCTGTGCATCGACCAGTCTGAATTTACTCAGATCAAAATCCATTCCTACTCTTAAAAGCTCTTCAGCCAAAAGCGGAACATCAAACCTGTTGGAATTGAATCCTCCCAGGTCACTTCCTGAAATCATTTCCATAATTTTAGCGGCAATATCCCTGAAAGTAGGAGCATCTTTTACATCTTCATCATAGATCCCGTGGATTTCACTGCATTCTTTTGGAATCGGCATTTCAGGATTTACACGCCATGTTTTGCTCTCTCTGGAGGCATCCGGGTTTACTTTTAAAATACATATTTCAACAATTCTGTCTTTTCCGATATTGGTTCCTGTGGTTTCCAGGTCAAAAATACAAAGCGGTTTATGGAGTTTTAAATTCATGTCAATGATTAATAATTTGAAATGTGTTTTATTTTAATAATTATTTTAGCTGTCCCTGAAAAATGAGAGATACCAGCATATAATAAATAACAAGCATAGGAATTCCTACAATCTGGAATATCGAAAGAATGGCAATTCCTCCTGCCAGTAATATAATTTTTGGATAGTTATCTTTTAATTGTTTTGATTTGAATTTCATAGCCATCATCCTGATCGGGCTGATCAGAAGCCATGAAGTAAGAAGAGTAAGCAGGATTAATAGCAATTCATGATCAAATAAAAAGCTGAAATTTCCGGTTTCTTTAAAGGCATAATAAAGACCGAACAGTAAAACGGTATTGGTAGGTGTATTCAATCCTTTGAAATAATAACGCTGCTCTTCATCCAAATTAAAAATGGCAAGCCTCAGGCAGGAAAATACTGTGACAATGAGTCCCAGATACTTGATCTCAAATGGGAAATGCATTCCCAAAAGCTCAGCTCCAAAAGGTTCAAGGGCTTTATACATCGTAAGTCCTGGGATCACTCCAAAGCTTACCATATCCGCAAGCGAGTCCAGCTGAAGACCAAGATTGGAGTTTGATTTTAAAGCTCTGGCTACAAAGCCGTCAAAAAAATCGAAAACCGAAGAGAGAATAAGGCAGATTGCCGTTGTCTGATAATCTCCTAAAATTAAATGTATTGCACCTACACAGCCTGCAAATAAATTAGCCAGGGTTAAAGCATTGGCCAGATTATTCTTTATAAAATCCATAAACACAAAATTACAGTTTTTAAAAATTCTAACTCAAAATAATATGAACTAAAAAACGCATTAAAATGATTTTGATGTAAATTTGCCCCATGAAATTTTTAAAAGGATTTAGAAAACAGGAAGTTCTGGCATTGGTTTACAGGATTTTTCTGGCCTATGTTTTTTATCAGATTGCCAGACTTTTATTCTGGTATTTCAATAAAGATCTGATTAAAGTAGACTCCGTTTCAGAATATATAAAGCTGGCTTTCCATGGTACTGCTTTTGATACCACAGCCATTTTGTATGTTAATGCACTGTTTATATTGCTTAGTTTACTGCCATTGGTCATCAACACAAAGAAAACTTTCCAGAAAGTTCTTTTTTGGCTGTATTTTATTACTAACGGGATTGCTTATGCCATGAACTTCGGAGATTTTATTTACTATAAATTTTCACAGGCAAGGCTTACTTCAGCAGTATTTCAGGTAGCTGAGCACGAATCCAATGTTTCTAAGGTACTGATGATTTCTATCGGACAACATCCTTTCGTACTGATATGGTATATGATCCTGATGATCTTATGGGTTTTCCTTTATAAAAAGGTGAAAGTAGAAGAGGTGAAACCTTTGAAATTACTACCTTATTTTATTACTTCCATTATTACTTTATGTATCACAGCGGTGCTGGTTGTGGGAGGAATCAGAGGAGATTTTAAACACAGTACCAGACCGATTAATATGGTGGATGCAACCCGTTTTGTAACCAATCCTCTGCAGGGTAATATGGTGCTCAACAGTACATTCTCCTTTTTCAGGACTTTAAATACCAATAATTTCAAGGAAGTTCATTTTGTGAGCGAAAAAGATATAGAAGAGTATGTACAGCCTTATAAAGTGTACGACAGAAAAGTAGAGAACCGTCCGAATATTGTTATTTTCATCGTAGAATCTTTCGGGAGAGAATATTCCGGGGCATTTAATAAAGATAAAAATATTAAAGATTACGTTTCTTATACTCCGTTCATGGACAGTCTGGCAACCCAGAGTCTTATTTTTCCGAATACTTTTGCAAACGGCAGACAATCAATTCATGGGATGAGCAGCGTATTGGCAGGAATTCCGAGTCTTACGGATGCATTTACGGGATCACCTTATTCCAATCAGAAAATCCAGTCTATTGTTTCTGTATGTAATGACCTTGGCTATGACACTTCGTTCTATCATGGAGCGCCAAATGGTTCTATGGGATTTCTTGGTTTCGGAAATATATTAGGATTTAAGCATTATTTCGGGAAAACAGAGTATAACCACGATGAAGATTTCGACGGGATGTGGGCGGTCTGGGATGAACCTTTCCTTCAGTATTTTGCAAAAAATGTAGGAAAGAAACAGCCTTTTATGACTACTGTGTTTACGGCTTCATCACATCACCCTTTTAAAATTCCTGAAAAATACAACGGAAAATTTAAAAAGGGAAAAATAGAAATGCATGAACCGATACAGTATACGGATTATGCAATAAAGAAATATTTTGAAACAGCTAAAAAACAGCCTTGGTTCAATAATACGATCTTTGTTTTCACGGGAGATCATACCAACCAGGTCTATTATCCGGAATATGAAAAAGCGATGAACCGTTATGCTGTTCCGTTGATTTTCTATTCTCCGAATCCTGAATACCAGCTTAAAGGAGTCAGCCAGGAAATTGCACAGCAGGCAGATATATATCCTACACTGGCTGACCTTATAGGATATAACAAGCCTATCAGAAGCTGGGGAAGAAGTCTGGTGAGCGATAAGGAATATCCTTTCATTGTTGTGAATTCTGACGGAAGTATGGAGCAGTTCATGATCGGAAATTATATTTATCGTTTTGACGGAAAAGAAATAGTAGGGGTATATGATAAATCTGATCTGGGCCTTGAAAAGAATCTGGTTAATGAGGTTAAAAATCCGGAAGTAGAGCAGGGAAAGAAAACAGCAAAAGCGTGGTATCAGGATTACATGGACAGAGTGATTAACAGGAAACTGTATTAGGGCGAAATGGAAAAAAGGTAAATCTGTAAAATTGCGAAAACATCAACAGGCCGATTGAAATTTAGCTTTTTCGCATTTTAGCGATTTTACTTTTTATATCCTCTTTATGCTTTGTATAATAAAAGTTTTTGTTCGTTGAAAATTAATTTATATTTTTATCAATACGTAGATAAGAATATTGTATTAAAATTAAAACTATAAGAAATATGAAAAAAATATTGTTAACGTTCGCACTTTCTTTATGTGGTGTACTTACATTTGCACAGATAGAAGGTAAGTGGAAGACGATAGATGATGAGACAAAACAGGCAAAATCTATTGTTGAAGTGTACAAAAAATCAGACGGAAAATACTATGGGAAAGTTTCTCAGTTATTAATAAAACCAGCTGAATCAAACTGTACGGCTTGTAAAGATGACAGAAAAGGAAAGCCAATTTTAGGATTGGAAATCATCAGAGGGCTGAAAAAAGACGGCGATGAGTTCACAGGAGGAACCATCACGGATCCCAAAACAGGAAAAACATACAAATGTACCATTACAAGAAGCGGTGATAAACTGAACGTAAGAGGGTATTTGGGATTATCTTTATTAGGAAGAACCCAGATTTGGGAAAAAGCTAATTAATTTAAGTTTAAATAGAATTTTAGATGACATTTCAGAAATGAGATGTCATTTTTTATGAACAAAAAATCTCTGGAAGCGGGAAAATCCACAAGAACGGGACATCAGGAAGAAAAATTTATTTTAAATACAGTTAATATTATGACTTCTCATGGAAATGAAGAGCGTTTTTATGATGTGTATAATAAAAAAACACTACTTTTGTAGTCTAAATTTTTCAAGAAAATATGGCAGAATATACTTTTCGTGAGGTAATTGCACAGGCAATGAGCGAGGAAATGCGTAAAGACGAATCCATCTACCTGATGGGGGAGGAAGTTGCAGAATATAATGGTGCATATAAGGCTTCAAAAGGAATGCTGGATGAATTTGGTCCAAAAAGAATAATTGACACACCCATTGCAGAACTTGGATTTACAGGAATTTCTGTGGGAGCCGCAATGAATGGTAACAGACCCATCGTAGAATTTATGACATTCAATTTCTCATTGGTAGGAATTGATCAGATTATCAATAACGCAGCGAAAATCCGTCAGATGAGTGGCGGACAGTGGAATTGTCCAATTGTTTTCCGTGGGCCTACTGCTTCTGCAGGACAATTAGGAGCTACTCACTCTCAGGCATTTGAAAACTGGTTTGCCAACTGCCCTGGACTTAAAGTGGTGGTACCTTCTAACCCTTATGACGCAAAAGGATTGTTAAAAACAGCGATCCAGGATAATGACCCTGTTATTTTCATGGAATCTGAGCAGATGTATGGAGATAAAATGGAAATTCCTGAAGAAGAATACTACTTACCAATAGGAAAAGCAGATATCAAGAGACAAGGTACAGACGTTACTCTGGTTTCTTTCGGAAAGATCATGAAACTGGCTTTACAGGCAGCAGAAGATATGGCTAAAGAAGGAATCTCTGTAGAAGTTATCGACCTTAGAACTGTTCGTCCTCTTGACTTCGATACAATTTTAGAATCTGTAAAGAAAACAAACAGACTGGTTATTTTAGAAGAAGCTTGGCCATTCGGATCAGTATCTTCAGAAATTACTTATATGGTACAGCAAAAAGCATTTGATTATTTAGATGCTCCTATCAAGAGAATTACTACTCCTGATGCACCTGCACCTTACTCTGCAGCATTATTTGCAGAATGGTTCCCAAAACTTGAAAAAGTAAAAGAGGAGATCAAAAAAGCGATGTACGTAAAATAGTTATAGAAAAAAACTTCCGAAAGGAAGTTTTTTCATTTATTATATTCATGAAGAAAAATTCTTGACGTCATAAAATTAGTATAAATTTGCGCCTTTAAAATAAATTAAGCTGATATGGCAGAAGTTACAGAAGATGGCTACCACTTCGACATAAAGAAACTTTCCTTCATAGGAGTTTTAGTGTCTCTAGGAATTGTTTTTGGAGATATTGGTACCTCTCCGCTTTACGTAATGAAAGCAATTGTGAATGCAAGATCCCAGGGAAGCAATATGCCTTTCAATGAATACATAGAAGGAGCTCTTTCATGTATTATCTGGACCCTTACTTTGCAGACCACAATCAAATATGTGATCATTGCTTTGAGAGCAGACAACAAAGGTGAAGGAGGTATTCTTGCCTTGTTTTCATTGGTAAGAAACCTTAAAAAAGGATGGCTGTACCTTATTGCGATTATTGGTGCTGCGGCACTTATTGCAGACGGAGTAATTACCCCATCACTGACGGTAATGTCAGCTATTGAAGGTCTTGAAATTTATAATCCCCATACTCCTGTTGTTCCAATCACCATCGGAATTCTGATTGCCATTTTTGTGGTACAGCAGTTCGGGACCAGTTTTATCGGAAAATTTTTTGGTCCGGTAATGGTAGTTTGGTTCCTGGTATTGGGAGGCCTAGGAGTGATGCATTTAAGTGAAAACTTTGAGATTTTAAGATCTTTCAACCCTTATTACGCTTATAAGCTCATTGTTAACTCTCCGAGTGCCATTGTCATTCTTGGAGCGGTTTTCCTTTGTACTACCGGAGCAGAAGCACTGTATTCTGACCTGGGACACTGCGGAGCTAAAAACATCAGAGTAAGCTGGGCATTCGTTAAGATCATGCTTATTCTAAACTATCTTGGACAGGGCGCATGGCTTCTGACCAATCATAACAAACCAGGTTTCTCTGTAATAAACCCGTTCTTCGGAATCATGCAGGAATGGATGATCATTCCGGGAGTAATTTTAGCAACAGCCGCTGCAATTATTGCCAGCCAGGCATTGATTACAGGTTCGTTCACCATATTCTCAGAAGCAATGTCTCTTAACCTTTGGCCGAATCAGAAAATTGATTACCCTTCCGGAGTAAAAGGACAGATGTATATTCCAAGAATCAACTGGGGACTTCTTATCCTGTGTATCATTGTCGTTCTGCATTTCAAAGAATCAGGAAAAATGGAAGCCGCTTACGGACTTTCCATTACCGTAACGATGTTGATGACCACCGTTTTATTAGTATTCTGGCTGCTGAAGCATAGAGTAAGCAAGGTTCTGATTCTGGTTTTCGCAATGGTTTACATGGCTATCGAATTAGGATTCTTCAGTGCCAACATCATCAAATTTATGGAAGGTGGATGGATTACCGTTGTATTGGCAGGTTCTATCGGAGTTTCTATGTATGCATGGTACAACGGAAGACTGATCAAAACAAGATTTATCCAGTTTGTGAAAATAGAAAAATATGTGTCTATCCTTAAAGACATGAAGCTGGACGAAACTATTCCGAAATATGCTACCAATCTTGCTTACCTGAGCAGGGCAAAAAGAAATGATGAAGTGGAATCCAAAATTATCTATTCCATCATCAAAAAACAGCCGAAAAGAGCAGATCATTATTTTATCCTGAGTATTGTCAATCAGGAAGATCCCTATACTTTCAGATATACTGTAGACGAGATTCTTCCGGGAACCGTCTATAAGATCAATTTCCTTTTAGGATTTAAAGTAGACCGAAGAATCAACGATTATTTCAATATGGTTCTTAAAGACTTAATGGCGGACGGAACCATTCCTTCAAGAAGCAGCCATCCATCTTTAAGAGCTCATGATATACCGCCGGATCTTAAATATGTCATCATAGATAACACCTATATCAACGATATCCTTTTAACTGTTAAACAAAAGATTACTCTTAACATTTACAACTTTGTGAAGTATATCGGAAGTGACGACTTTAAGGCCTGGGGAGTATCTTCGCACAATGTTGAAGTGGAATCTGCACCGATCACAGAATTAACAGTTTATGACAATAAGATCGAGCAGTCCGGGTATTTCCGTCACAACTCGTAGCCACCTGTATTAACCATACTATCTATTTAAATAAAATTCAATAAATTTGTAGATAATTTTTTTAATGGATACAATACAAAAAGAAAAAAATATAGCTTTGATCAAGGATGTTTTGAGAAACTACTTATTAGAAAAAGGGTTCAGAAACACACCTGAAAGATATACGATATTGGAAGAAATTTATAATATGGATCATCACTTCAATGTTGATGATCTGTATCTTCTGATGATGCAGAAGAAATATCACGTTTCCAAAGCAACGATTTACAACACGATTGAAATTTTCCTTGATGCAGGTTTAATCCGTAAGCATCAGTTCGGAGAAAAGACATTGACTTCTTCGTCTTATGAAAAGTCTTATTTTGACAAACAGCATGATCACCTGGTGATCTACAAAAAAGACTCTGATAAAGAGATTGAGGAAATTATTGAATTCTGTGACCCAAGAATCCAAGGAATCAAAGAAGCCATTGAAGAAGCATTTGGCGTAAAAATTGATTCTCATTCGCTATATTTCTATGGCACTAAGAATGACTAATTAATGAGAATAGCCCTTTTTCTGTTACTCTTTATTTCTACGCTCAACTTTGCGCAGGATAAAATTCCTGTGAAGAGAGATCCTTATCTGCAGGCTCCTTCACCCACTCAGCCTCAACAGGTGAGACCTGAAGATAAAGTAAAGATCATCCACGCAGACGAAATCAAGAAAGATCCTGAAAAATACGACGGGAATCAATATTTTACCGGTCATGTTCAGATAGAACATCAGGGATCCATTCTTACTGCAGATGAAGTAGTTCTGTATAATGAAGAAAACTTTGTAAAAGCAATAGGTAATACAAGACTTCAAAATACAGACGGCTCTGTAATCACAGCAGGAGAAATGGAATATGATGCCAATACCCAGAAAGGTGTTGCCCGAAAAAATGTGGTCCTGACGGATCCTAAACAGACCATAAAAACAGATATTCTGTATTATGATAGGCTGGCTAATCAAGCGTATTTTAATACAGGAGGAACGATCTCGGATGGCCAGAATGTTACCTATGCTAAAGTAGGAACTTATTTTCTCAATACAAGAGTAGTTGACCTTACAGGAAATGTAAAGATTGAAACCCCTCAGTATACTATAGAAGGTCCAAATATCAAACAGAATCAAAACACAAAAATTGCCGATTTTAATGGTCCTACAACCATTACCAGCAAAACCAATCCACGAAACAGAATCTATACGGAAAGAGGAACCTATAAAATGGATTCCAAGGAGGCGTATTTAACCAAAAACTCAAGGATATTTTACAATGAAAAAATCCTTACCGGTGATGATATGTACTACAATCAGATTTCAGGGTTTGGTAAAGCAACAGGCAATGTAACCCTGGATGATCCTAAAGAAAAAAGATACATAAAAGGAGGATACGGAGAAATTTTTGAGAAAAAAGACTCTGCAATGATGACCAAAAGTCCGTATGCTGTAAAAGTGATGGAAAAAGACTCCATTTATTTCGCTGCAGAAAAAATTATCTCTTATCAAAGACCGGACTCACTGGATATCAAAGTGAAGAAAAGCTATCTTAGAGCCTTCAAAAAAGCCCGTATTTATAAATCCAATGCACAGGGAAGAGCAGATTCCATTGCTTTCAACGAAACAGACGGAATCATGCATATGTATACCAACCCGATTCTTTGGAGCGGTGAAAAGCAGGTAACCGGAGATAAAGTAGAAGCCTACTTCAATACCAAAACGGAAGATATTGATTCCTTAAAAGTAATTGGAAATGCCTTTGCCATCAGTAAAGTAGACTCCCTGAACCTGAAAGATGAGTTCAATCAGGTGAAAGGGAAATTCATGACGGTGTACTATGAGAAAAATGCTATTAAAGAAGCAAGAGTAGTTGGAAACGCCCAATCTATCGTCTATGTTGATGATACCGATCAGGAAACCAAAAAACCGGAAAGAATAGGGATTACCTTGTCTACCTGCGGAATTATCGGAGCATTGTTTGAAGAAAGAGCATTACAGATTATTTCCTGCAGTATCGGAGCTGTTTCCGATACCTATCCGATGAGTATGATAGAGCCGTCAAAAAGAAAATTCCCGGATTTTAACTGGAATACCAAAGACAGGATCCGGAAATGGCAGGACATCCTTGTAGACACTCCGAATAACGAAGAAATACAATATACAGCAGATAATGAGCTCTTCGATAAAGCACAGAAAGCCATAGATGATGAAAAGGCCAAAGAAGAAGCTAAAAAACCTAAACGTACCAGAAAATAACAGAAAGACCAGTAAAATGCTGGTCTTTTTTGTGGATTAATTTTAACGTTTAATGAATCTTTTATAGCTTTGCTGAAATTTTTGGAGACAATGGAAATGCATAAAGATTTTTTTACATATCAGGCTCAAACCACAAAATTTGCTGCAGGTTTTGAAGTGGAGAAAGCGGTAGGAAGCTATATTTACGGTACAGACGGAAAAAGATATCTTGACTTTGTAGCAGGAGTTTCTGCCAATACGCTGGGACATTCACATCCTAAAATTGTGGATGCCATCAAAGAACAGACCGATAAATACCTTCACGTCATGGTGTATGGCGAATATGCACAGGAAAAACCTGTCGCATTATGCAGATTGCTTGCAGAAGCTAGTCCGGATCCTTTAGAAGTTACTTATCTTGTGAACAGTGGTGCAGAAGCCATTGATGGAAGCTTAAAGCTGGCTAAAAGATATACCGGAAGAGAAGAAATCGTTTCCTTTAAAAACTCTTACCATGGAAATACCCACGGCGCTTTGAGTGTTTCAGGAAATGAAACTCACAAGAGAGAATTCCGTCCTTTATTACCGATGGTTTCTTTTATTGAATTTAACAATGAAGAAGACTTCGATAAAATTACAGAAAAGACGGCTTGTGTTATCCTTGAAACCATTCAGGGAGCAGCAGGATTTTTGGTACCGGATAACGATTACCTGATCAAACTGAAGAGAAGATGTGAAGAAGTAGGAGCGCTTTTAATTTTAGACGAAATACAGCCGGGATTTGGAAGAACAGGGAAGTTATTCTCTTTCGAGCACTTTGGTATCGTTCCTGATATTCTTGTCATGGGTAAAGGAATGGGAGGCGGTGTTCCTGTAGGAGCTTTTATGAGTTCCAGAGAAATCATGGAAACGCTTTCACATTCTCCTAAATTGGGTCACATTACTACTTTTGGAGGAAACCCGTTGATTGCGGCCGCAAGTTATGCAACATTGAAAGAAGTGCTGGAAAGCGGCTTAATGAATGAAGTAGAGGAAAAAGAAAAATTGTTCAGAGAACTTTTGGTTCATCCTAAAATCAAAAATATCAACGGTAAAGGGCTGATGCTTGCCGTGAACTTAGGAACTCCTGAATACACACTGGAAGTAGCTAAAAAATGCATGGATAAAGGGCTTATTGTTTTCTGGCAATTGTACAGAAATGAATACCTGAGAATCTCTCCGCCTCTTACATTATCTCTGGATGAAATAAGAGAAGGGTGTCAGATTATTCTCGATATACTGAATGAAAACTAAAGATAAAATCTCTCCGGAAAGGAGAGATTTTTTTATGTCTTGCATGGTAACTTTTAGCTTTAAAACTTACCATCACAGGGATTTAAATCCAGTGATAAATATCATGCAGATTCTATAAAAAAGTAATTGTTTTTTTGCGTAATAAAAAAATTAATTTATATATTGCGGGACGATAAAACAAAGATTATATGGCGAAACATAAAGTCCATTACGAATTTCCAATGCACTGTTTATCAGAGATTTTATATGAATATCTGGCGACTGCAGAGGGATTGTCTGAATGGTTTGCGGATGAGGTAACAGAGAAAGGCGATGATTTCTTTTTTAGCTGGGGTGGAGGTCCTGCTGAGAAGGCCACTTTGATCAGATATAAGCCTGAAGGTTTCGTGCGTTTCAGATGGGAAGAAGATGAAGGAACAAAAAATTTCTTTGAAATGACGATCACTATCGATGATATTACAGAAGATCTTGCTTTAAATATTACAGACTTCTGTGAAGAAGGTGATGAAGAGGAAAATGCAATGTATTGGGAAAATCTTATCGAAAACCTGAGAATAAAACTGGGTGCGGCATAATACCGGGCTATATGAAATGATAAAACTGATGAACGATTTATCGTTCATTATTTTTTTGTAAATAAATTACATCAAAAATTGGAAAATCAATATTTTACATCAGACGAGTTACATGTAAAGAACAGAGCTTTTCTTTGGGGAGACTCAGTAAAAGTTTCTTTCTTTCTAAGAAATGGTGGATTGATCATGGACGAAGAATGCTATTTTTTTCTGATGGCTTCCATGAGAAAGATGAGACTGAATATTCCTTTGACTTACACGCTGGAGTTTTTCCAGACCCTTTTTCAAAAAGAAATTATTGAAGGCAAAGGAATAAGCAATGGAATTATCAATTTCCAGGTGTTCAGAAATAATGATGGAATGACATTGGCAAAATCTTCAGTTTCCTATTTTTACGAGGTGACGGAAATGGCTGATGTGCTTGTTGTTCATCAAAGACCTCTGGAATTGGATTTGATTAAGGAAATTAATGTTAATAACAACCTTTTGAGCAATATCCGGGTTCACTGTCCGGAAAACATTTACGGAGTGATCTATGCGCAGGAAAATGATCTTGACGATGTGATCCTTCTGAATCCAAATAAAAGAATAGCACGTACCACTGCCGGAAATCTTCTCTTTTTAGAAGGTGATGTTATCAAAGTACCAAAGCAGACGGAAGGAGCTTACATTTCTCCTTTGATGGAAAACTTTGTTACTTTTTTACATAAAAATAATCTTGCAGATATTCAGGAACACGAGATTATCGCATTTGAATCTCAGAAGGCTGAAGAAATTTTAATGATTTCTGATGAGAAAGGTATGTTTTCTGTAGGTAAGATAAGAAACAAGACTTTTGAAACCTCGCGTTTCTCCGGATTGGTAGAAAGCTGGAAGAAAAGTTTTAATTCATAAAAATTGACAAACCCGGTAAACAACAAAGTTCCAGAAGTCCTTTACCGGGTTTTATTCTGAGTAAAATCAGAAATTGTTTCTTTATTTAATATTCGTTGATAATCTCAACAAATTTTTGTGCGATTTCTTTCTGCCCTTTCTCACTGGTAATATAATTCCTGTTATCGGAATTATTGATAAAACCAAGTTCTACCAATACAGCAGGTGCTTTGGTTTCTCTTAGCATATGAAGATTTTGGCGTTCTTCAATTTTACGGGCATTGAATTTCTTATAGATTTTTCCGGCCAACTCCTTTGATACGTCAGAATTCTGAACGTAAACTTCAAATCCGTTGTCAGATCTCTCCTTCTGAGGAGAACTGTTAACGTGAAGAGAAATGACCATTTCAGGGTTCAGCTTATTGATCTGATCTGTTCTTTCAGCAAGGGTAGGAGAACTGTCTGCATCCCTTGTTAAAATAACCTCATACTTATCCTGGCTTTCATTGATTTTCCGGATTTCCTTAGCAATGCTTAATGCAATATTTTTTTCCAGAATTTCACCATAAGCAGCCCCAAAATCATTTCCGCCATGTCCGGCATCAATGACAATGTATTTTTTGCTGATAGGAGTAAATGATAAAAACGCTGTAGAAAATATTGATAAAGCAAGTAGTGTAATACCTTTCATATCAGTGATTTTAGTTTTTCAAAGAACGGAAAAACTTTCTTTAAAATTGGTTAAAAGAATCTTAAAGTTTGTTAATTATCAGAATGATACGAAAAATATACTTTTAGTTCAGGGAAATATCTTCAGGGGAGTTGGCCCAGAGAAGAAATTCTCCTCCAAGATTCTGCATAATAGATTTCCAGAGTGTCTGATCATTGGGAAGCGTATAATCAAGATTATAAACATCCACTACTGTCCACATTTTCCTTTGAACTTCAGTATCCAGCTGATGAGAAGACCATCCGGAATATCCTGAAAATATTTTGATGTGGTTGATATCCAGTTCACTGCTTAAAACCGCATTAATGATCCGTTCAATATCTTCTGTAAGATAGTATTCATCAGTAATGTCTGTATAGATCTCTGTAACTCTTTTGCCTTTTACAATGAAAAACACCTTGTCGTTTTCTACAGGTCCTCCATCATATACCTCAATTTTAAAGTCAAAAAAATCTTTGAATTTGCTACTCATCTGGCTGTTCTTTTTATTCAATATCAAACCAAATGCACCACTTTCATTATGTTCAATAACCAATACTACCGATCTTGAAAAAATATCGCCGGAAATGTCGGGTGTCGAGATTAATATTTTACCTTTGTATGAGTGATTCATACTCAAATTTAATAAAAAATATTTATGGAAAACCTGCACGACAGAAGAAAAGTGTACGAGAAATCCCAACTTATTGAAAGTGAGATAAAACAAAATCCAATTGAACAGTTCAGAGACTGGTTTTTGGATGCCAATGAGAGCCCGATGATCTCAGAAGCTAATGCTATGGCGGTTTCTACAGTGGAAGAAGATGGGTGCCCAAGAACAAGAATGGTACTGCTTAAAGCATATACCCACGAAGGATTTATTTTTTATACCAATTATAACAGCAGAAAAGGAAAAGCAATAGAAAACAACCATAAAGCCTGCCTGCATTTTTTCTGGCCTAATCTTGAAAGGCAGATTATCATCAAAGCTGATCTTGAAAAGGTGGCAGAAAACCTTAGCGACGGTTATTTCCATTCAAGACCGAAAGGAAGTCAGTTAGGAGCTGTTGTTTCGCCGCAAAGTCAGGAGATTCCCAATAGAGAATTTCTGGAAGATAAATTAAAAGAGCTTGAAAAGGAGTATGAAAATAGGGAAGTTCCAAGACCAGCCCACTGGGGCGGATATCTTGCCAGACCTTATGAAATTGAATTCTGGCAGGGAAGACCTAATCGTCTTCATGACAGGATTATTTATGAGCTTGAAGATCTTGACTGGAAAATCTCGAGACTGGCTCCGTAATGGGAAGTTAGAAGTTAGAAGTTAGAAGTTAGAAGTTAGAAGTTAGAAGTTAGAAGTGGCGGTTTTTAATAGGAGATAAGGCGCTTGAAAAATTTGTAATATCAATAGAAGCGGGCTTTAGCCCGCTTATTTTATGTGTACAATGATAGAGGATTTAACCACAATTTAGTTTTCAGCTGCTTACTGTAGCTTTTTTAGGTTTGGTTAAAGCCATCGGAATTGAATATTTATCTTTTAAACGGACTAAGCCCGTTCCTATCGAATGATTATACTTTTCAAAATATCATAGGCTTCCACTATCAATAGAAGCGGATTTTAGCCCGCTTATTTTTATTAGATATATGATACGGCTTTAGCCAAAACTTAATATTTCTAAACCCTTAAAACTTCTTAATGGTTTAATTTTCTATCATTATTGAACATAAAAAAGGCTGTTTCTAAGAAACAGCCCTGAATTTTTGTAATCTGAATGATTATTTTTTCTTAGCACCTGAAACTGCATTTGATAAATCAGCTCCAGCTTTGAATTTAGCAACTTTTTTAGCAGCAATTTTGATCGGTTTTTTAGTTGCAGGGTTAATACCTTGTCTAGCCGCTCTCTCAGCTACTGAGAAAGTACCAAAACCTACTAAAGAAACTTTTCCGTCTTTTTTCTTTAATGTAGTTGTAACGTTACCAATGAAAGACTCTAGAGCAGCTTTTGCTGCAACTTTAGTGATACCTGCATCTTTTGCGATTGCGTCGATTAATTCAGACTTGTTCATAATTTTTAATATTAAAGTTAGTTCGTAATTATAGCAAATATAGTACTATTTTCTAATTGTGCAATTTTTTTATTAAAACTTGTGCAATTTTTTTGCATTTCACTGAAATCAGTTAAAATATGATAATTCCACTTTTCACAGAAAATCTACGTTACAGGTTACTAAAATCATGCCAAATGCTTATGTGTATTGACTTTAGCAAAAAGTTAATATTATTTTTCGTATTTATTAAATCCTAAATTGTGTATGAAGAATTAATTTTTTTGACCATATGATTATTAAATTTATAAGTAATTTTTATATTTCTTGTGTTTTGTTAAATTAAACACCTGTGTTTGTGGGAGTTTTAAAATGATAATAAACGCCTGTTTTATTAATTTTTATTAATAAATTTGCAACATGTTAATAGAAGTTTTCAAGTCTAAGATTCATAGGGTGAGAGTAACTGCCTCTGACCTTAATTATATAGGGAGTATAACGATCGATGAAGATCTTATAGAAGCTGCCGGTCTGGTAGTGGGAGAAAGAGTCTATATCGTGAATGTGAACAACGGAGAACGTTTTGATACCTACGTGATCAAAGGGAAAAGAAAATCAGGTGAAGTATGTCTGAATGGTCCTGCAGCAAGAAAAGTACAGAAAGATGATATCATTATCATCATTGCCTATGCTCAGATGACTCCGGAAGAAGCAAAAGACTTCCAGCCAAAAATCGTTTTCCCGGATGAAAAAACAAATCTTCTTACGTAGTACATGGAGAAAATATCAAAAAGTCCGGTAAAATCAATACTTACAATAGTAATATCGCTTGCTTTTGCAGGCTTTTTTTTATGGCTTGCCTTAAGAGGTCTGGATTTTAAAGTCATTCAAAAGTCATTGGCAAAAGCTAATTATATCTGGGTATTGTTTGCTTCCGTATTTGGTCTTCTGGCGTACTGGTTCAGAGCGATACGCTGGAATCTGATGCTGGAGCCGATGGGACACAGAATTTCCAATTCCAATGCGCTTTGGTCCATCTCATTTGGTTATCTGATGAACCTTACAATTCCCAGAAGTGGCGAAGTAGCAAGGGCAACCGCTTTATATGGGGTGGAAAAAGTACCTGTAGATAAATCTTTCGGAACTATTATTCTGGAAAGGGTAGTAGATCTGATCTGTATGCTTGGTTTCTTAGGACTGACGTTATTGTTTAAATACGAAGCCATTCTGTCATTCTATAAAAACTCAGGAATAACAATGAATCCCAACAAGATCATACTGGTTCTTTCTATTCTGATTGCAGGAACAGTTTTGTTCTTTGTATTTAAAAAGAAACTTTCAGGAATTCCTTTTTTAGGAAAAGTGGTTAGCTTTATTGACGGGATTTTTCAGGGGATAACTTCCATCTTTAAATTAAAAGAAAAAGGGAAATTCATTCTTTATACATTAGGAATCTGGATTTGCTATTACTTTGCTGCATATCTGGTATGTTTTGCTCTTCCTGAAACTTCAGCATTTACCTTTGCAGACGGTTTCTTTATTATTGTAGTAGGAACATTAGGAATGATTATCCCTGCCAGTGGAGGAATCGGAGCGTATAACCTTGCCATGAAGTATGGTTTTATGGCGCTGTTTATTTCAGTAGGGAAAAGTGCAGATTTTGGCGGTGAAATGGGACTTACGTACTCCTTTATTTCTTTACCGCTGCAGATTGTGATTATGCTGGTGATGGGATTAATTTCCATTCCCATGCTGGCAAAAGCAAGAAATGCTGCTGTTTCAGATAAAGAATTTGAAAATTAATTCAATACATTTTATATAATACAAGGTTCAATTTTTTAATTGGACCTTTTTATTTTGTGGCTTAAATTCTTTTAATTGAGTTGTATAAAATATTTTTTTAATGAATAAATTTGGTCAGTTCATAAATCACTTCTATCTTAATGCAAAAAATAATCATAATATAAAACACTATGGCAATTAATCTACAGAAAGGACAAAAGATCGAGATAGGATTGACGAAAATGACGATTGGATTAGGCTGGGATCCGAATGAAGGAACCGGCTACGATTTTGACCTGGATGCTTCTGCAATCATGATTGATTCTGACAGAAAATTAGTAAGCGAAGAATACTTCGTTTTTTACAATAACTTAAATTCTCCGGATGGAGCCCTTATCCATACAGGAGATGATCCGAGTGGTAAAAACAGTGATGGTGACGATGATGAAGCGATCATTATAGACCTGGATAAAGTAGATTCAAGAGTAGAAGAGATCCTTTTTGTGGTAACCATAGAAGACTTTGAAAGAAGAAGACAGAATTTCGGACAGGTAAGAAATTCCTATATCAGAGTAGTAGATAACCATTCAAACCAGGAGATTGCAAAATACGAACTGGATGAGGATTTTTCTATTGAAACCGGTGTAGAATTCGGAAGACTGTACAAAAGAAACGGAAGCTGGAAGTTTGAAGCTTCAGGAATAGGATACAGAGCAGATCTTGGCTTCTTTCTTGAAAAATACTACAAAGGGCAAATCATCAAATAAAATATCAGATACACAAAAACTATAACTATGGCAATTAATTTACAGAAAGGACAAACGATAGATTTAAGAAAGAATGACCGCGGCGAAAGCGTGTATGATCTTTCAAAAGTAACCATCGGCTTAGGATGGGACGTAAGAAAGCAGGGAGGTGGATTTTTTGGAAAACTATTCAGTAAAGAAGCAGAATACGACCTTGATGCAGTAGCATTTCTTTTAGATGGCAACGGAAAAGTAGCCAATTTGGGAAGAACGGTACAGACCAATGACGGAAGACAGATGGGGCTTTACCAGGGAGATGTGGTTTTCTTCAACTCCATGCAGCATCCAAGCGGAAATGTATGGCTTACCGGAGACAATAGAACCGGAGCAGGAGATGGAGATGATGAACAGATCATTGTAAGATTGGATCAGCTGGATCAGAGTTATCAGAAAATTGTATTCCTGGTTACCATTTATCAGGGAAGAACCAATAACCAGCACTTCGGAATGATTGAAAATGCATTTATCCGTGCTGTAGATGCTACAGGAAAAGAAATTACAAAATACAGCCTTTCCGGTGATTCAAGTATGAATGGTAAATGTGCAATGGTTTTTGCAGAAGCATACCGCCACAACGGAGACTGGAAATTCCGTGCTGTGGGAGAACCACACAATACAGATAATTTTATCGATATTCTGAGACAGCAATACGCATATTCCAACTAGATTCTCAAATTTTTATCAAATCATAATAAAAGCCGTCGGCGGAAGTCGAAGACTTCCGCCGACGGCTTCGAATTAATACTTGTCTATAATGAGCAGGAGATTATTAGCTTATTTTTTATTAGATACTTCAGGTTCCATGAACGGAGAGCCTATTCAGGCACTGAATAATGGATTCAACGGCCTTATCAGTATGCTCCGTGCAGATCCGCAGGCAATGGACAGTCTGCATTTGAGTGTTATTACCTTCGATAGAGATGTTAAAAATATGATACCCTTAACAGACCTGGCGAGCTTTTATCCCATGGAAATTACCTGTCCGGATAGTGGTCCGACGCATACAGGAGCAGCCCTGGAAATGGTTTCAGAATTGATGCAGAAGGAAATTGTAAAAGAATCTGCCGATACAAAGGGAGACTGGCAGCCGCTGCTTTTTATATTTACGGATGGAAAACCTTCGGATATTCAGAAATACAGGCAGATGATCCCGGTGATCAGAGGACTGGAATTTGGTGCTATCGTAGGATGTGCAGCAGGCCCGAAAGCTGATGAAAAGTTTCTGAAGGAACTCACAGATCATGTGGTAAAGCTTGATACTACGGATGCCATTACCCTCTCTTCCTTTTTCAAATGGGTGAGTTCTTCCATTACGCAGGGAGGACAATCTCAGAATACAGGAGAAAACATCACATTACCTCCGCCACCATCGGAGCTTACTATTATTATTTAAAAAATTGTCTTTACAGCATGAGAAGACTGCCTATTTATTTTTTAGTAGACGTCTCCGAATCTATGGTAGGAGAACCTATTGAGCAGGTACAGGAAGGGATCGCCAATATCATCAGGGAATTAAAAAAAGATCCTTATTCACTTGAAACTGTCTACATTTCCGTGATTGGTTTTGCGGGAGAAGCTGAAATCATTACGCCGATGCAGGATATTATCAGTTTTTATCCGCCTAAAATTCCGGTCGGAAGTGGTACATCACTTTCCCAGGGTTTAATTAAACTAATGGATTGTATTGACAGGGATATTGTGAAAACAACGTATGAAAGAAAAGGCGACTGGAAACCTATAGTGTTTCTTTTTACAGACGGAGTGCCCACTGATGATGCGACCAAAGCCATTGAAAGATGGAATAACAAATACAACGGAAAATCTAACACTATTGCTGTTTCTATTGGAGAAAATACCAATTATAAACTTCTCGGATCTCTGGCAGACCATGTTTTACTGTTCAATAATTCTGATGAGAATTCTTACAAAGAGTTTTTCAAATGGGTAACAGATTCTATTAAAACAACCAGCCAGAGTGTCACAGAAGCCAAAAAAGAAGGAATTAATTTGTCTAAAATAGATTCCATGATTCTGGAGAAAGTAGATCCAGAAATGGAACAGAGATTCCCGGATAATAATTTTGTAGTATTGAACGGAAAATGCCAGGAAACGGAAAAGCTTTATCTGATGAAGTTTAAAAAAGCATTCGCAGAATCAAGCATACCGGGAATGGCTACAAGATATTACAGACTGGACGGAGCATATAAAATTGATGAAAAAGCCTACTACAGACTTTCTTCCAATCAGAAAATGTATCTTAAAATCAATATAGAAGAACTGGATGGAGGTACTTCATGTCCTCATTGTGCCAATCCTATTGCATTGGCCACCTGCTCTTGCGGAGGTATACACTGTCTGAGAGGAGAAGGGTACAGCAAATGTCCGTGGTGCGGAACTTCGGATTATTACGGATTTTCCGGAGGAGGATTTGATATTAACCGAACTTTGGGCTAATGATGGGCAAATTTTTCAGGAAGTCTGCCGCAGAATCCAAGTCAAAGACGATGGAACAAGCTGTTGTTTTTAAAGAAAAAGAAGAGTTCAAAGATGCTCATTGGATATTGAAAAATGCCAGTGCAAAGCAGTTCTATGAATTCACTTTCGATATGGAAGATTTCCCGAACATAAAGATTCAGAATATTGGAAACATTGAAGAAACAGGGCTTACTTTTGAAAACAATACAATCTCAGGAATCCCGGTTACCAATAATATGTATCATCTGGATATTCAGTTTTATCATATTCACGATCAGCATCAGATGGAGACTAAGAAAATACAACTCTTCGTTAACGCAGATCCCAAAGACTTATGGAAGAATATTCCAAGCGATACAAACGCAGCTTTTTATAAACCGGAAGAAGACTCATTGAAAGGTTCTTTTTCAGACAAAAAAATTGTGGTGGCTTCCAAAAGAGGACGTTCCCATGCGCATGAAGGCAAATTTCGTGAAGACGATTTTGCTGTAAATAGGCTTTCCGATGGCTGGAATATTATTGCTGTTTCAGATGGAGCGGGCTCAGCAAAAGCTGCAAGAGAAGGTTCCAGACTGGCAACAGAAACGATCAACCGGTTTTTTAACTCAAAGGAGACTTTAAACCAGATTGAAAATAACGTCAGCATGCTGTATAACGGCCAATCTTTCGTAGAAAATGAGTCAGAATCTAAACAGAATATCATCAATATCTTATCGGAAGGTGTTTTACATGTTTATCAAACACTGGAAAAAACAGCAGTGGAAAATGATTTTTCAGTAAATGATCTGCATGCAACCCTTATTTTTATTTTGCTTAAAAAGTACAGCTTCGGATATGTTGTGCTGAGTTTTGGAGTGGGAGATTGCCCGATCAATCTTATTAACACGGATTTTTCTGAAGTTAAGCTTTTAAACCGGATGGATGTGGGAGAATTTGGTGGAGGGACACGTTTCATCACCATGAAAGAAATTTTTAATGATACAATAGCTTCCCGTTTTCAGATCACCTGTGTAGAAGATTTTTCTTATCTGGTGTTGATGACAGATGGCATTTATGATCCTAAATTTACCACCGAAAATAAACTGGAAGACACAGAAAGCTGGAAAGCACTTTTTGAAGACCTAGCCGGGAATAATGATGACAGGGCGAAAGTAGATTTTATCAACGATGAAAAGATTGATGAAGAACTTTTAATCTGGAGCGATTTCTGGAGCAGAGGAAATCATGATGACCGTACATTGGCAATAATCTATTAATACGAATGAAAAAGACCATTAAGGTTGTCTCTGTTCTGGATACAGCCAAATCCTATGAATACGTAGATGAAAACCCTATCCGGGGCGGGGTGAAGGATGTTTATTTTTCGCCTGATAAAGAATATGTAGTTGCTTTTTACCGGAATCCGCTGGATGAAGGACAAAAAGAAAGAATCATGAGAATTGTTTCCACTTATCTGCAAAGTTTACAGAGTGGAAATGCTTCAGAGTACTTTCTGAACGAAATATTCAGATGGCCTTATGATATTGTTGAAAGAAATAAACTAACGGGAATTGTAGTTCCTGTTTATCACCATAAATTTTATTTTGCCAAAGGTTATATCGGTTCGGATAATATCCAGGGACAGGATAAAGTGGGGAAGTGGTTTACCGCTCCCATGTTCCGGAATCAGCAGTATCCGTTGAGACTGGATCGGTCAGAATTGGGAGATTGGCTGAGCTATTTTCAGATTGCAGTCAATATCAGCAGAGGAGTGAAAAAGCTGCATCAGATGGGACTGGCACACTCCGATTTGTCTTATAACAATATTCTGGTAGATCCCGTTACAAAATCTGCCTGTATTATCGATATTGACGGTCTTGTGGTTCCCAGACTCTTTCCACCGGAAGTCATAGGAACCGCCGACTTTATTGCGCCTGAAGTTTTAAAAACCCAACATCTGAAACTTCAGGATCCGGACAGGCATTTACCCAATCAAAAAACAGACCTGCATGCTCTTGCGGTTCTCATTTATATGTATCTGCTAAGAAGGCATCCGCTGCGTGGAGGTAAAATCTGGGATCTGGATTCTGAAAAAGATGAAATTCTGTCCATGGGAGAAAAAGCAATGTTTGTAGAACATCCGCAAAATAATTCCAACCATGTGAAGTCCGATCATCTCAGAAAATGGGATGCATTCTGGGGCGACCCTCAGAAAATTCCTTATACGGTTACAGGCCCTTATATTTCAGAATTGTTCAGAAAGACATTCGTTGATGGATTACATGATCCCATCAGACGTCCCACTGCCAATGAATGGGAAACAGCTTTGTTGAAAACCGTAGATCTGATCCAACCATGTCTTAATCCGGATTGTACAGAAAAATGGTACGTCTTTGATAATACGAGTAATCCCAAATGCCCGTTTTGCGGAACACCACATCAGGGAACATTACCCGTTTTAGACTTATATTTTAAATTTGATGATGAGGTATGGAAACCGGAAAATCACAGGCTCATGGTTTATCATAATCAGTATCTTTTCAAATGGCATGTTTCCAGGAAAGTGATACGCAACGAGAATCTGACGATGCAGGATAAAATGCCGGTAGGATATTTTACGTTCCACCAGGGAAGATGGGTATTGGTCAACCAAAGCTTATCAGGAATGAAGGATGTCACAGAACAGAAAGAAATTCCACCAGGCTCTATGGTAGAACTCACTGATGGTAAAAAAATATTGTTATCTGCAGAAGAAGGCGGAAGATTGATTTACGTAACCATGGCAAACCAGTAAAGACTAACGGATAATCAAGGCTTATTTCCGGAGTGTCATTCTGATGGAACGAAATGTAATGAAGAATCTCACAGATGATCGTGCCCATTTGTGCTCATTTATTTGAGATTTGTGTTTAAATCAAAGGGAACATTCAGCGGCTTTAGTCAAAACTTAAAAAAAGCATCTATTGCCTTTCCGTTTCCATAAAATAAGAATACTGGTCTTCCCCCACAATTCTGAACCCAAGACTTTTATAAAGATGCTGTGCTTTATTCGTTTTTAAAACACTTAATGAAACCGTTTTCCCTGCTAAAGAAGCTTCTTCTAAAATATCTGACAAGATCTTTTTTCCAAGCCCTTTGCCCTGTTGACTGGGATCAATCTGAAGCTGCAGAACCTCAATATTGGTAAATGTTCTGTCTACTTTTAACAGCCCGATGGGCTGATCATTTAAAAAAATGATATTGGCTTTTTCAAACTGATACAGAATTCTTTGCAAAGTTGTCTCCCTGTCGGTAGAAAGCCTGGAATTTTCATAATGAGGATTCATGGTTTTCATTCTGAGATCGAGAAGATAATCAATATCAGTATCATCAGCTTGTTTATAGCGCAGGTTAAGATCCATAGTCAAAAATAAAAAATTAAGCTCTTACTTGAATGCAATTTTCAGTCCTATTTCTTCTTGCATGGGTTAAAGGTTGTAAAGGTTGGAAGCTGGAAGAAGGAAGCTGGAAGTTACTATTGTGCTGTAGAGAACTTCTGCATTTTTTATTGTAACTTCTGTTTTTTAAAAAATATTCCACTCAACAAACTTCAGATGTTTGACTTCCGCCAGAAACTTCCATCCTCCAGCTTCCATCTTCCAGCCTTATATTAACTCAAAAAAGCCCCTTCTCCCTATTTTAATTTTAGTTTGAGGGGTCAGTTCCATTTTTTCATCAGCATCTGTTATTTTGATTGTATTGATCTGAATTCCTCCGCTCTCAATTAACCTCCGGATTGCTGATTTGCTGAGGTCGCTTTTAAGCTGATGGCAGAGTTCAACAAGAGAAATTGTGTTTTCCATACTTTTCAATGAAGCGATCGCCACACGTTCATACACTTTCTCTTCAGAATTTTTATTCTGAAACTGATTGATAAAAAACTGTTCTGCATTGTCAGCCGAAGCCGGATCATGGTACTGGCTGATGATATTTTTGGCAATCAGTTTTTTTATATTCATTGGGTTTTCGCCTTCGTTTAACCGGGAAAAAATCGCTGTTTTTTCTTCCATCGAAAAATCGGTAGTCAGGTTGATAAACTCTTCAATCAAAGCATCAGGAATAGACATGGTTTTTCCAAACATTTCATTAGGCTCATCCGTCAGTCCGATAATATTGTTCAGGGATTTACTCATTTTTTCCTTTCCGTCAAGACCTCTCAGCAATGGCATACACATGACAATCTGAGCGGGCATTTGATGCACCTCCTGAAGCTGTCTTCCCATCGTACAGTTGAACAGCTGGTCTGTGCCTCCCATCTCAATATCGCACTCAATTTTTACAGAATCAAAACCCTGAAGAATCGGGTAAACCAGTTCATGCATGGCAATAGGTGTATTTTCTGTAAACCTTTTATTAAAATCATTTCGGTGCATCAGCTGTGCAACGGTAACTCTTGAAAGAAGCTGGATCACCTCAGAAAAAGTAAGGGCATCCAGCCAGTCGGAATTGAAAACAATCTTTGTCTTCTGTACATCAATTACCTTTGAAAGCTGATTGATATAAGTCTGGGCATTATGCTGTACATCTTCAGCGCTTAAAGGTTTTCTTGCTTTGTTTTTTCCTGTGGGATCGCCAATCCTTGCTGTAAAACTTCCCACAATAATAATGATCTGATGTCCCAGATCCTGAAACTGTTTCAGTTTTTTTAAGACCACAGCATGCCCCAGATGAAGATCCGGAGCCGTGGGATCAAAACCCAGTTTGATGGAAAGTTTTCTGTTTTCTTTAGAGGCCAGAGCCAGTTTTTCTTCCAGACCGTTTTCAGGCAGGATGATAGCCACATTTTCTTGTAATGGATGAATCATGTTGAATAGTTTTAAAATGAAAAAAGCCCGGACAGGTAATGTCCGGGCTCTATATATACGTTAGATTATTTTATTGGATTACAGATATAGAAAGTCTTCCCGAACGATAGCCCGGAGTGTAATATTCACTGAAGAATGGAAGACGTAATATACTGTTCAGATGTTTCATTGTGATGCAAATATACAGGGAATTCCTGAGGATCCAATATTTAAACCATTAAGACGCATTGCAGGGTTATAACAAGATTTGTTTTAAAAGAAAAACTTAACCATCCATCAATCTTAATGGCTTAAAATAATGGTTCAAAACAATTTTACTTGCGATTTTTGAAGCTAATTTCATGCCATAAATCCCTTAAAAATAAAATACAGGATAAAGATGTAAAAACTGTATTTTATTATTTTCTTAGTTGCCTTGCATAAAGCTTCTGATAAAGGGTAAATCATTCATTTTTCAATAAGTTTTTTTAAAGAAAAAAATTAATAGTTAAGAACATGTTCAGAGTATAAATTTTTAATCTGACCTTTCCAGATTTCCAGATTTTCGGGAGAAGCTTTATCTGCTTTATCAAAAAATAAATGCCTGATGATTTCAAGCCCTGAATAGATAAAAATGCCATTGTCAGAAGTTAGTGTCAATGCTTTATCCATTCCTGTTTTTTCATATTCTTCATGAGATTTTCCATGGGTATTGATAATCACCGTCTTTTTACTTTTCAGGAGTCCTTTCTGTATCCCCTGATCATAACGGTAGGCAAATCCATAGCTGAAAACACGGTCTATGTATCCTTTCATTATCGCAGGAAGTCCGGTCCACCAGATTGGGTAGATAAAAGTAATCTGCTCTGCCCACGAAATGTATTCCTGTTCGGTTTTTACATCATCCAAAACTTTTCCCATACGCTGTCCCTGCATATCATCCAGAGAAAGTACAGGATCAAAGTCTATGGTATAAAGATCTCTCACAACAACTTCCTCGTTACGAAACTGAAGGGTTTCAACAACTGTGTTTAAAAGATGATGATTTAAACTGTTTTCATTTGGATGCGCGTAAATGATTAAATGTCTCATTGTTTTGATTGTTAAGATTAATGAGACAAAAGTACTGCGGCGTCCTTCTCAAAAATTGTAAGAAAACGAAACGGTCTATCCGGACCTGGGATTACAGATTTCCTGCTGGAATTTTAAATATTGAGCCGGAGAAATGTTGATAAAATGCCTGAAATCATGGATAAGCTGGCTCTGGTCATAATAGCCACATTCATCAATGATCGTAAACCACTTGACAGGGTTTTGCCTTTCAGTTTCCTTTTCAATGATTTGTATAGCTTTTAAAAATCGATTGTAACGGTTAAGTTCTTTTAAAGAATAGCCAAACTGCTCTTTCTGCTTTCGCTGGATGTTTCTTTCTGTCTGCTGAGTCTGTTCTGCAATTACTTTAACGGGATTTAACAGATCATTCTCAAAACTACTCAACAGCTGTCCTGTAATGTCCCGATCCTGCAGATAAGGTTTACAGAATTCAAGAATGTAATCTACCTGTTTTGTGACTAAATCTAAGCTTTTAAGCTGATGCCAAAGGTCTGTAAAACAATTTTCTTCCAGCAGTTCATCCGGATGTTTTACCAATTGTTCAATAGATATTTTTCCAAAAAATCTGAAGAAAGCATCATCCTTAAAATTGGCAACCAAAATAGAGCATCCTGCGGGAAGTGTATATTCAAAAGCTTGCCTCACTGGCCCGAACACCATACATTTATCTATCTGTATGATGGTTTTTCCACGGCTAGACATTGTAGCACTTTCTCCGAAGCAGAATAGTAAAATAGTCTGATAAGTAGGCAGCAGTGTTTTGGTAACCGGATTTTCAGAGGTATTTTCCGCAAAATAAAAATGAGTAAATACATTTTCAAATTCCTGAGGAACTGAAATTCTATACTCTTTGTATTCAGAATGTAATTCCATAAGCCTGAAAATTAAGCGATGAGGTTTTTGATCATTGTAAAGTTGGTCAAAGAAACTCCTTTTACATAGACCGTTTTTTCCTGAACAACCTGAAAGCCTGTTTTTTCAAAAAATGGTCTGGCCGTTTTGCTTACATCTGCAGTAACCTTCGTTTCATAATTCAGCAAAACTTCTTTTTCAATCTGACGATAAAGCATGGTTGCAATACCTTGGTGCTGATGATCTTTGTGTACAAAAAGCATATCAATATAATTTCCGTCATCAAGTGTACAAAAACCAGCGATCTTATTTTTTATAATCGCAATCAAAACATATTGATCACGGATCACTTTCATCCATCTCTCCTCATTCTGAGCCCCGGATTTCCAGGCTTCAAGCTGTTGAGTATTATAGTCTTTTTTACATACTTCATCTATGGTTGCCGTAAAAAGCTGTAGCATTTCCGGAAGATCATCACTGAATCCTTTTCTGATGATGATTTGAGTATCTGATGTAAAGTTGTTCATAAAGCTTTTGCTGTTCTTTAACCTGATGTCAGAAGTTTCATAAAAAAAGCAAGCAGTTCCGCATCGTAAAAGGAAACTGCCGGCTATGTTATAGTTTTTATCCTGGTTCAATACTATAAAAGACAATTATTGAATGCAGGATGTTACATAAACCGCATAATTTTCTATTCCTGCTCAAGCTTGATGATAGATCCCTTGTAAAATCTGGTCAGATCATAAAGATCGGTAAAGTAATGCTGAAGATCCGGGATGATGGCAGGATCAAAATCTTTCAAGCCACATTGGTCTTCTGCCATAAGGTACAAAGACTGGTTATCCGGTTTCAGATATTCACAAAGGATATTATCAGAATTTTGTTTTCTGTTGATCATCTCTGTCAGAAATATTCCGTAGATCAGAAATTGATTGAAATTTTTAGAATCCACAATATAATTCATGTCCTTTTTCAGCAGTTTTTCATAATCGGAAAGGATCTGAAGGAAATTTTCGGCATGAACGGTTGTTGGAATTTCATAAAAAAGATCAATACCATTGATGAAAAGCTGTGTTTTGGTCTCTTCGTGATCTGAAGAATATACTTTGTGAAACCATTGAAAAATAAGCAGAAGTTCTTCCTGAGTAAGCTCTTCAACAGAACTTTTTACTTTTTCTTTAATGGTTTCAAGGCTGTTTTTCGCTTCAGGTTGAAGAAATTTCAGAATATGTTCTTCTTCACGGCTGAGTTTATTGTACAAATTAATTTTGGCAATAGTGGGATTGGTCTTGATGAAATATAGTTCTTCCGCCATAGTTATTTACCAAATTAGATTTCAAATGGTTGTTTAAATATACAAAATATGCATCAACTGTATTAAAAAAAATAATATGCAATGAATGGTATGCTATTGTATTGTTTTTTGCATTGCAATTCTGTTTCCTTCCGGGTCTTCGAACTCTGCTGCAGCAAATTCATATTTTCATCAATTCTTTTGGGGTAAAAACAGAACCACCATGGTGAACGGCTTTCTCCAATTTTTGATCACTATTCTCTGTATGTTTTTTGTAATGATCGATATTCTTAAAGTTCCGGACGATGTTCTTCCGAATGAAAAACAGAAAATGATATTGTTTTTTTAGTATTTCTTACATCATCAGATAATAAGGGGAATGCATGCGGGAATTTCTGGTCGAAAATTATTTTTCAGCTGAAATGAGCAACATCATTGGTCTGCGGAGTTCCTCTTTCATCTCCGGAATTTCTTTCAACATCTCTTCTTCTGGTTGAGGTTCAATAACTTCTTTGATTTTAAAACCTGCTTTTAATAATGTATTTAAATAGGAAGTTAAAGTACGGTGATATTTGATGACATGTTCTCCCAGAAAAGTAGTATTCCTTTTTCCTTCTATAAAATATCGGTCTACCGGCCAGCAGGTTTTTTCACCATTTTTATCATATACCCAATCCTGACCGCCTTCTGCCGTGAAAACAGGATGCTCTACTGAAAATACAAATGATCCGCCGGGAATAATCCATTTATAAATCTGTTGAGCGATGGTACCAAAAGATTCTATATAATGCAAGGTAAGAGAGCTCAATATGATGTCAAATTGTTCGGCAGGATAGTCAACATCTTCAAGGGCTTTTCTTTCATATTGAATTCCTTCAAGATTATTGATTTCCATAGCTTTTGCCAGCATTTTTTCTGAAAGATCAATTCCGGTTACAGATTTTGCTCCGTGTTCTATCGCATAGCGGCAATGCCACCCGAAACCACAGCCAAGGTCAAGAACATTTTTTCCTTGAAAATCAGGCAGCATATTTTTTAAGGTGTGCCATTCTCCTGCTCCCTCTAATCCTATCTGAGAACGGAGCATTTTTTCGTATTGATCAAAAAATGAAGGATTGTCGTATTTATTTTCTTTCATAGCTTCAAAAAATTGGGGTTCTAGGTTTTAAATCTTGACAAGGATTGCAGTTCTTTCTGGTACTAATCTCAGATATTTCAGTCTTCAGATGTAAATTTACAACAATATCAGAGTTCAAAGGTTTCCGATCCCTTAAAAATAAAAGCTGAATGTAAAACATCCAGCTTTATATCAACTCTCAATTGAAAATTTTTAATTTGATTCCGTATATTTTTTGAAATTATCAAGAATTGCTTGCCAGCCTCCTTTCTGCATGTCTTCAGGATTCTGGTTTTCAGGATCAAAAGCTACATCTACATGGGTTTGGCCATTGTCTTCTTTAAAGTCAACATGTACCTGTCTTCCGTCCGGCATGGTATAGGTAAAGTTTTCACCATCTTTTATTTCATTATAAACAGCTTCAAAGTCGAAACCGAAACTTCCGTCTTTTGCTTCCATTCTTGCAGCATATTTTCCTCCGACTTTCATATCATTTGAAGCAGAAGGACATTGCCAGGAAGGATCAGCAAAGTTCCATTGGGTGATATGCTCCGGTTGGGTGTAATAATTCCATACTTTTTGTGCATCTGCATTGATGACTGCAGAAACTGTGATTTTGTGGCTCATTTTTATGGGTTTAATGTTAATAATAATTCGTCAAGTTTTTCAAGAGTTGCCATCATTCCCTGTTCCATTCCCATTTCGATAATGGTTTCCAGATCAGCTAAGGACTGATAGTGTACAATTGTTTCTACAAGGGTATTCTCATTTTTATCCGTGAAAGTTACTGTCCATTTTGCCTGGGGAAGATCTGTATTGATTTCTCCCTTTTCATTGCAAAACGCATCACTTGAAGTATAAGAATCAATTGGATTGATCTTGTGATAGCCAACCCAGCTCCAGTATTCTTTTCCGTCAGGTTCTACCATTGCATAATGCCAGTGTCCACCTTCACGGAATTCCATAGATTTTGTTTTGGTAGTAAATGGTTTGGGGGCGAACCAACGATCAAGAAGGTCACTTTTCGTGTAGCAATCCCAGACCAATTGTCTGTTCGCTATAAACTCACGTCTGATGGTTAAGGTGTTCTTTTCCTTATCTGCAAGGAAATCGAACTGAAGAAGATGTTTCATATTAATATTTTTATAGTTTGGTTGTCGTATTAAACTTTATTTCTGCTGGCTTTTCAAAGTTGCCAGTAACGTGTCAAGCTGTTCGAAACGGCTTTCCCATATCTTTCTGAACTGTTCCAGCCAATGGTCTATTTCTTTCATTTTATCAATTTCTAGAAAGTAATAAATTTCTCTTCCTTGATGATTTTGAGTCACCAATTCACACTCTGTCAGAATTTTCAGATGTTTTGAAACGGCCTGTCTGGTCGTATCAAAATGCTCTGCTATGGCATTGGGCGTCATCGCCTGTACTGCGATCAGTGCAATAATAGCTCTTCGTGTAGGATCTGCTATAGCCTGAAAAATATCTCTTCTCATAGGTGATAATTTTTAAATGAAACTATATGGTTGCAAATATATGTGCAACTTTTCGGTTTCGCAATTTTTTTTGATGAAATTTATAAATCAGAAACTGAAAAACAATAGATAATGTTTATTAATTGATTTTAAATCAAGTGTTTGTGTAGTCTTGGTAAGTTTTATCTTTTATTTTCCCGCATGGCTTTGATCAATCGGTCATTTCTTTTGTCTGCTCTTTCATTATTTAAAGAAAGTACAGCCCAGATTGCCGCAGGAAGCCATCCGATCAGAGTGATCTGTAAGATAAGGCAGATAATTCCGGTGAAAACTTTTCCACGGACCATGAAAGATAAGAAGGGAAGTAAGATGGCTAATAACATGATTTTAAGTTTTTAATTAATTTGATTTTACCGGGACTGAGGATCAAAATACGCTTTAAAAGTGAGAGGATCTTCCGTTTTATCCTCTGCTTCTTCTAGATATTCCAAATACTCTTCCTGATGTTTCTCCATATAAACAAGCACAATAGCGAGGTTTACAAAGAGATTTTTGTCTTTAGAACCCAAATCTAATGCCGTTTTTAAATACTCCAATGCCTGTTTATTTTCTCCCATATCCGAGTAAATAGCACCAATATTAATTAAAGCCGAAGTGTTTTCAGGCTCAATCAATAAAATTTCATCTAATTCTTTAACCAACAGATCATTTAAAGTATCCCAGTGATCTTCGTTTTCCCATCTTTTGGCCTGAAGTTTTTTTACGTTTTCTAATCTTTGTTTTATCGTGCTCATTATTTAGAATTACAGAATGGATGTTTACTATAAGGTGCAAATTTAGCTTTTTACTCTTTAAGTCCATTCAGTATGGCAGCTTTCAGGATTTCAATGTTGATATCTTTCAACGTTTTGAATTTAATACAATATCCTGTTACACTGGCTTTCCCTATTTTATCTCCATATGTTTTGGCTAAATAGGCCTTATCACCGATATTCATAATGTAGATGGAAATTCCTGTGGTATTGGCACTCATTCCAATCTGATAAAAATCTCTGGTTTTTCCATCTGCATACTGCATGGTATATGATCCATATCCGATATTAGGATTGGAAACTGTTTTATTTTCATTGTTTTACCATCCAGAAACCACAGCTGGCATTCCGGCATGAGTTCCACAATAATGTTGTGGAGTTCCTGCATATCATTGCGTTTCAGTTCCGGCTGACTGTTGATATAGTCCTGGATTTGTTCTTGAATGGTCATGGATCAGGAATTATTTTGAGGTTTTCGAGCGGCTAATTTAAAACAAAAAGAACAGCAAACGCTGTTCTTTTTTTGTGTTTTCTGATCTATTCAATCAGTTCTTTTATTGTTTTTTCTGTTTTCAGCAGTTCACCATCTGGAATCTGATGATGAAGATAAGTGAAAAGCAAATTGGTTACCCAGCTATTTTCAATCTGATGAATATGGTAAGAGCAGATCAAACCAAAATCATCGGAAATATAAGCGGGAAGATCTGAAGAGTCGGTGGTTTTGAAGGTGGAAATAAAAATTTCCTTCCGGATATCACTTATTTTGTCTTCTGTTTCCTCATCTAAAGATTTTTCTTCAATTGCCTGATAGGCTTTCATCCATTCATCAGAAAACTCTGCAGAATCTCTGTTGTCAAGAATTTCATCAATCTTTTCAGGAGTTATACTTTCAAAAACTGTTTTTAAAGATTGATTAAAAACAGCTTCTAACTTGTTGATTTCTTCTGTCATAATTTTCAAGGTATATCCTATCCAAATGCTCTTTTCAACAGACTTTCCACTTTAGGTTCACTGCCTCTGAAACTTTTGTAAAGCTCCATTGGATCTTTTGTTCCGCCCGAAGAAAGCAATACTTTATATTTGGCTGCAATCTCAGGATTGAAAATTCCGTTTTCTTTGAAATACTGGAAAGCATCAGCATCCAGAACTTCCGCCCATTTGTAAGAATAATATCCTGCCGAATATCCTCCCTGGAAAATGTGAGAAAAGCTTGGGCTCATCGCTGTTTCAGAATTCGAAGGATAAAGAGTGGTTGCTTTGGTATATCTATCTTCAAACTCTTTTACACTTTCATGTTCCAGTTCTGCCACTTTAGTGTGATAATTCATGTCCAGAAGTCCGAAACCTAGCTGTCTTAAAGTCTGGTAACCTTCCATGAAATTTTTGGACTGCTCAATTTTTTCAATTTTTTCGTCAGGAAGAACTTCTCCTGTTTTATAGTGTTTTGCAAAAGTTTTCAGGAACTCAGGCTCATAGCAGAAGTTTTCCAGAAACTGTGAAGGAAGTTCTACAAAGTCCCATTTCACAGAAGTTCCGGAAAGAGTAGGATATTGAGTATCCGCCATCATTCCGTGAAGAGCGTGCCCAAACTCATGGAAAAGAGTCGTCACTTCCTGGAAGGTCAATAAGCTAGGGGTATCTTTTGTCGGTTTGCTGAAGTTGCAGACAATTGAAATATGCGGACGGGAATTTTCGCCGTTTCGCTTATACTGGTTTTTGTAGCTGGTCATCCATGCACCGGCTCTTTTTCCTTTTCTTGGAAAATAATCAACATATAATAATGATTTGTAATTTCCGTTCTCTTTTACTTCATATACCTTTACATCTTCATGATATTTCGGAATGTCGTTTCTTTCCTCAAATGTCAGTCCGAAAAGTTCTCCAGCCAGCCCGAATACAGCATCCTGAACCTGATGTAATGGAAAATAAGGTTTTAATTCTTCATCATTAAGATCAAATTTCGCCTTACGAAGTTTTTCAGCATAAAATGCATGGTCATAGCCTTGCATTTCTTCAATCCCGTCAGCTTTTGCTAAAGATTTTAATTCTTCAATTTCTTTATCAGCATAAGGTTTTGCTTTGGTAAGAAGTTCATTTAAAAAATCGAAAACTTTCACCGGAGACTTGGCCATTCTTTCTTCAAGAACGAAATCAGCGTAGTTTTTATATCCTAAAAGTTCAGCTTTTTGTTGTTTTAAATTCAGAAGTTCTTTAATCAAATTCTGATTGTCAAATTCATCACCGTCGAAAGATTTTTTACCATTGGCCAAAGCCAGTTCCTTTCTCAGTTCACGGTTTTCAGCATACGTCATGAACGGGATATAACTTGGATACTGTAACGTGACCACCCAACCGTCAAGGTTTCTTTCTTTGGCTTCTTCGGCATATTGATCCATGATGGCTTCAGGAATTCCTGCTAGATCTTCCTTATTGGTGATATGTTTAAAATAAGCATTGGTGGAAGCCAGAACATTTTGTCCGAACTGTAAAGATTTTACAGAAAGATCCATGCTGATTTTCTTTAATTTTTCTTTGTCTTCCTCATTCAGTAAAGCTCCGCTTCTTACAAAACCTTTGTAGGTCTCATTCAAAAGCATTTCCTGCTCCTCGTTGAGATTATATTTTTCCTTTTCATCATATACTTTCTTGATTTTGTTGAAAAGGGCCTCGTTTTGAGAAATTTTTGAAGAATATTCCGTTAAGATCGGAGAAACCTCCTGGGCAATCTGCTGGATCTCATCGCTGGTTTCTGCAGAATTTAAGTTGAAAAAAATATTAGAAACCACATCCAGCTGTTCTCCCGAATAGGCCAAAGCTTCAATAACATTTTCGAATGTGGGAGCATCAGGATTGTTGACAATAGCATCAATTTCCGCTTCAGATTTTTGAATTAAATCTTTAAATGCAGGCAGATAATCTTCATTTTTAATACTGTCGAACGGAGCCGAATGATATGGAGTGTTAAATTTTTCTGTTAAAATATTCATTTTTTTGATCTTTTTAGATAAGGTAAATTTAATGATTCATCGGGAATCACAGCTGAAACGCTCAAAAATAATGCCTTACTGGTGTGGTATGACAAAAATACCTTATCTTTAATTAATCTTGTCATATGGAAAGAAGGAGTGATGTGGGAATATTTAATTTTGAGAACAGATTTAAAAAGTCATCATTAAATAAGTAACCTTAAATATACAGACTATGAAAACACTCTTAAAAATTATCGGTATTATCATCGTACTGATTCTTATCTATGCTGTCATTGCCATGCTGGCTTTCAGTAAAGATTATCACTATGAAAAATCAATTGTCATTAATGCTCCAAAGGAAAAAGTATGGCAGCATACCAGCTCTTTACAAGCATACAATACCTGGGATCCTTTTTCTAAAGAAATCAAAAACTTTTCTGTCACTTATTCAGGTGCGGGTAACCAGCCTGGCAGCTCTTATCACTGGAAGGGTGACGGCAGTGAAGGAGAACAGTCTATCACAGAAATTATCCCGAATGAAAAACTGGGAACCCAGCTTCATTTCATACAGCCTTTTGAGGGAACTGCTAAAAGTAATATCATACTGACTCCTGAGGGCAGCGGTACAAAAGTGACCTGGATGATAGATAATGAGCTGAATACCATGATGAAAATTATGAAGCCTATGATGGACAGTAATATGGACAAAATGTTTAGCCAGGGACTGGGAGATCTGAAGAAACTTGCTGAAAAATAATAGGAAAGCCTTGTATAATGTACAGGGCTTTTTTATTACAGGGATTTTTATTAATACTGTTGGTTGAGGAAGCGTTATTTTATGTTAAGTCATTGAAATATTATTCTAAAAATATTATCTTTATATAAAGAATAGATTGTATGGAGAAGATTGTATTTGAAAAAAGTGATATCAGAGACTTTGTGAAGACCACCATCGCAGAGAAAATTGAAAAATTGAAAAACTTTATAGAATTTACCCTGGAAGCCAGCCGTGACATCAAAAAAACTCCGAAATATGACAGCATGAGAGAAGAAATGCAGGAGGAAATTTATCAGATGCAGCGGCAACTTGGCGCATTGAATGATCTTAGGAGGAATATGGCAAAGGTTCTAAATACAGCTACAGAAAGGGTACAGCTCGGTTCACTGGTGATTACCAATAAAGCCAGGTTCTACATTTCCGTGTCGCTGGGAGAGTTCTTTTTTGAGGGCGACAGATTCTACGCTATTTCTCCGGAAAGCCCCATGGCTAAAAAAATGATGGGAATGAGACCCGGAGACGAGTTTACCCTGAATAAAATCCATCAGAAGATTGTAGAGGTATTGTAAATAAGATTCTGCAGTATCATATAGTTATTCATCTTAATAAGATTAACTTCAAATTTATATTTGAAGTTTTATTTTTATTTAGTACCTTGCTATGCAAAATACTATACTATGAAATTTGAACAATTAAGAACAGGCAGAATTAATCAGTGGATCATTATTCACCTTCGTTATCTCGTAGGCTCTGCTTTTTTTCCATCAGGTTTAATAAAGCTTATGGGAGAGAGGTTTACCAGAATTTCAACTGATAACCCAATCGGATACTTTTTTGAAGCTTTATATCAATCCGGATTGTATTGGAATTTTTTAGGACTGGCACAGGTGGCAGCCGGAATTTTACTGATGACACAGCGCTTTGCAACATTGGGAGCATTGATGTTTCTGGCTATCTTGAGTAATATCTGGGTTATTACCCTCAGCCTTTCCTTTTCGGGGACCTGGATAATCACCTCCTTAATGATGATTGCCGTACTGATATTGGTCATTTGGGATCAACATAAACTGCTTCCTGTTTTTAATTACAATAAAGCAAGTACCGTGAAGGAATATCCTGATCCCGATAACAGATGGATCATTGCCGGGGTAGTATATTCCATAAGTTTTATTGTGTTATTTATGCTGAACCCGGCAAAAGGGGAAGTCTATGAAAAATGGCTGAGTATTCTGATTGCTTTAATAATTGCAGCAACATTTATCATAAGCAATTATCAGGCGTATAAAAATCGTAAACTGGCTATACATCCTTAACATTTTAAAATGAAGATTGAATTTCATGTTGTAAATTTGCAGGTATGAGTAAAGCAACCATTTTAAAAGAAATTATAGAGGAGAGAAGAAGTATTTTCCCGAAAGATTATACAGACACAGAAATATCTCAGGAAGTTTTGGAAGAGATTGTAAATTCTGCCACGTTTGCTCCCAATCACAAACGTACTAAGCCTTGGCGTTTCAAAATATTCAAAGGAGAAGAAAAAGCACAGCTGGCAGCAGAAATGCAGGCTATCTATAAGACCGTTACTCCAGAACAACTTTTTTTAGAAAAAAAATACAACGATATCGGTTTTAAAATCAATAAAGCCAATGTTGTGGTTTCTATTGTTGTCAACTTCAGCGGAATGGTTCCTGAATGGGAAGAAATAGCAGCGACTTCAATGGCGGTTCAGAATATGTATCTTAGCTGTACAGCAAATAATATCGGGTGTTACTGGAGTTCTCCTAAAATCGTGGACGAGCTGAAAGACTCTCTGACCATTGAGGAAAACCAGAAGTGCCTTGGACTTTTCTATATGGGAACGGTGTAGATGAAGAATATTTACAGAAATTATAATGAAGAAGATCTTCATGCTGCCTATCTTCATATGACTGATCATACTGGTAAAGTCAATGATGAACTGCGGGAAGCCATCAGTCAGCAATTCAATTATGATGAATTTGTAAAAACAGCAGAATACAGGAAAGTTTTAGTCAAAGAAAAAGGGAGAATCTCATTTGAAGTACACAAAAGGGTACAAAAGGGAGAAAATATAGATGTTATCCTTGAAAATATTTCTTCAGAAATGATTAGCAGCAGCGATTTAAAGATTTTTATTCTGAATAAATTTGATCAGTTTTCAAAAGTCAAAGAAAATGATAAGATAGATGAGAAAATCATTTTTAAAAGTCTTTTAGGGCTTATCATAGCTTCTGTAACCGGGAGTCTTTTTTTTAAGGCTGTGCTTACATCTACCGGGCAGTTTTCATTTTTTCTACTGGTGCCTGCGTATATCATCAACTATTTGGTGATCTATGGGATTACAGGAAAAACAAGAGATAATTTTGTTGTTTTTATGGCAGTTTTAATTTCTGTGATTATTTCAACAGTATTCTCTTTTGCACTGATTAGTTAAAAAATAATGAATTTTATAAAACTTTTTACTCAGAGCTCTTTACTTCAAACTTTTTTACTATCTTTGCACTCTTAAATATTTAACTGGGACGAGTTCCCGTAAAATTCAAACATTATGTCAGTAAAAATCAGATTACAAAGACACGGTAAAAAAGGAAAACCTTTTTTCCACATCGTGGTTGCAGATTCTAGAGCTAGAAGAGATGGTAGATTCATCGAAAAACTAGGTACTTACAACCCAATTACTAACCCGGCAACTATCGAATTGAACGTTGATTCTGCTGTAAAGTGGTTAAACAACGGTGCTCAGCCTACTGATACTGCTAGAGCTATTTTATCTTACAAAGGTGCTCTTTACAAAAAACACTTACAAGGTGGTGTAGCTAAAGGTGCTTTTGACGAAGCTGAAGCTGAAAAAAGATTCAATGCTTGGGTAGAAGCTAAAGATGCTAAAGTACAAGGTAAAGTAGAAGGTTTAGCTACTGCTAAAGCTGATGCTAAGAAAGCTGCTTTAGAAGCTGAAGTAAAAGTAAACGAAGCTAGAGTTGCTGCTGCTGCACAAGCTGAAGCTGATGCTAAAGCTGCTGAAGAAGCTGCTAATGCACCTGCTGAAGAAGTTGTTGCTGAAGCTACAGAAGGAGAAGCTCCTGCTGCTGAAACTGAAGAAAACACTGAAGCTTAAGAACAAAACCTGTTATGCGTAAAGAAGATTGCTATTTTTTAGGAAAAATCACACGCAGACATGGACTTGCGGGTAACGTGATCCTTAAATTGGATACCGATCAACCCGAGCTTTACAATAAATTGGAATCAATATTCGTTGAAATCAACGGATTATTGGTTCCATTTTTTATTGAAAAATCATCATGGAGCAAACTGGATGCTCTGAATCTTGCATTCAAAAACTCTTCTGAAGCTATGGTAGATCAGGTGCTGGGTAAAAGTGTTTACCTTCCGCTTGCTTCACTGCCTAAACTTTCAGGAAAACAATTCTATTACCACGAAATCATCGGATTTGAAATTCTTGATCAGAATGATAACAACTGTGGCGTGATCAGATCTGTGAACGATCAGACAGCACAGGTGTATTTCATTACCAATCTGGATGGAAAAGAAGTGGTTATTCCAATGATCAAAGACTGGATTCTTGAGGTAGACAGAGAAGAAAGAATCATCAAAATGGAACTTCCTGAAGGTCTTATTGATGTTTTTCTGGTTCCTTCAAAAAAAGACGAATAGTTTAGCAATAAGCAATTCATTCTCACTTTTCTACATTACTTACTCATTACTGATTATTCATTACTCATTTTTAAGGCGGGTAAAAGATAATCCTGTACTATTTTTTCAGATTGCTGGTGTGCGTAGGGCTTGTTGTAGGCTTGCGCTGTAATTACTATGACAACTGGTATCTGAGTGAAAATAATAATCTTATTTCCTCCATTTCCACTGGATTGGAAAGCTTCATAACTTTTGTTTCCCACCTTGTAAATCTTTCGCCAGAACAGATAGCCATATCCTTCGAAATCAGGATGATCAGGAAAATAATTGGTGAAGGATTTTTTAATCCATTCCTTACTCAATATCGTTTTTCCATTCCAGTCGCCATTATTTTTATACAACTGTCCGAATTTTGCAAGATCCAGTAGTCTCATACGGAGTCCTCCCGCCAAAGAAGGCTTCTGCTGTGGTGTAAACTGCCATTTATAGCGGGTGATTCCGAGTGGCTGGAATAATGTTTTATCTGCATAATTTTTTAAACCTTTTGGAACTGTTTTATCCAAAATATCTCCGGATAATACAACACCTGCCGTAAAGTAACTCCAGTTTTTACCGGTTTTATTCCCTGTCAAAGGCAGATCCAGCGTAAACTTTACCCAGTTTTCTGTCGGGTACATATTTTCTTCATTTCCCGGAGATTCAGAATTTTCATCATTTCCGTCAAATCCTGAACTCATTGTCAGTAAGCTTTTTATAGTAATATTTTCTTTTTGAGAAGAATAATTTTTAAAAAGTTTAAGATCATAAAATTCTTTCAGAGTTTGATTTTCACTTTTTAAATATCCATCCTGGATTGCAATTCCCGTTAAAGCAGAAGAAAAAGATTTCCCAACAGAGCGCGTATCCTGTAATGAATCTCTTCCGGATCCGTTAAAATATTCTTCAATAAGTAATTTTCCTTCCTTTATAACAGCTATTCCGGTGATATTTTTGAACCTGTTTTCTGCAATTTTCTTATTCAGAGTTCTGATGCTTTCCGTATTGATTCTTTCCTGTGAAATATTCCAACCGCTATTGGACTGAATAGGTTGAATGGCGATTTGCTGCTCTGTAGTGTTTTGAGCAGGAACAGTGAGATTGATTTGTCCTTCTGCAATGACTGATCCCGTTATGATCGTGTAAGTGGTAAGGTAAGGGCGGATTTCAATTTTTAGAACATGATTGCCTGCTGAAAGTGCATCAATTCCGTCGTGAGCCATATAAAAACGCATCCATAAATACCTTCCCCAGGAATCTTCATTTTTGCTGCTGAGAAGAGGAATTCGTAAGCTGGTTTTGAATTTTTTATGGTCGGAAGTTCCCGCTCCTGTATTGATATTTTCCTGATAAATAAGTTTTCCGTCTACATAAAATGAGAACTGATAATTTCCTTTTTTCAACAATTCATCCATAGTCCAGCCGGGTTCAAGCTGATGAAGATAATTGATCAGCGAGTTATCAAAAAAAGCATGAATACCAAGATCTCCGTTTTCCTGAAATACAGTAGAAGTGAGAATATCTGAATCTTTCAGGTTGTCCAGCGGCGTATTTTGTGAAAGGAAAACAATCTTTCCACTATTTTTTTTCTGAACCGGATTTTCAATTTTTTCAGGATTGACAATATTGTTGTTTTGCCCGTGATGTAGACAAAATATAAAAATAAAGATCAATAGTAGAAATGATTTCATATCAAAGAAGTATTTAATCAAAAATAATAAACTTCTTTAGAGTGAAATAGAATGAAATTAACATTGCTATTTTATAATGATCATTTCAAAGCGCTGCTAATTGAAAAGCTTTCTGAATTCTCCTGGTGACTGATTTGTTTTTTGCTTAAAAAGTTTGCTGAAAGACTGCGGATGCTCAAAGCCCAGCTCATAAGCAATTTCACTGACAGACAAATTGGTGGTGCTTAAACGTTCTTTTGCCGCATCAATTAATTTATTCTGAATATGCTGCTGTGTATTTTGCCGGGTGTGAAGACGTAAGAGCGTTCCAAGGTAATTAGGTGAAATATTCATCTGCTCGGCAATACATTTCACTGTGGGAATTCCGTTTTCAAGGAGGTTTCCGTTTTCAAAATATTGAGAAAGAATGTCTTCAAATTTATATAACAATTCGTGGCTTGATTTTTTTCTGGTGAAAAACTGCCTTTCATAAAAGCGGTCTGAATAAATCAGTAACAATTCAATCTGGGCAATAATCAGATCCTGCGTGAATTTATCGATATTGGCCATATATTCCCGCTCGATATTTTTAAATAGATCAACAAGGATTTTCTCTTCCTTATCAGAAAGGAAAAGTGCTTCTTTCACCTTATAACTAAAGAAATCGTAAGACTTTATTTTCCGGGTTAATGAAGTATTCCACAGAAAATCAGGATGAATTAACAGTAAAAAACCTGTCGGTTCAACTTCTACATCCGGATTGATTTCCAGGCTTAAATACTGCTGCGGGGAAACAAAGCACAATACACCCGAATCAAAATCGTATTGCTGCTGTCCGTAATTAAATTTCGGACTGACATTTTTTTTCAGACCGATAGAGTAAAAATTCTGGATCCATCTCAATTCTTCATTTTCTACAACATAGCGGACCTTGCTGTAATCGATCAGGCTGATCAACGGATGCTCAGGACTCGGAAGTCCGCAGAAAGCATGAAAATCGGATATAGAATTAAAACGAACAGGTTGTTTCATATAACGAAGTTAGTTGTTTTTTCAAAATGATAACACATTGATCCAAAAAGTCTTCGGCTCCGCTAAGACTGATCTCTCTAAAGTTTTATATCGAATTCAGGAATATAAATTAAAACATTCAGTATTAGAAATGTCACCCTGAGCGGAGTCGAAGGACATGATTATATTAAATTGCAGTAGAAACAGTCAGGCTTTCCCATTTCTCAGCATCTTTCTTTAAAATATCAATTTTGTTATTCAGAAATTCCATCGTTCCTACACCCAATAATAAATGTACTGGAGGATTTTTCTCTTTACTGATCTGAATCAGGACATCCGCTGCTTTTTCAGGATCGTTAGGCTGATTTCCATTGATTTCATTAAGGTGAGCCTGTTCCGAATTTCTCGCTGCTTCATAAGCCTGGATAGGATTGGCGGGCGTTTTCACAGAATCCTTAGTTAGAAAATCGGTACGGAAATATCCCGGGTAAACCACGGTAGCATGAACTCCGAAATCTTTTACCTCTTCAGCCAGCGCTTCCGTAAATCCGGCAACCGCAAATTTTGTAGAACAGTAGATTCCCCAGCCTGGAAAATTAGCAGAATATCCTCCGACAGAAGAAATATTGAAAATGTTTCCTGACCTTTGTTTACGCAGATAAGGCATGGCGTTTCGGATCACATTTAAAGTTCCGAAAACATTCACTGCATAATTTTCTCTTGCTTCCTCATCAGTAAGTTCTTCAAGCGTTCCGATCTGGCCGTAACCTGCATTGTTGACCACTACATCAATTTGTCCGAAATGGTTTACTGTTTTTTCAATAGCAGATTTGATATCATTATTGTCTGTGATGTTTACGCTGAGCGGAAGGAAGTTTTCTGAACTTTCTCCAATGTTGGAGATCAGGGATTCAACGGTACGGCTTGTTGCAGCAACCTGAAATCCTTCTGAAAGTAATTTTTTCACCAACTCGAACCCTAAGCCTTTTGAAGCTCCTGTCACGAACCATACTTTTTTTGTTTCCATTTTTAAATATTTTTTTGTTTAAATGATGGTACAAAGATGAAAACTTACGAAAAGGGAAATGTATCCAAATCGGGGAATGATGTATCCAAATCGTGAATGATGTTATTTAACGCGTGTCAGTCTCAATGAAATGCAATGTAATGAAGAATCTCAAACAATCAAGTTTCAATGATTTTTCAACAGATTCCTGTATTTCAAAGGAGTAATTCCGATATTTTCTTTAAAGCATCTGATAAAATGACTCTGATCAGAAAAACCGCATTCCAGAGCAATATCCGTTAAAGAAGAAGGTGAATTGAGAAGTTCCATTGATTTATTAATCTTTAGTTTTCTGAGGTATTCCCCCAGATTGCAATGGAAATGTTTATGGAAATCCCTGCTGAGATGAACAGGATGGATGTTCAGTGTTTTGGAAAGTTCTGTAAGACTGAGATTTTCTGTAAAGCTTTCATGCAGAATTTCATTGATCCGGCCTACCCACAAAGGTTTTCTTTCTGTATTTTCCTTCTGATGAGTTAACTGGCTGAAAAGATGCAGTAATAACTGATTAGTATTTAGTTCAAAAGAAATATCATTGGTTTTGCTTTCCCTGAATATCTGATAGGCCAATAATTTTAAAGCAGGGTTTTTGATATTAAAACTTCCTTCCACTTTATTTTTCTGAATATCAAACCGATCAAACCAGCTTTGCGAAAGCTCAATGTGAAAGCCTCTTGTGAAAATATCCGGTTTACGATTATAGTGCGGATCTTCCCAATGATGATACAATAATGTCCCTGCAGAACAGCCGTAGGTTTCTTTTCTGTTTCCTTCTGTCATGGTGCCCTGTAGAAGAAAAGTGAAATAAGCATTTTCATGATAATGCCAGTCTACGTAAGGATGAGTATACTCCGTATCGGTGATGGTCAATCCTTCTAAATTGACCATTTGATTGGTTTCCCCGAAATATTCGCCACTACGAAGACTGTTCATGATAAATTTTGTTTTAATCTGTCGATCTGCTCATACATCTTATTAAAAAATATTTTCCTCTCTCTGTTTCCGGATTCGTTCAGTGATCTTGAGTTTTTGATCTGATGTTCAAAATAGCTCAGAGAATCTTCGCACGTCATTTTATCATTGGTCATCATATATCCAAACATGCTGAAAGGCACAAAAAAGGAACACTGTTCTTCATTTTTGAATAAAATACTGTTGTTTAAAATTACTAAATCATTGACATAGATCTGAAAATTATTTTTTTCCAGTGTTTTAGTCTCCAGTTCTTCCAGTAATTTTCTTAGGTCTTCCAGAATAAGATCCACTTCATTTTTCTTTAATAATCCCATTTCATAATAGAATGAAATTTGTCTCAATACACTCATAATGGTAGTGTCATTCCATATTTCCGTTACATTTTGTTTATCATAAAGATCTTTCAGCATCTCATTTTTTATAGAATGGTATTCCATAGTAAACCCATGGAAAGGGCTTAAGAACTTATCCTGATTCAGTAAATTCATCCAGACATAAAACTTGAAACGGGATAACATTGAATGTGAAATAGTATAAAAAAACGGGATGTCTTTTGCAGAATAAAATACTTTGGAATTGTTAATGTTCTGAAAAACATTCAAAATCTTCAGAGAGTTTTCAAAATAGTTTAAAAGATCTTCTGTAGTTTTTACAGGCTGTGTTCTTTTGACAACCAATTGATTTTCCGTTCCCAGAAACTGATCCAATGAGATCTGATAGTATTTGGCGAGCTCCAGTGCTTCTTCAAAACTGAACTTGGCTTTCATAGAAGTTCTTCTGTGAGCGGCATCATAACTGATATTAAGAATGTTGGCGATCTCATCATTCAAAGATTTCTCACCGATTTTTCTTCGGATTTCCTTCAATAAAGCCTCCTGGTGCATAGTTTTGTGATTTTCACAAATGTAGTATTTTTTTGTGGAAAGAGTTTTTGATTTTTTGTTTTTAGAAGGCTGGAAGCTTGAAGCTTGGAGAAGGGAAGTTTTGGATGTCGAAAGGATAATAATTGTTATCACATCAATCGAGTTATTATAGCTGATTGAATGGGCTGGAAGCTAGAAGCTGGGAGAAGGGAAGTATTGGATGTTGAAAAAATTAATAACAATTTAAAAGTAATAAGATTTATAATTACTATTACTATTGATTACTGAAAGTAACCTGCAGGCTCCTTCTGCCGGCTTCCAACCTCTCATTTTGCGATTTTCGCAAACAGGATGTTTTTTTTAATTTTTTTTCACATTCGGAACTGGATCTTCAGCAGATAATTTTGAACTGTAATTTTAAAATAAGAGTTATGAAAACACGAATTTTATTAATAGCAGTTCTTTTAGTCAATACTCTGATGTATGCCTCAGACAGCCTGAAAGTAGATTCTTTGAAACCAAGACTGATTGCCGCTTCACCCTCAAAGACTGTAAAAAATGTCAACGGAATTTTATTTAAATATTATGATGAAGAAGATCATTTTAAGCCTAAAAAGGTAAATGGCTTAGGCATGGGATTCAATTTTGTGGGCATTTTCTTGCCGCCATTAATGCTTTTCAACCTACAATTACCAGGTAATAATGATTATGTGGTAGTTCCCCGCAAAAAAATGAATACTATTAACGGTCTGCAGTTGTCGCTTATCAATATGGAACCTACCGTCACAAACGGACTGGAAATTAATGTATCGAGTAATATCAATACGTATGCGGTGACCAATGGAATGTCTGTTTCTCCCTTTTTTAATGTGCATCACGAGATGAAAGGTGTTTCTGTAGCGCCATTGGCCAATATCGGGCAGAAATGCAGAGGAATCCAGATCGGTTTGTATAATCAATGTAAGGATTTCCGGGGCATCCAGATTGGTGGTTGGAATGAGAACGGAAGAAGGAAGCTTCCTCTTATCAACTGGAATTTTAAGAATCAGAAAACAAAAAAGGCGCTGCAGAAGAGCCACCATAATAAGTTTTAACCCTTACATCATCAAGCCATGAAAAATTATACGCTGATCTTATTTTTACTGATGCTGTCAATACGTGTTTTTTCACAAAATACAGTGAATGATACCTTGAAAACCCATATTGAAGAACCTTTCGATTATAAAAAATATTATGAGTGTGATTTTGGAGAAGGGAATGTTTTGATTGTCATTAAAAAAGGAAAAGAATTTACAGATCTGACAGATTTAAGAAAATCCGGGAAAGGTTTTGCTATTAAAATGGAAGCCATCTACAGTATGGAGTTTGAGGATGGGCAAAGGTATGAATCAAGTGTGGTGAAAAGTATTACCGAGGACAGTATTTCGATCACAAATTTTTTCAATGAGAATGCTGCGAAGCTCGCAGGACAGCCCTTTAAATTAATTACCTATCCTCTGTCATCTTTGAAATATGTCCGCTTTATTGACGACAGAATGCTGTCCTTGTATAGCAGGAAAAATATTCAGAAGAGTTCTGATGTAATGGTGAAGAAAATGGATAGGGCGAAAATGTGTCCTGCAGTAATTCAATTCAGAGATAGAAACAATGAAATGAAAGTCTGTCATTTCTATCTTACCTCTCAGGGCTATGATCTTCTTTATGAGAGCAATGGAAGAGTGTACTATCTGGAAGGTAAAGTAGAATGGAAATAATTTTTGAAGAGAGTACAGTTTTTTAAGGCTGTTCTCTCTTTTTGTTGATTAATTTCCATTACTTCTAATGAAAATATGGATAAATACACGAAAAAAGCAAAAGCTGTGGTGTATCTACTGAAGAAAAATAATATTTTTGTAATATAGCCAGGATGACTGATGAAAATAAAATATTTACTACTGTGTTTGATTATGGGAATGGTGTTTTCTCATGCAAAAGCCCAAAGTATAGAAAAAAATAACCTGAGACAACGGACTTATGAGGAATTGGAAAAAGAATTCTATAGTAACCGTGTGGGAGAGGGAAACAGTAAAAGTATTGCACAAAGTTATCTTAAAAAGGCAAAATCTGAAAAAGCGGCTAATCATATTGCCGAAGGATATGTTATGCTTCATTTTGCAGAAGACTTACCCAACGCATTAAAATACTTAGACAGCTTACAGTACATCACAAAAAATTCCAAAGAAAATACCTATCCGGCGAGAATTTATTTGCTAAGAGGAAATTTATACTCTAAGAATGACAATCTTCAATCTGCATTCAATAATTATATTCTCGGACTGAAATATGCAAAAGAAAAGGGAAATAAGAGGCAGATTGCTATGGCCCATATCAGTATTGCCCACCTGAACAATTATATAGGAAAACATGCAGAGACAGCAAAAGTACTGAGACACTATGCTTATGATACAGATTATATGAATGAGGATGAGAAAAATTCTCTCAAACTGAATCTGGCAGATGCTTACATAGAGATCAATAAAATGGATTCTGCTTATGTATTGATAGAAGACGGGTTGCTGGATTCTAAAAAAAATAAAGATGTTTACCGATATCATCAGAATCTTGGGCTGCTTGGATATTATCATCTGCATTCCAGAAATTATCAGAAAGCCATTGATGTCTTATTGGAATGCGAAAAATATTTCTTTACAAATCATAATGGAAGTAAAAGAAACCAGAATTATACACTTTTGTATTTAGGAAAGTCCTATGCCGGACTTCAGGAAAAAGAAAAAGCAGTTGGTTTTTTCAGGAAAATAGATTCTCTGGTTCTTAAAACCAACTATATCTATCCTGAGCTGAGAGATGTATATACTTACCTTATTGATTATTATAAAGAAAACGGTGATAAGGAAAAGCAGCTGTATTATGTAGACCGTTTTTTAAAAGTAGATCAGGTGCTGGATATGCAGTTCAGGTATATTTCCAGAGAGCTTCCGAGAAGATATGATACTCCGGAACTTCAGCAGGAAAAAGAAAGCATAACCAATGAGCTTACGAAAAGAAAAAGTCTTTTCTATATTGTTTTAAGTCTTTTGTTGATTTCACATTTATTATTTATCAACGTTTATTTTAAATATAAAAAATCTGAAAAGAACTATAAAAAGATCGCTCAGGATCTTATTCAATCCGTTAATGAAAACAGGGTAGGGAAAAAAAATGACGGGGAAATTGAAAAGGAAATTTCATCAGAACCTCTTCTCACAGAAAATACAGAAGATAAAACATCAAGAACTGTTTCTGAAGATATTGCCAGGAATATTTTACATGAACTTGAAATATTTGAAAACAATGATCAGTTTTTGAATAAAGGAATCACGTTGGGAAGTCTGGCAAAAAAAATAAAAACAAACTCAAAATATCTGTCAGAAATTATCAATACTTACAAAGGGAAAAACTTTGCAACTTATCTCAATGACCTTCGTATTGATTATGCCATCAGCAGACTGGCCAATGACAAAAAATTCAGGTCTTATAAAATTCCTTTTATCGCCGAAGAATTAGGGTATAATAATGAACAGGCTTTCACTTTAGCCTTTAAAAAAAGAACCGGAACACCACTTTCTATCTATCTGAAAGAAATTGAAAACATGTCTTCAGATTAATTTAATCAACTGGATTTTAATTATTTATTGTTTATAGATTCATGTTTTTAGGTATATAAATTTATGAATCTATAAAGTATTCACTTGTTTCATTCTTCCACTTCCTGCATCTTTGCTTCAGGTAAAAACACAACCATTTATTTTGTATGTGCACAATACAAGATATCAGTTTCAAACTCCTGATTATTTAAAATTCAGGTCTGGAATTGTATCAGAAAAATGAGTAACAAATGAGGATAAAAACAGAAATAATAACCAGAAAATTAAATGTAAATAATGAAGTACTTGTTTAGAAATTTAGAATATAAAGTGTAGTGATCATTTAAAAATCATTAAACAGTATAAATCCGGTGAATCCGCCACAGTTTAAAAGTATAGTATAGTCTAAAAATGGATGTAAGCCCCGGTAATAACCACGAACGTATCACTTAAAAACTAATAACCATTTCAATAAACTAATTCCATGAAAACTCAGAATAAAATCATATTTTATTCTTTTTAAAAGTGATAGTGTAAGTGTTCATTCCGGGTATTCCGGATTTTATTGAAGTTCAGGATAATATTGAGTGGAAATGTACCTGAAAATGAAGAAGAGTTCGAAGAAGAGAAGGTGAATTTCCTGAACGGAGAGTTTAAATACCAGTTAAATGATTTTTAAAGACAGCGCAATCATCAAGTTGCGCTGTTTTTTTGTAACTTTGCAGACATTAATTTTTATATAAAAAATTTATCATCAACAAATGAAAAAGCAAACGATCAAAGAAATCCTAAAGGATTACAAGAAAGTATTACATCATGACATTACTGTTTACGGATGGGTAAGATCCTTCCGTGCTAATCGCTTTATTGCGCTTAATGATGGTTCTACGATTAATAATTTGCAGATAGTTGTTGATTTCGAAAATTTTGATGAAGCAATCATCAAGAATATCAGTACGGCTTCTTCCCTGAAAGTGGTAGGAGAAGTGGTGGAAAGCCAGGGAGCTGGACAATCTGTGGAAATTATTGCTAAAAAGATTATTATTTTAGGAGATAACTTTACAGAAGAACTTCAGAGTACAATTCTTCAGCCTAAGAAACACAGTCTTGAGAAACTTCGTGAGCAGGCTCACTTAAGATTCAGAACAAACCTTTTCGGAGCGGTGTTCAGAGTGCGTCACGCAGTAAGTTTTGCTGTTCACTCATTCTTCAACCAGAATCAGTTTTTCTATATCAACACACCAGTCATTACAGGAGCAGATGCAGAAGGTGCAGGTGAAATGTTTGGGGTAACCAACTTTGATCTGAACAACATGCCGAAAACTGAAGATGGTGAAATTGATTTTGCACAGGATTTCTTCGGTAAAAAAACAAACCTTACCGTTTCAGGACAGCTTGAAGGAGAAACTGCAGCTATGGGATTGGGAAGAATTTATACATTCGGACCTACTTTCCGTGCTGAAAATTCCAACACGACAAGACACCTTGCCGAGTTTTGGATGATTGAGCCGGAAGTGGCATTCAACAACCTTGAAGATAACATCGACCTTGCGGAAGATTTCTTAAAATATGTGATCCAGTATGTATTGGATAACTGCAAAGATGATCTTGAGTTCCTGGACAACCGTTTTGCGGAAGAACAAAAGACAAAACCGGAAAAAGAAAGAGCAAAAGAAGGTCTTATCGAAAAACTTCAGAATGTAGTAGCGAAGCGTTTCAAGCGTGTAAGCTATACGGAAGCGATCGAAATTTTATTGAACTCTAAAGAAAATAAAAAAGGAAAATTTGTTTACCCTGTTGAAAAATGGGGAACAGACCTTCAGTCTGAGCATGAAAGATATCTTGTTGAAAAACACTTTGAAAGCCCGGTAGTATTATTTGACTATCCGAAAGAAATCAAAGCTTTCTATATGAAACTGAATGATGACAACAAAACCGTTGCCGCTATGGACGTTCTTTTCCCTGGTATCGGTGAAATCATCGGAGGATCTGAGAGAGAGGCAAGATTAGATGTCTTAAAACAGAAAATGGCAGATATGCACGTAGACGAGCATGAACTTTGGTGGTATCTTGATACCAGAAAATTCGGTTCTGTGCCGCATGCAGGCTTTGGTTTAGGATTGGAAAGATTGGTTCTTTTCGTAACAGGAATGACGAATATCAGAGACGTAATTCCTTTCCCTAGAACACCGAAAAGTGCTGAATTCTAGAACAATAAAAAAAGCCTTAATCACAAGTTAAGGCTTTTTTTATTCTTTAATAGTTTATTATATTAGGACAAGTAATGCAAAAATCATGCTAAATATGTTTTTTATCAAATAAATTTATTAAATTCGTAGAATATGTTATGTTAAAACGCCAAATAAGAATATGCTTAAACAACACTTACAACTCAAATTAGGACAGAAGCTGGCCCCTCAGCAGATTCAGTTGATGAAGCTTATTCAGCTTCATACTCTTGAATTTGAAGAGGAGTTGGAGAGAGAGTTGGAAGAAAACCCAGCTTTGGAAATTGCAAAAGAAGATTCTAAGGAAGATGACTATTCTTCCCTTGAAGACGCTTATCAGGATGAGGGTACAGACAGCATTGAAACAGATTTCGACGTCAACGAATATATCTATGACGATGAACCTAGCTATAAAACCGCATCCAGCAACTATTCTCCGGATGATGAAGAATTTGATAATGAGAGTCTTTTAACGGAAGGACAGTCCTTATATGATTATCTTACAGAACAGATTCACCTGGTGAATATCGGTGAGGAAGATCTGAAGATTGCAGAATACCTTATCGGAAATTTAGATACAGACGGATATCTGAGAAGAGAGATCAAATCTATCGTTGACGATCTTGCTTTCTCACAGGGAATCTATACCACGAAAGAAAGAGTGGAGGATATCCTTGAAAATTATGTTCAGAAACTGGATCCGCCGGGAGTAGGAGCAAGAGGTCTTCAGGAGTGTCTTTTACTGCAGATCGAAAAGAAAGTAAGCTCTGATAAAGCTGTTTCTTTGGCTGCCAATATCTTAAGACATCAGTTTGAAGCTTTAACCAATAAGCATTATAACAAGATCATTCAGAAATATGATATTGAAGAAGATGATCTGAAAGATGCGCTGGATGAAATTTCAAAATTATCTCCGAAAGTTGGAGGAAACTTTGATACCCAGACGATTACGATCAATCAGGAAATTATTCCGGATTTTGTGATTCAGGTGAAAGATGGGCAGGTAATTCCTATGCTGAACAGCAAAAATGCGCCTACTTTAAGAGTGTCTGAAGAATATAAAGATATCCTGACAACCTATTCCCATGATAAAAACTCATCAGAACACAAGCAGGCTGCTTTATTTATCAAGCAAAAACTGGATGCTGCAAAATGGTATATTGATGCGATTAATCAACGTCAGAATACCTTATTACAAACGATTACAGCGATTGTAAAGTTCCAGAAGGATTATTTCATTACAGGTGACGAAAAGTCCCTGAAACCGATGATCTTAAAAGATGTTGCTGATATTACAGGTTTTGATATCTCTACCATTTCAAGGGTGGTAAAAAGCAAATATGCTGATACGCCTAACGGGATTGTATACCTTAAAGATCTGTTCTCAGACAGCTTAACCAATGACGATGGAGAAGAAGTTTCTACCAAGGAGATCAAAACCCATCTTCAGGAAGTGATCAGTAAAGAAAATAAAAGAAAGCCGCTTACAGATGATGCATTGGTGGTGATCCTGAAAGAGCAGGGCTATAATATTGCCAGAAGAACGATTGCAAAATATCGTGAACAGCTCAATATTCCTGTCGCAAGATTAAGAAAAGAACTTTAAAATATAAAAAAAGCATTTCAGTCTGAAATGCTTTTTGTTTTTTAATTTTAGCCCTGCTTTACATGTTCCAGCCCCAGCTCTCTCATTGAAATTTCCCTCATTTCCACCTTTCTTATTTTTCCGGAAATGGTCATTGGGAATTCATCTACAAATTTCCAGTATTTCGGAACTTTATAGTGGGCTATCCTTCCTTTGCAGTATTCCTGAAGTTCTTCTGCCGTGATGGTAAATCCTTTTCTCACCTTTATCCAGGCCATTACTTCTTCCCCGAATTTCTCACTCGGAACACCAATGATCTGAACATCCAGAATGTTGGTATACGTATATAAAAAGTCTTCAATTTCTTTAGGCGAAATATTTTCTCCGCCACGGATGATGAGGTCTTTTATTCTTCCAGAAATAGTAATATAACCATCTTGGTCCATTACGGCCATATCTCCGGTATGCATCCAGCGGGCATCATCCAGTACTTTCTTTGTATTTTCAGGATCATTCCAGTATTTCAGCATGACAGAATATCCTCTGGTGCAAAGTTCTCCATGCTCTCCACGTTTTAAAGTCCTTCCGTTTTCATCAATGATTTTGATCTCAAGGTGATCCTGAACGGTTCCTACAGTGCTGACCTGCTTTTCCAGCGGTGTTCCTATTAAAGTCTGAGTAGATACTGGTGAAGTTTCCGTCATCCCATAGCAGATGCTCATTTCTTTAATATTCATCAGGCTTTCCACTTTTTTCATAATCTCCGGAGGGCATACGGAACCAGCCATAACACCGGTCCTTAAACTTGAAAAATCATAGCTGTCAAAATCTTTTACTGCCAGTTCCGCAATAAACATGGTCGGCACGCCATACAAAGAAGTGCATTTTTCGTCTGAAACAGCTTTTAAAGTAATCTCCGGATCAAAGCTGTCATTCGGAATTACCATACAGGCTCCGTGAGCTGTGCAGCACATATTTCCGATAACCATCCCAAAGCAGTGGTAAAAGGGTACCGGAATGCAGACGCGGTCTTTCTCAGTATATTTTAATCTGATCCCGATAAAATAACCGTTATTGAGAATGTTATGATGAGAAAGTGTGACCCCTTTCGGGAAACCGGTTGTTCCGGAAGTATATTGGATATTAACAGGATCGTCAAACTGTACATGTTCTTCAAAACTGTGAAGTACTTCGTCTGAAATTTCCTGGCCGTTATTCACAAAATATTCCCAGTTTTCATCAAAGAATATTTCATGCTCCAGGGTTGGACAAACTTCTTTTGCATATTCAACCATTTCTTTATAATTGCTGGTTTTAAAGCTTAAAGAAGAAAAAATAAAACGAACTTCGGACTGATTGAGTACATAGGTCAGTTCATGAGTTCTGTAAGCCGGATTGATATTCACTAAAATAGTTCCTATCCTGGCAGTGGCATACTGTAAAAGTACCCACTCATAACGGTTGGAAGACCAGATCCCGATTCTGTCACCTGCTTTTGCTCCTAAAAACAATAAAGCTTTTGCAACAGCTGTGGTCTGATTGTAAAATTCCTGATAAGTCGCTCTGTAATTCTGATGAACGCAGACAAGTGCTTCCTGGTGAGGGTATTTTTCGACAGTACTTTTAAGATTGGCTCCGATGGTCTGTCCTAATAATGAAACGTCAGAAGTTCCATACACATAAGATAAGGGCATAGTTTAAGATTTGGTGGAATAAAATTAATGATTATATCCCGAACTATGCCTATGTATATTAATTTTCCTGAGAATCTATCTCTTTAAGCTGCTTCAGATTTTTATCAAGCTTTTTAATAATAGTACCATATACCAGTCTGTAATAAACCCAGATCATAGAGATTGCCAGTAGTGTGCTGACAGTAATTCCAACAATAATGATGGTGAGACTGGAGCTGGTAGGCTGTATATTCTGGGAATCTAATATATATAATATAAAAGCGATCAGCACAAAAGTGAATAGCAGCAGCAATACAATGCTGATCAGAATAAAGGCATTCACCGTTCTTTTGAACTTGATGATTCGTGTGATAAGCCCTTTCAGATTTTCCTCGATCTTTATTTTCCGGTAATTCTGATAGAATTTCAAGACGAAATAAGCTGTAATCAACAAGCTTAAGATTTTTATAGCCAGATAGGCATGGCCGAAGTTGCTTTCTACTTCAGGAGCTTCCTGCGCACCCAATCTTGTCAGCATTTTACGAAAACTTTCCGACTCTTCTTCCTGAAAAAAGTAGAACAACCCAAATACAGAAAAGAACAGGAATTCAATAACGCTGATCCAGAAAATATACTTCACATAATTACGTGATTTTCTATTCAACATCTGAAGAATCTCCTTGTTGTCATATTTAGGCTGGACAGGTTGTTCCTGCCATGTTTTCTTAAAGCTATCTAAATCAAATTCAGGCATATTTTTCCATCTGTTCTTTAAGGGTTTTCTTTAATCTGTTCATTTTTACACGTGCATTAACTTCAGTGATTCCGAGGTTTTCTGCAATGTCCTTGTAAGGCAGATCGTCAAGATACATCATGACAATGGCTCTTTCTACATTAGGAAGAGTCTTGATTACCGTATACAAAAGTGATACCTGCTGTTGTTTTTCGTCATCATCTTCCACAAAATCTCTGTGGTTGATATCAAGCTCATTGGTAGGAAGGCTTTTGCTTTTTTTTCTAAAGAGGGTAATGGCTGTATTGAGCGCTACACGGTACATCCATGTGGAAATTTTAGAGTTTCCTTTGAAAGAATCATAACTTCTCCAGAGCTGTAACACGATTTCCTGGAAAAGATCCTCTTCATCTTCCAGAGAATTGGTATACAAACGCGATACTTTAATAATCAGTCCCTGATTATCTTTGATAAGCTGCGCAAATTCTTTTTCTCTGGAATCCATAGATATATAATGGCACGAAGATAATAATAAACTGGTAATTAGGGGAAAATTATCATGTAAAATAGTAAAAAGGTAAAAAAATGCAAGAATAATATTGATACATCCATATCGTTTACGCAGCACTAACACCATTTAGCCATTTTACCGTTTTGCCTTTTTACCACAAAATTTGTGTACCTTTGCATCTGCGAGAAAATCGGCTTGTTGATTTCCTGTTTACAGGAGGTAGGAAAGTCCGGACACCATAGAGCAGCAAAGCGGATAACATCCGTCACCCGTGAGGGTAGGACAAGTGCAACAGAAAGCAGGTACAGTTCGGCTGTAGTGAAACCAGGTAAACTCTTTGCGGTGCAATGATAAGTATATCGGTTCTTTTCAGCAATGAAAATAGGGGCGGCTCGTCCTGAAAGCCGAGGGGTAATCAGCTCAAGTATTGCAGCAATGTAATACGTAGATAAATAACAGGCACTTCTTCGGAAGTACAGAATCCGGCTTACAGATTTTCTCGTGGTTTTTTTTAAGCTGGAAGTCATAGGCTTGAAGAATGAAGTTTCTCAAAACGTAATGATTTTAAATCTCCGTCTTCACGCTTCCATCATCCAACCCTATTTTATTCACTTTCCAATTGTCTTTTGGATTCCTGTAATTCCTGTCTGTCCTTATCGGAAAGAGTAGGATATTTGAGATTCATTTTCTCCAGGGTATCAATAATAATCTGAATAGCTGCTACTCTTGCAAACCATTTACTGTCTGCCGGGATTACATACCATGGAGCATAATCTTTTGATGTTTCATTGATGGCTTCCTCATAAGCTTCCATATATTGGCCAAACAACGCTCTTTCAGGAAGATCTCCGGCAGAGAATTTCCAGTTTTTTTCCTGTTCATCAATTCTGTCCAGAAGTCTTTGTTTCTGTTCATCCTTAGAAACATGTAAAAATATCTTCACAATAGTAGTTCCATTCTGTGAAAGGTGCTTTTCAAAATTGCGGATGCTCTCATACCTGTTTTCCCAGAATTTGCTGTCAAAATCTTTTACGGAAGACCATGTCTTTTCACTCAGATTATATTCAGGATGTACTTTACAAACCAAAACACTTTCATAATGAGAACGGTTGAAAATCCCGATCATTCCTTTCTGTGGCAGTGCAAGATAATGCCTCCATAAAAAATCATGAGAATATTCTTTCGAGCTGGGTGTTTTAAAACTGGTTACATTACATCCCTGAGGATTTACTCCTCCGAAAACATGCTCAATCATACTGTCTTTCCCTGCTGCATTCATAGCCTGTAATACCACCAGCAAGGACTGGCTTCCGTCAGCATATAATTTTTCCTGCAGCTCACGAAGTTTTTCCTTCTCCTGAATCAGCATTTGCTCTCCTTCTTCTTTAGTGAGCTTTCCATTATAAGATGTTGATGCCTTTTTTATCGAAAATTTTCCGTTTACCTTAAAGTTATCTGAGAAATCGGTGTCCATAATTTTTTTTATTTAAAGATAAAAGTAAAAAGATAAAAGTAAAAAGATAAAAGTAAAGATGTTATTACAATTCAATAGGGTAGACCTTAGCCCAGCCATTTAAAAAAGACCGGAGGAGCTAAAATCTAAATCATATATATGATCAGCGTTCATACATTTACTGCCATCTATTACCTATCATCTTCCACCTAATCAAACATAAATGTTGACTAGTCCTGAAAAAGGTTGACTAGTTTAATATTTCAAATATACTTAAATCAGAGTAGGAATTTTCCTATTCTGA